>JBJEUI010000211.1:0-7870 GCA_051883755.1 Candidatus Ventricola sp.
CGATCAGATCGTCGCACAGGGACACGATGTCGTCAATGGACAGCTCGCTCTGCAGATGCGGATCCATCATGGCCGCCTGATAAATCTTCTCCCTCTTGCGCGTCATCGCCGCCTCGATGGTCAGCAGCTGAACGTTGATGTTTGTGCGATTGAGCGCAGCGCACTGTTCCGGCAGCTCGCCGATGTAGCACGGCGTGATGCCGCTCCTGTCGACCAGACAGGGGACCTCGACGCAGGCCTTCTGCGGCAGGTTGGTGATGAGCCCGGTGTTGATGACGTTGCCGCCAATCTTGTAGGGCACGCCGGTCTCCATGGCCTCCATGATGTAGCTGGCATACTCGCGGGTGCGCGTGTGCGTCAGGTGCGGATCCTTGGTCAGCTCATCGCGCTGTTTCTCCCAACGCTCAATCTGCGCGACACAGCGGCGCGGGTATTCATCCAGCGGAATGTTGAAACGGTCAATGAGCTCCGGATACTTGTCCTTGATGAAGAAGGGCATGTACTCCGCATTGTGCTCGCTGGATTCGGTCACATAGTACCCAAAGCGCTTCATGATCTCCAGGCGCACCATGTTGTCGTGCTTTTCCGTCAGCGCTGCGGCGCGCGCCTTGATCTCCGGATACAGATCCTTTCCGTCCTTGGTGATTTCCAGCAGCCATGCCATGTGGTTGATGCCTGCGATCTTCGTCTGTACATCCGGGTCATTCTCCATGCCCACGGACTTGAACAGGCTTTCTGCGCATACCTGCACGCTGTGGCACAGGCCGACGGTTTTGATGCCCGTATAGCGCTGCATGGCGCCGGTGAGCATGGCCATGGGGTTGGTATAGTTGAGGAACCAGGCGTCCGGGCAAACCTGCTCCATATCGTGCGCAAAATCCATCATCACCGGGATGGTACGCAGCGCGCGGAAGATGCCGCCGATGCCGAGCGTATCGGCAATCGTCTGGCGCAGACCGTACTTCTTGGGGATCTCAAAGTCCGTGATGGTACAGGGATCATACAGGCCCACCTGAATCGCGTTGACCACATAGTTCGCTCCGCGCAGGGCGTCCTTGCGGTTTTCCACACCGCAGTACTTCTCAATATGAGCCTTGCCGCCCAGGTTGTTGTTGATCGCGGTGAGCATGAGATAGCTCTCCTCGAGACGCTGGGGATCAATGTCGTACAGGGCGATGGTGCTTTCGGCCAGGGCGGGGGTTACCATGCTGTCGCCGAGCACGTTTTTGGCGAATACTGTGGAACCGGCACCCATGAAGGCGATCTTCGGCATAAGAACAGTCTCCTTTCCAGTGTTGTATCCTCATGATAGTCCGACAGCTGCCTTGACGCAAGCTGCATTTTGTTGTATTATGCAGCTAAAATGTTGCATGGAGGGAGAATGCGTGCCTGAGAATAAAAAGAATCGAAGGAACAAACAAGATGAATCGCCCAATAATACGCTGGTTATTTGTCAGTTTGGGGAAGAAATCTGCCGTCCGCTTCATTCTTTCGGGCCTGCGCAGAGAGATCACTATTTAATTCATTTTGTTGCACGCGGAAGCGGAACCTTCTTCAGTGATGGAAGAAGGCAGCTGGTGCAGGCCGGTCAGGGATTTCTGATTCTCCCCGGAGAGGAGACGTTTTATCAGGCGGACCGCGAGTCGCCCTGGCATTACGCCTGGGTGGGGTATCGGGGGCGGCAGGCGGAGGAGCTGACCCGATCCGCCGGGCTGGATGACATGCACCGGGTCTTTACCGCTCAAGACGCGCCGGCGGCCTGGGAGGCCCTGCGTCAAATGCGGCAGGACGCACGGATGCTTCGAATGGGACAGCAGGCGGCGACGGGGGACCTGCTGAGATTTCTGGCGTTAATCGCGCCGGAACAGCTGCCGGACAGGACGTGCGATCGCGGGCGCGCGCTGTGTGATCAGGCCTTCTGGTATATGGAGGGCCGTTTTGACAGGCCGGTGTCCATTCAGGAGACGGCCGACTTCGTCGGGGTCAGCCGCTCGCATCTCTACCGGCTGATGATGTCGGAGTATGGCTGCTCGCCCAAGGAGCTGCTGCAGCGCATCCGTATGGAGCAGGCTGCCCGCATGCTCACAAGCACCGCCCTGACGCTGGATGAAATTGCGCCTCGTGTGGGCATGCAGAGCGGCACGCAGCTGGGTTCTGCTTTCCGCAGGCGCTATGGCATCCCCCCGGGAGAGTATCGCCTGCGGAATAGAAAGCCATAGCATTGCTTCGCCGAGATCGGTTGAGCAAACAGTTCGGTTGGCCCTCTTCCGATCCATTCTTTCGCTGTACATCCCGGACAGAACGCATCATGGTTTGATCGAAACAGCATAACCTCTACACAGGCGCCAGGGCAAAAAATGGGCTGCCGTCAGGTTCTTCTGACGGCAGCCTGCTATGTCCGGTGCTGTTTCTTATCCTTCGGACTTACTCGCTGCGCGCGGCCAGAAAGTCATCGTTGCTGTCATAAATCACGACGCAGAGATCATCGGAGGCGTAGAACAGATGCTCCTCGTCGCAGCCGGGGACGCCGTTTTCAAGATCCTGTACGGTGAAGATGGCAAAGATGCTGCCGACCGGATCCCAGTCCATGTGATCCTTGCGCTGCAGCCATGCGTTGAAATCGCCCGTCCCCCAGTTTTCAACGGTGTACACGTCGATCTCGCCGTTGGTGATTTCCGTCAGCACATTGGCGTTCCAGAAGGTGGCATAGCCCTGCACGCAGTCCTCCTCGAGCAGGTACTGCGCGATATTCTCCAGCTCGGTGTCGTAGGTGTGCAGGTCCTTCTCCCGGTAAGCGGCGTTTCCGGCCAGGAATACGCCGACCAGCGCCAGCATCGGCACGACGCGCAGCGCCTTGATCCTGCAGGCGAAGCGATCCAGCACCCAGAAGAGGGCGAAAACCAGCAGCAATGCGGCGGGCATGTAGTAGCTGACGGTGTAGGGCAGCGGCACGGGATGATCGCTCAGGAGCGTCAGCACATTGATGAGCATGCCCAGGGCCAGCGCGATGGGCATGAAGAGCGCGGCCAGACGCTCGCGGGCGCTCAGCTGCATGCGCAGCAGCAGGATCATGGCGGCGACGCCGGCGATGGGAAGAAGCACGGCCAGCACGGAGACGACGCCTTCCAGAGAGAGCAGCAGGACGTCGTTGCGATAGCCGAAATACGACATCAGGCAGATGATCTGATCCGTGAAGGTTTCCACGGAGAGCGGACAGAGCGTCGTCTCGCCGTACTGTGCAAAGTCATAGGCATAGGCGAGCACGTTGGTGTTGACGGCGTAGCCGATGAGCGTCGCGGCGGTCAGCAGCACGCCGCCTGCGGCAAGGCAGAGCGAAGGGAGCGCGAGCACATCGCGCAGGCCGGCGCAGCGGCGCATGTCCAGAAACAGATTGATGAGACATGCGGCCAGAAGCGGAGCGACGCAGACCATGGGCATGCGCACGCCGTTGAGGCCGCCATAGACGCCCAGCAGGATCAGCAGCAGCGGCTCGCGCAGCCGCTTCCTGTCCATGCGCAGCACGAGGCCGATCTGCACAAAGGTGAGCATCACACAGACGGTATAAAAGCCGCCATAGACCAGCGTAAAGGCGTTGTACTCCGTGATGGGCAGGATCAGCGCGCCGGCACACAGCAGCGAAGCGGTCAGCGATACGCCGAAGCCGCGCGCGAGATACACCAGCGAAAGCGCTGTGCCGCACAGCAGGACGGCGATCGAGGCCGTGCGGGCGACGTGCCAGTCGGAAAACAGGCGGAGCATCAGCTGATACACCGGCACGGGGCTGACGATGCGCAGCTCGGTGGAGTAATACCAGCTGTCGGTCAGGAAGACCCGGCCCTCCTCGTTGAGCAGCTGGGCCAGCACGAATTCGGACGAGATATCGGAGTCCAGATTGTGCTGGCCATACACGGCGTAATAGCCGACGGATACGGACAGACAGAGAAGAAACACGAGAACGGGCAGGAGCGTTTTGAGGATGCGGGATGCGCTGCGCTGCATGAAAAATGCCTCCTTGCTGAGAAGTGGGGATTGTACAGATTGCGCCGGATCAAATGGAATGTCCATGACAAGTGGATTGTAACATGGAAACACGGATCTGTCCATGGACGGCGTGTGAATCCGGAGAGGAAGAGGACGGTCTTCTTTGCACATCTTTGAGGAAGGAACGGCGAATCTGCTGCGGAACGCTCCGCCTCGATTGACAGGCGTATGGGACGACGGTATAATGGATTCAGGAAAGTTTTTCCGGCGGAGCGAGCGCCGGAAAGAAGAATCGAGGAGGCGGAATCCTTTTGAAAAAGACATGGATGCTGCTGTGCACGCTGGTGCTGTGCCTGACGCTGCCGCTTGGCGCACTGGCTGCGTACGATCCCACGAAACCGCCGTGCCAGACGGAAGGACATGAGAAGAACGACGGCGTGAATCATGGCCGCCCGGAGCCCTGCTGGATCGAGGGCCACTTCAGCTGCGACGGCCAGAATCACGACTATGCGGAATGCGGATACCGCCATCATTTCAACTGTGACGGACTCGATCACAGCCCGGCAGTCTGCGGTGCGGAGGGCCACACCAGCTGCAAGGGGAAGCATGCTGCTGCGGCCTGCGGCATCGCCGGCCACTGCGCGTATGACGGCAAACGCCATGAACCGGCGGCCTGCGGCATCGCGGGGCACTGCACCTGCGACGGCCTCACGCACAGGGCCGCGGAATGCGGCGTCGCGGGCCACGATGCCTGTGACGGCGCAGATCACAGCCGCGCGGCCTGCGGCAGGAAGGGCCACAACAACTGCGACGGTCTGGAGCATGCCGTGGCATCCTGCGGGCGCAGCGGCCACTGCGTGAGCGACGGGCTTGAGCACGAGGCGGCGCCCTGCGGCTATGCCGGCCACTACCTGTGCGACGGCAGAACGCATGAGCCGGCGGCCTGCGGCGTCGAAGGCCATTATGCCTGCGAGGTGCGCGCGCACCTGAACAAGCCGGTGAGCAAGTACTGCAGCGCCGTGCCGCAGCACATGGCCTGCGAGGGCGATCCGGAGCACTACTGCGATCCGGCGCAGGGCGGCTGCGGCGATACCTACCGCTGCTCCCAGTCCAACGCGCACACCGCGTGCCGCATGTGCGGCCTGCTGTGGTGCGACCGTTCCCTCGGCGGCCACGAGACGCCGTGCAACAACGCGAACCACCGTCCGTGCGTCTATACCCTGAGCGGCAAGAAGTATGTGAAGGCAGACCACCAGTACTGCGGGTACTGCGGCAAGGCCCTGTGCAACGGCAAGGAGCACGGCAACCGCAAGTGCGTGGATCCCTGCCCGAGCTGCGGCGGACCGGAGAAGTTCGGCAAGAGCCACACGGCGGAGTGCGGCAAGCACCTGTGGTGCCAGGGCGGCAGCCACGCGTGGTGCGATACCTGCAAGGCATATCAATGCGCCAGCGGCTGCAAGCACTGACGCATGAGGATAGGGGAAAGATGAGGAGGAGACAACCATGTCAAAGAAGCTATTCTGCATGCTGCTGGCGCTGTGCCTGCTGCTTAGCGCGGCGGCCGGCGCGCTGGCGGCGTACGATCCCACGAAGCCGCCGTGCCAGACGGAGGGGCATGAGAAGAATGACGGCGTCAACCACGGCCGTCCGGAGCCCTGCTGGATTGAGGGCCACTTCAGCTGTGACGGCCAGGATCACGGCTATGCGGAATGCGGCTACCGTCACCATTTCAACTGTGACGGACGCGACCACAGCCCGGCGGTCTGCGGCGTGGAAGGGCATACCAGCTGCATGGGCAAGCACGGCGTGGCGGCCTGCGGCGCGGCGGGCCACTGTGCGTATGACGGCAAGAAGCATGATCCGGCGAGGTGCGGCGTCGAGGGTCACTACGTCTGCGACGGCATGACGCACAAGGCGGCGGCCTGCGGCACCGAGGGCCATCTGACCTGCGACGGGCTGGACCACAGCCCGGCGGCGTGCGGCAAAAAGGGCCACTACAACTGCGACGGTCTGGAGCATGCCCGGGCGGCGTGCGGCCAGTGGGGCCACTGCATCGCTGACGGCAGGAACCACGGCGCGGCCGAGTGCGGCCATGCGGGCCACGTCGGCTGCGACGGCGAGCATGGCCTGGCGGTGTGCGGCGTCGAGGGGCACTATGCCTGCGAGAGCGGACACACCACGGAGGTGAATTCGTTCTGCGTGGCGGAGCCGCAGCACACGAAGTGCAACAAGGATGCGGAGCACTACTGCGATCCGGCGCAGGGCGGCTGCGGCGAGACCTACCCGTGCGCTGAGTCCAGAAACCATGCGCGCTGCAGCATGTGCGGCCTGCTCTGGTGCGATGACAGCCTGGGCGGTCACTATACGCCGTGCAGCAATCCCAACCATCGTCCGTGCGTGTATACCCTGCAGGGCAAGACCTGGCGGGCGTCCGATCACCCCAGGTGCCACCTGTGCGGCGGCGGCAAGTGCACCGGACGGCATGGCGCCGGCGCGTGCGTGCCGGTCTGCAGCCAGTGCGGCGAGGCGCTCACGGACGGCAAGACGCATCGCGCGGCCTGCGGCGAGCACTACACCTGCATCACCAAGGGGCGTGACCACAGCTGGTGCAGCAAGTGCGGCCAGCTCAAGTGCCGCGGCGAGAGCAAGAAGCATGTCTGTGCGGAGAAGTGAGTCCTGACGGACGGATTGAAGGCAAATTGAAGGCAAGCATAAAAGACGCTGCTTCCCTGATCGAAGGATCGGGGAAAGCAGCGTTTTTTGACGTGTGGGGAGATTGTGCAAAAGCCTGCACAGAGCACGGTTTTGCGCGCGACGAAACAGACTTACATATCCTTTGCGACGGCCACCAGGTACTTATAGATCTGCAGCTTGTACGTCTCATACAGGCCCAGATCGATGTACAGCTGCTTATAATAGGTAAACAGCGACGCCTTTGTCGTGAGCACCTTGGCGGGCGAGACGGACGCGGAGAGCGAGCCCTTCTTCTGGCGGGCGTAATAGTATACCGGCGTGCGCAGGGAGCAGAAGCGCTCGGCGTAGCGGATGTACTCCAGGTTGAAGAGCATGTCCTCCGACCAGGTGAACTCCTCGCTGCAGCGGATGTCGTGCTCCATGATGATGTCGCGGCGATAGAGCTTGTTCCACATGACGCCGTAGTAGAAGCTGGCGGGCTCCTCCATCAGGTGGCGGGCGAACTGCGCCTTGTCCATCTGGGCGTCCGGCGGCAGAAAGCCGAAGACCTGCGTTTTGCCGCCCGGCATGACGGAGCAGTAGTGGGCGATGAGCAGGTCGCTTTCGCTCTCCTCCATGGCCTCCACCATCAGGCGGGTGGCGTTGATGTCCAGAAAGTCGTCCGCGTCGACAAACTGCAGGTACTTGCCCGTCGCGCGCTCGATGGCGATGTTGCGCGTACCGGATACACCGGAGTTGTCCTTGTCGATGATGATGATGCGAGGGTCCATGCGCGCGTACATGCGGCAGATTTCCAGGCTGGCATCGTTGGAGCCGTCGTTGACGAGCAGGATCTCCAGATTCGTGTAGCGCTGGCGCTTGATGCTCTCCAGACAGGACACCAGATCGATGGCTGCGTTGTAGATCGGCACGATGACGGATACGAGCGGGGTTTCCATGAGGAGCCTCCCTTCAGATATGCAGGAAACAAGAGGTGATCATCCATATTATACCATGAAAATGCGGTACACGGAAGGCAAAACCGTATTTTGATAAATTGACAAATGCAGGAAGTGGGAGTATCATAAACGCATCAATGCCAGGGAGGAAGCAGCGTGGAGAATATCGCCTACTACAACGGGAAAATTTCGTCGATCGAAGAGATGATGATCCCCATGAACGAACGCAGCAGCTACTTCGGCGACGGCGTGTACGA
>JBJEUI010000212.1:0-1616 GCA_051883755.1 Candidatus Ventricola sp.
TGGTGCTCATGAGCACCAAAGAGCATCAGCAACCGAAGCTGTCCAGAGCGTCGTCGAGATCGTCGTCGTCGGGCTCATCGCTGTGGATGGACGACGGGGCTGTCTGAGGAGTGAATGTATTCAGCGTTTGCAGCAGATCGCCAAGCTGAACAGGTGCAGCCGCCAATTCCTCCTGGACGATGGAGCGAATCGTCTCCCGCAGGCTTTCGTCCGCAGGTGCCTTGCCGTAATAGGCATTGACAGCCGGAACGATTAGCGCGCTGTAGGACAAGCCGCGCTCGGCATGAAGCTGACGCAGCAGCGCAGCGGCCTGCGCGCTGGCGGGCTTGTCCAGATCAAGCCGGAGGGTGGTGCGGAACGTCTTACTCATTCAGCAATACCCTCGCGCCTGAGACGCCGTTCCGCAAGGTATTCATAGCCTTCGGCGTTGGCGTGGATGTTGTCGATGATGGTCACGCGGTCGCGGTCAAACTCGCCGAAGTGGCGCAGCAGGCATCCGCCGCCGCCCACGATCCACAGGCGCATGGTCTGCGGATCGTATTCGTGCTCGCGCAGCCTGCGCATGATCTCGGCGGCATAATCCGCAGCGACCTCGCGGATGGTATCCACATAGTCGCGCCCGATGTCCGCGTCGCCGTTTCGGAGTACCTCGTCGATGACGGGATCCGGCACGGTGCGTCCGAAGCGCTGTGTCAGAGCTTCGCGCGCCCGAAGCATACACTGATAGGTGCCGTACTTCTCCGTGAAGCACTGGTCCATGACGGCGCGCCTGTCCTGAATGGTCATGATGTTCATGGTGCCGTTGCCGATGTCGCAGAGCATGTTCACGCCCTTGAACTGTTTGAGCATGGGCACGATGGCGGAGAATCCCTGCGCGTACACGTCCGCGCCCACGATATCGACGTGGTATTCGATGCCGCGCCAGATGAAGTCCACATGGTCGTTCTGGAGCAGGTAGGCGCGGAAGCTCTCGCGCTGGGATTCCACCCAGGTCAGGGGCAGGCCGGCAGCGATGTAGACGCGGGCCTCGGTCATCCTGTGCGCCCACAGCTCCTGTCCGATGCCGGCGAGTGTCAGGATATAGTGATCCGGATTGCTGACCTTGTCCGGGGTGAACTCCCGGTGGCCGCTGCCGATGACGTGGTATTTGCCGTCGTAAATGAGCAGGTCCTGCGCGTGGACAGGCTCGTGGTCGAAGGTCAGCACGCTGGCGGGGAAGATGCCGCTGGCGGTTTTCAGGTTGCCGTAGCCATTGTCAATTCCGATGATTTGCATGTTCTTAAGCTGTTTCATAAGGTACCTCTCTTTCAATTGTTCGTAGAGAATAGAAAAGACAGGCCATGAAGCCTGTCCGGGGAAAGGGGACACGCTCCGCTTGAAAACGGAGATAGGAAAGGGAATAAGGACATCACATAGAATCACCGCCTTTCTGGTTTTGGACAAAGAAAAAGCGCTGACGGTTTTTCCGCCAACGCTGGTTTGGGTTTATCTGATCAACCGGATGTACAGCCCGTGGATGGGTTTCTCCGATGCTGGGCTGCATCAGGCGCTCTCGCCCTTCTTTGACAGTTTACATTATAGCACATATTGCCTTGGGCGTCTCGCGACTTTTGGCG
>JBJEUI010000213.1:0-1610 GCA_051883755.1 Candidatus Ventricola sp.
TCATCATCGCCCAGCGCATCGCGTCCGTGGAGGACGCCGACCGCGTGCTGGTGATGGACGAGGGCCGCGTGGCGGCATTTGATACGCCCGAGAACCTGCTTGCGACCTGCCCGATCTATCAGGAGGTCTACAGAAGCCAGGCGGGCGCCGGCAGCGGCGACTTTGACGAGGCGATCAAGCGCGACAGCCGTCAGGCGAAGGGAGGTGCGCGCGTATGATGAAGGGACCCCATGGCCCGCACGGCCCGCATGGCCCGATGGGCGGCAAGCGCGGCGCCAAGAACCCCGGCAAGACGATGAAGCGCATCCTCTCCGAGGTCATGAAGCGCTACAAGTTCCACTATCTGCTGGTGCTTGTCTGCATCGTGGTCAGCGCGTTCGCCTCCGTGCGCGGCACGCTCTTTACCCAGACGCTGATTGACGATTACATCCTGCCGATGACCGGCCAGGAAAACCCGGACTTTGGCCCGCTGGCCAGGGCCATCGGCAGCGTGGCGGTGATCTACGCGCTGGGCGCGCTGGCCTCCTGGCTGCAGAACTACCTGATGATCTTCGTCACGCAGGGCACGCTCAAGAATCTGCGCCTCAAGCTCTATGAGAAGATGGAGCGCCTGCCGGTCAAGTACTTTGACACGCACGCCCACGGCGACATCATGAGCGTGTACACCAACGACATCGACACCCTGCGCCAGATGATCTCCCAGTCCCTGACGCAGCTGATCTCCAGCGTGGTGACGATCGTCAGCGTGCTGGCCTCCATGATCATCCTCAACGTGCCGCTCACGCTGATCACGCTGATGATGGTCGCGCTGATGCTGCGCATCTCCATGAGCCGCATGAAGCAGTCCGGCAGCTTCTTTATCAAGCAGCAGCAGGATCTGGGCAAGGTGAACGGCTACATCGAGGAGATGATGGACGGCCAGAAGGTCGTCAAGGTCTTCTGCCATGAGGAAAAGTCCATTGAGGAGTTCAGTGCGCTCAACGAGAACCTGCGCTCAAGCGCCTACAACGCCCAGCGCATTTCCAGCACGATCATGCCGGTGAACATCGCCATCGGCAACCTGAGCTATGTGCTGTGCGCGATCGCCGGCGGCCTGCTGGCGACCAGCGGCTATCTGGGCGTGACCATCGGCACGCTGGTCTCCTTCCTCACGCTCAACAAGAGCTTTAACCAGCCGATCAATCAGGTATCCCAGCAGGCCAACTCTGTCGTGATGGCGCTGGCCGGCGCGGAGCGCGTGTTTGAGCTGCTGGACGAGGAGCCGGAGGTCGACAACGGCTATGTCACCCTCGTCAACGCCAGACGCGGTGAGGACGGCAGATTGACCGAGTGCGCCGAGCGTACGGGCCTGTGGGCGTGGAAGCACACGCATCAGGCGACGGGCGAGACGGACTACGTCGAGCTCAAGGGCGACATCGTCATGGACGGCGTGGACTTTGGCTACACGGATGACAAGATGGTGCTGCACGACGTGAAGCTCTACGCCACGCCGGGCCAGAAGATCGCGTTTGTCGGCTCCACCGGCGCGGGCAAGACGACCATCACCAACCTCATCAACCGCTTCTACGACATCCAGGACGGCAAGATCCGCTACGACGGCATCAACATCA
>JBJEUI010000214.1:0-7692 GCA_051883755.1 Candidatus Ventricola sp.
CCCTCGACCTCCAGCGTGACAGGCTGGCATTCTAACCGACTGAACTACCGCGCCACTATGAAATTGGTGGGAACAACAGGGCTCGAACCTGTGACCCTCTGCTTGTAAGGCAGATGCTCTCCCAGCTGAGCTATGCTCCCGGGGTCGGCCGCATCGCTTGAATGTGTCGAGCGCGGCGACGAGATATATAATACACCGGGCGAGCACATTTGTCAATGCTTTTTTCAAATTATTTGCAAATTTTGTTTCATTGCTGTACAAATCCAGTGGTTTTCGGAAAAAGGCGCATCTCCGCTCGCGCCGCAAAATGCGGTCAACGCAAAGCGGCAAAAACACCGGAGCTGCGTCATCGGCTCGCCTTCAGCGCCTGGCAGCTCCGGTTTTATGCACGTCTAGAATAATCTTCCCTCTTTTCATCCGCACGCAGCCGCGTGCGTCAGGAGCCCCGCTCCCCGGATCTTGCGATGATTTCAGTCAACGGCGTCCTCCACGCCGGTCGTTTCGGTTCTCGCAGCGGATTCTTCTTCAGCAAGCGCCATCTTCGCAATCTCTTCTTCGCTCAGTCCTGCAAGCGCGCCTTCATACATGACAATATCTTGCGCCGTTTCATCACTCTGCGCCTCGTTGGTCACGCCTGTCCCGCCGGCTTGTGCCTCATCAGTGGGCTTTTCCTGTGCGATCAGCTCTGCGTCCGCATCCGCCTGAACATTGTCTTCGATATTCTGATTTTCCTGTGTCCTGATCTCGTTTTCCGTGGTGACCGCCGCGTCCATATTCGCGAAGTTGATCACACAAATCACTCCGATGACCACGATCAGCGCAGCCGCAAGCACGGCCACCACTTTCTTTATCGCCGGATCCATCGGTACCACCCTTTCTCTTCGCACCTCACGGCTCACTTGAGGGGCGCTTCTTTGTCATGTTCGGACCGCTCAGGTTTGGATTCTTACAGGTTCTCAAGCTCGATCAGGCCGCAGCCGCCGTCCTTGCGGCGATAAACCGTCGCTGCATTGCCGGTCTCCACGTTCGAGAACATGTAGAACGAATGTCCCAGCAGGTCCATTTCCAGAATCGCATCGTCCACGCTCATGGGCTTTGCCGCATAGCGCTTCACGCGCAGCACCTTCTGTTCCTGCTCCTCCATGGCTTCCTCCTCGGCCGCAGCCGGGGCATCTTCCGCCACCGCAGGCTTTTTGCGAAGGTCGCGTCCCAGACGAGTGCGAAGCTTCTTCATCTGACGTTCCAGGATATCTATGCCTTTATCAAGCGCGGGGAGGGAAATTTCCCGCTCCTGGTTTTCCGTACGGAGCGTATGCCCGAGATAGGGCATCGTCATTTCTACCTTGTACGTGTTCTTCTGCTCGGTGACGCGAACGGTGATCACGGTCGCGTCAGGCGCTTCATCCTTGAAGTATGCATCCATGCG
Organism: Candidatus Ventricola sp.; assembly: GCA_051883755.1. Classification (GTDB taxonomy): domain Bacteria; phylum Bacillota; class Clostridia; order Christensenellales; family Aristaeellaceae; genus Ventricola. The sequence continues at coordinate 1,427 of JBJEUI010000214.1, forward strand.
CTGGTGACAGCGCTTGTTCATGGTCTCCTGAATCGAAGCGGGAACGTGTGCGTCCTTCATCACAAAACGTACGATCATACGGTCGGCCTCCTTTACGAGGAAATTGCCTGATATTCGGTTTGTCCTGGGGTACTGATGATGCTTGTTCTCCTTTCTGGTGGCTTTAGTATAGCCGCTTTTGTGAAGCAATTCAAGCACATTCGCATGTTATTTGTAACTATTTAACAAACGTTCGCCCGTTTGAGCAGCCTTTCGTAAACCGGCAGCATCGGCGGTTCGCTCACGTATTCGCCAAGGCGGTCAGCCTCGATCCAGCCCACGGCGCTGTTTTCATCCTCGCACACGCGCAGCGGCAACCTGTCGTCCGCCTCAAACAGGTAGGACACGTTCAGGTGCAGGTGGCTGCCCACCGCCCTGCCGCGCCTGACGTGCGCCCACACCGGCAGAATCTCGATCGATGCGATGCCGCCGCCCAGCCGTCTGAGCCCGGAAATGCCCGTCTCCTCCTGGGCCTCGCGCCGCGCAATCGCCTCGAAATCGCTTTCCCCGTCGGCGTGTCCGCCGGTCCAGGCCCAGCTGTTGTAGATCCTGTGGAACGCCATCAGCGTTCGCCTTCGGTCCGGGCTGACGATGATGGAGGACGCGGTCATATGCGCGATTTCGCTCTCCCGCGACAGGACGGCGTCGCCCAGCCGGTCAATCATCTCAAGGATCATCCGCCGCTCCTGCGCCTCTCGTTCGTCTCCCGCCTGAAACCGAACGATGGGATCGGCCCATGCGGGCAGAATGTTCGGTTTTTGGCCGGTCATGCGTCTGCCTCCCCACCGCCGCGCGCCGCACGGACGATCGCATCGAGATCCGCCTCGTCCGAGAAGTCGAGCGCGCCGCCCTCTGCCTCCAGCATCAGGCGCTCCGTCTCGCTGCGCGCCGCTTCATCCTTCTTGCGGATCTGCGAAATGAGCGCCTTCATCAGCATGCGTTCCATCAGACCCAGGCTCGACCAGCGGATCGCGCCGCGGAGGTGGAAGACCGACACGCAATCCGCCGCCTCGCCCAGCGCCGCCTGAATCTGCTCATCCAGATTGGCGCGCACGTCCTCCTGCGCCGGATCATACAAGCCGCAGGTGAAGATCACCAGCCGCTTATCCTTCAGCGTCGGGAGGTTGTCCGCCAGAAAGTCCAGTCCCTTGAGCTTGCCGGCATACACCGGGCAGCCCAGCACAATGGCGTCGTAGGTCTTCGCCTGATCGGCCTTGGCGTAAGCCGCCTCCTTCACCAGCGCGTCCAGCGGCTGCGCGATGCGCTCGGCATAGCGCTGCGTCGCGCCGTGCTTGGTCGTATACAGCACGAGGGTGCCGCCCGGCCTTCGCTCCTTCTTCTTTCCAAATAGAGATTCCATCATCTGTTCCTCCGTCAGTCTTGCCTGGTGGGATCAGTATACCATAAACCTCTGCACCGGAAAAGCCGCAGAAGCTCTGCGGCCTTGATTTAATACTAATTCGCAGTTAAAACGCCCAACAGAGCGCATCAGATTTTTCGCTCTGACGAAGCCAAGTGCAGTGAGGCGTACTGGAGGTACGTTGAACGGAACGAGGCAAAGTCAGGGCGGAAAAGATGGTGCGCGGATTGGGTCATTTTAACAAGAATTAGTATAAGCTGGTTTGTATCCCAATCCATTACAGCTTTGCCGCGTCCTTCTCAAAGCGGATCGCGTAGCGGCGCAGGAAGCCCAGCACCACCACCAGCGCGCAGGCGCCGGGCGCCATCAGCGCGGCCAGCAGCACATACACCGCCGGGAGGTCGGCCGCCTTCTCGCTGGGCGAGGTGACGATCACCCGCAGCGCCAGCAGCTGGGCGGCCGCGTTCATCAGGTTGTTCCTGATCTGCTCAAAATCCATCTTTTCGCCCTCCTTACGCCCGGGTCACGCGGACCTTCATGCCAAAGGCCACGACCAGCAGCACCGTGATGACCGCCAGCCTGATGCTCGCCACCGCGATGAGCGCGGCCAGCCACACGGGCAGCCTGGCAAACGTGCGGCCGTTTCCCTCGACGACCAGCCGGCCGCCGAAGAAAAGCCCCACATACTCCTTGACTTTATCCATACGCTCTGCTCCTTACAGTCTCGTGATGATCAGCTTGCCGCGCATGGTCTCCATGCGGATGGGCAGGCCGCAGGTGCCGTAGCGGTTCGGGCCAAACTCGTTGACGATCTCACAGCCGAGCGCGCCGCTGCTCTCCGCGACAAAGCCGCGGATATCGCCGGGCAGCGCCAGGCGCGCGTCGCCGTGCACCGAGGAGATCTGCACCTTCTTCGTCGGCGCAACGGTGCACAGCAGCTCCACGTCGCTGGACACCGCGCTGACCTCCCACTCGTCGCACGCGCCCTCGACATGCACCCTGCCGGAGACCACGTTCACGTCCACCTTGTGCGCATCGCAGGAGATGAACTGGCCGCCGGAGACGGTCGTCACCTCGATCGTATCCGCACAGGCGCTGACCGTTGCATGGCCGGACACCGTCGTCACGGCGATGTCTCCGGCGCGGGTCTTCGTATCCGGCTCCACGCGCACGCTGCCGGAAGTGGTGGTCACCTTCACCTCATCCGCGTCGAGCGCGCCGATGCGCACGTCGCCGCTGGTCGTGTTGACCGCATAGCTTGCGCCATAGCCGCGCGGCACGCGCACGGTGATGCGTCCACCCGCCTTCTGGAAGACGGAGAAGAACGTCTTGAACACGTCCGGGTTCTTGCGGCGGATGGTCAGCGTATGGCCGGACATCGTGATCACCGGCTCGCCGTCCGCGCACTGCGCCTCCCAGAGGGTCTCCACCTGCGTGCCGTCCGCCGGAACGATCTCCACGTCGTCCGCATCCAGCTGGATGTCGATCTTGTGCAGGCCCGCCGCCGGGAAGCTCTGCCTGCCGCTCACCGGCTCGGCCGCGTCGTGCACGACGTACTCCGGCTCGCCGCCAGCTGCGTTCTGCGCCGCCTGATGGATCGCCTCCTCCGCCTCGCGGGTCATCTCGTCGACAGCCCTGGAGAAGGCATCCTCGTCGATTTCTCCGTCGTTGTCAAGCGGCGCGCTCTCCCCGTCCGTCTGCGGCTCCGCGTCCGGCGTCTCAGAAGCCTCGCGGGCAGCCTTCTCGGCCTCGCGGCGCGCATCCTCCATGGCCTTTTCCAGATCATTGTCCGGATTCTCCTGCGCCGTCTTCTCCGGCCCGGCGTCCTTGTTCGCGCCGAAGTCAAACACCAGCTCGCCATCCGCGTACTTGTCGATGGCCTCCTCCGCGGCCTTCTGTGCGTCGCGCATGCCCTTCTTTGCCGCGCGGCCCAGCTTGCCCAGCACGCCGCCGGTCACGTCATCCATCTGGCCGTAAAGCTTCTTTGCCTCCGGCATGATCGCCTGACCGAAGTCCCCCAGCGCGGTGAACGCCTTGTTCAGCGCGTCGCCCAGGTCGGTCTGCGCCGCGGCTTCCTTCGGGGCTTCCTGCGCTTCCTGCTCCGGTTCCTCTTCCGGCTCATCGCCGATCTTCAGCTCCGGGACGGTCTCCTCCGCCGGCTCGGCTTTGGGCGTCTCGTCCATGCGCTTCATCTCTTCCAGCAGGCCGCACACGTCCTCCAGCGACGCGGCGACCTCCACGAAGGCCTCCTCCTCGCTCTTGCCCTGCGCAACCGAGTCCTCGTAACGCGCCTGCGCGTTCGCCATCAGCTCATCGCGCAGCGCCAGGTTCTCTGCCGTCATCTTCATCTCGGCAAAAATCTCGTCCACCATGCTGCGAATCCGTTTGTTCATCATCGCCCGATTCCTCCATTCCAAATAACGCGGATATGATGGCGCGGTATTTGCGCCAGTCCGCCTGGTTTTCCTCATACAGCGCGCGGCCCGCATCTGTCAGGTGGTAATACCGCCTGCGTGCGCCCGCGTTTTCATTGCCCCAATATGACTCGATCACGCCTGCGTTTTCCAGCCGGCGGAACGTCGTATACAGGGTCGCCTCCTTCAGCTGCAGCTCCCCCCGGGAGATCTCCTGCACGTTCTTGCTGATCACGTAGCCGTAGCTGTCCTCTTTTGCCAGCTGCGCAAGGATGATCGTATCCGTATAGCCGCGAAGGATATCCGATGCATTGAGCATTTCCTCACCTCCGACGAGATACAGTCTATCACAAGATACCTCGCCTGTCAATGTATTTCACAAAGTTTTTTTGCGAATCTTTTTCCGGCATTGACGCTCCCCCTGCCCGTTCGGTATAATGAAGGTATCGGATAACCCATCGACAGCAAAGGAAGGGATGCATCCATGATGAAAAAACGCCTGCTCTGTCTGCTGCTTGCCGTCTCGCTTCTGCTGGGTTCGCTGCCCGCAGCGCTGGCCGAAGCACAGCACGCGCCCTTCACCCCCGGTGCGCTCACCCGCGCGCTTTTCCTTGAAGCCTTCCAGAATGGCGACGCAGTCTGCGCGGACCTCGGCTGCAGCCTCACGCTGAACGCCGAGGCGCTCGGGCTGACCGGCGAGGACTCGGAGCTCCTGCACGCCATCGAAGAAGCGCTGTACAACGCGCAGATCACGGTCGCCGCGGTAAAGACCGAGGGCGGCCTGCTGCTCGAGCTGGACGGCGTCTACTTCGAGGACGACAGCGCCGCCGTGTGCATCGACGTGCAGCTGGAAATCACCCAGGACGGCCTGGAGCTCACCAGCGCCGCCTTTCTGCCCGGCGAATGCGTCACCCTCTCCTGGGAAGCCGCGCTGGCCATGCTCGGCCTCGGCGAGGAGGAGAGCGCCCAGCTGCTCGCACTGCGCGGCCTGAGCCCTGCGCAGCTTGGCGAGGCGATTGCCTCTTCCGCCCGGCTGATCGCCCTCACGGCACAGCAGATCGCCGCGCCGTACGGACAGACGATCGCCGAGTTCATCGCCGCGCAGCCCGTCAGCGTGGAGGAACACGTCGCTGCCGAGGGCTACTTCCCTGCCGCCGCGAAGGAGACCGCCGTCATCATCACCGAAAAGGCGTTCGGCGAGCTGATCACCGCGCTGTGCAGCCAGCTGGAGCAGGATGCGGCGCTCGTGCCCATACTCGATGCGCTGCTGGCGCTGCAGGAGGATGAATCCCTGACCACCGCCGCCCTGTGCGCGGAGCTGCGCGCCGAGGCGCAGGCCATGATGGATGAGGAATACCCGCTGTACCTCGTCACCGGCACGGACGATGCCGGCCGCATTGTATACGGCAGCCTCTGCATTACCCTGGAAGACGGCTCAACCGCCGCCCTCAACCTCGTCAATCTGGCCGATGCGCCCGAGGATGGGCTCTGCGGCCTGCTTCAGGCCTTCATGACCGACGCGCAGGGCGTGTATTCCGGCCTGACCGCCTCGATCGACTATACCGTCGATCCTGCTGATCCGCAGGTGATCAGCCTCAGCGCCGCCGCGGACATCCAGTCCGGAGAACAGAGCCTCCTGGATCTGTCGTTTGACGCAGGCTCCGAGCCTATCCTCACCGAAGAGGGCATGAGCGGCTACAACTGCATCTACAGCTATGTCATGACGATCCCTGATGAGGGCAGCGCCGTCACCATCTCGTGCTACGGCGAATCGGAGTACGCGCTGACCGCCGAAGGCGGCGAACGCGCCTACAGCATCGGCGATGTCGAAATTGCCGTGGACCATCAGACCGTTCAGCAGACCAGCACGCAGACCGGTTTTGTCGTCTTCCCGGGCGAGAACGGCCCGGAGGCCGAGTATTTTGAGCAGCAGACCGCCAAGCAAGACGGCATCGACGAGGCCATCATCGGTGCCATGGTCTATACGGTGCCCTACGAGCCCTCCGGTACCCCGACGGAATTCGTGCTGGACAATGCGTCCGAAGAGGAGATCGAGGCGCTCTGCATCCGCGCCCTGACCAACGTGCAGGCGCAGATGGATGCGCTCTTTGCGCTGCTGCCTGAGCCGCTGCTCACGCTCATCGCCGGTGAGCCGGCTGAAGAACCCGCTTCGATCACAGAAGCGCAATAATCTACAAAAGCCGCCGCAGCGTCAGCTGCAGCGGCTTGCTTTTGGGCGGGAATCCGACAGAATCAATAGCCCATGATGGCCGGGAGCCAGGTGGTCAGCACCGGGAAGAGGCTGATGGCAATGAGCACCAGGATGTTGCAGGTAACATACGGCAGCGCGCCCTTGAAGATGTCGATGACCGGCATGCGGTTGATCTTGTTGCACGCATTCAGGCACATGCCCACCGGCGGGGTGACCAGGCCGATGGCCAGGCCGGTGATCA
>JBJEUI010000215.1:0-1594 GCA_051883755.1 Candidatus Ventricola sp.
GACTCCTTCCAGGAGGCGGACATCTCCGGCATGACGATGCCGGTCACCAAGCACAACTACCTGGTCACGAGCGTGGAAAAGCTGGCGGACACCATCCGCGAGGCGTTCTACATCGCCCGCTCCGGCCGGCCCGGCCCGGTGCTGGTGGACATTCCCAAGGACGTGCAGCTGGCGGAGACGGAGTACATCCCGCTCAGCGGCGAGGCGCTGATCCCGCGCCTGTCCAAGAAGAAGCCGCTCTCTCAGCTGCGTCCCGAGGGCGAGGCGCTGGAAATGTACAAGACGAAGGCGGAGCCGCGGCTTGAAAAGGCGGCGCAGCTGATCGCCGAGGCGCACAGACCGCTGATCTACTGCGGCGGCGGCGTGACGATCTCCGGCGCGCAGGACGAGCTGATGCAGCTGGCGGACCGCGTGGACGCGCCGATCGTGGCCACGCTGATGGGCCTGGGCGCCGCGCCGGCCTCGAGCGACAGGATGCTCGGCATGCTGGGCATGCACGGCACGCATGCGGCGAACATCGCGATGCAGCGCTGTGACCTGCTCATCGCCGTGGGCGTGCGGTTCTCCGACCGCGCGCTGGGCGATGCGAAGGCGTTCGCGCCGAACGCGAAGGTGCTGCACATCGACATCGACCGCGCCGAGATCAACAAGAACGTCTCGACCGCGCTGCACATCACCGGCGACGCGAAGACGGTGCTTGATCTGCTGCTCACCCGGGTCTCCCAGAAGCAGCATGCACAGTGGATGCAGCAGGCGCGCAGCATGATGGAGGACTACCTGAGCGACGAGCTCTTTGAGCCGCGCAAGATCCTGAAGGCCATGGCCGCCGTCGCCCCGGAGATGACCGTGGCGACGGACGTGGGCCAGCATCAGATGTGGACCGCGCAGCACTTCCCGTTCGTGCACGCGCGCCAGCTGATCTCCAGCGGCGGCCTGGGCACGATGGGCTTTGGCCTGGGCGCGGCGATGGGCGCGGCCAAGAGCGACCCGCAGGGCAGGCCGGTGGCGCTGGTCACCGGCGACGGCTCCTTCCGCATGAACCTGACCGAGCTGTCCACCATCGCCTATTACGATATTCCCGTGATCGTGGTGATCTTCAACAACGGCACGCTGGGCATGGTGCGCCAGTGGCAGACGCTGTTCTTCGGCCACCGCTACAGCCAGACGACGCTCGACCGCGGGCCGGACTTCATCAAGCTGGCTGACGCGTACGGTATGGAGGGCACGCGCGTGGACAACCTGGCGGACTTCTCGGCGGCATTTGCCAAAGCCTACGAGGCCGGCAGGCCCTGCATCATCGAGTGCCTGCTGGACATCGACGAGATGGTCGCGCCGATGGTTGCGCCCGGCTCCCCGATCGACTCGTTCTGCCTGAACTGACGGAGGTGCGCGATGTATATCAATAAGGATAATCAGCAGCGCTACACCGTCGGCGTGCTGGTGGACAACGAACCGGGCGTCCTCTCCCGCGTGTCGGGTCTGTTCTTCAGAAGAGGCTTCAACATCGATTCCCTGGCCGTGGGCACGACCCATGACCCGGAGGTCTCCCGCATCACCATCGTCATCAAGGGCGACGAGCAGAAGGTGGAGCAGC
>JBJEUI010000216.1:0-1592 GCA_051883755.1 Candidatus Ventricola sp.
ATGTCGCCGTGCGGGTCGCGCAGCGCCATGGTGGCGGTGGAGATGGCGTCCATCTCAGCCTTCTGCGCGTCGGTCATGGTCTCGTACTTGGCGATGTCCGCTTCCTTGGTGGAGGTGCCGTGCAGCGCGCGGCCGTTCACGTCGGAGAAGCAGGCCGCCACCCAGGCGGAGATCTCCTCGGTGGTCTTGCCGATCATCGCACCCTCGTAGGCGGTCATCTCACCCACCCAGGTGTCGGAGTTCATCTTGTACTTGCTGCCCAGATCGCGCTTGGTCTGGAAGGCGGAAATCTGCGTGATGAAGCTCTCCTCGGTCTGCGTCCAGACCTCGTCAACCTTTCCGTCCGCGTCGACGTCCGCGTTGTAGCTCTGGCCCGGCCAGCCGGTGAAGGCGTTGTCGTCCGCGCCGTCGTGGTTCGGGGTGATGACCTCAAGCACATCGGCGTAGATGTCGACGACCTTGCCGTCCGCGTCATAGCAGACCGCGGCGACGGACGTGTTGAAGCTGTAGCAGGGCACGTCCTGATCGTCCTTGCCCGGGCCCAGACGCGGCATCACGTTCACGCCCAGACCGATCCTGGCGATGCTCTTCACGTCGCGCATCGGGATGGCGTTGGCCACGGCCTTGCGGATGGCGGCGAGGATGTCGCCGTGCGCATCGGTGAGGGACATGGTTGCGCCGGAGATCGCGTCGTTGACGGTCTTCTCCTCGTCGGTGAGCGCGGAGAACTTCGCCACGTCCGCTTCCTTGGTGGAGGCGGCGGTGATCGGACGGCCGTTCACGTCGGAGCAGTGCTTGGCGTACCAGGCGTCAATCTCCTCGACGGTCTTGCCCACGAAGAAGCTCTCGAAGATGTCCATCTCCTGCTCCCAGGTGCCGGAGTTCATCTTGTAGTCGCTGCCCTTCTGGCGCTTGCTCAGCCAGGACAGGGTCTCGGTGGTGAAGATCTCCTCGGTCTCCTCCAGCAGGCCGTCCACAACGCCGTCGCCGTCCGCGTCGCTGTTGTAGCTCTGACCCGGCCAGCCGGCCATGAAGTTGTCGCCCTCGTTGGACTCGTCATGGTTCGGGGTGATGACCTCCACGATGTCCACCTCGAGATCGACGATGCGGTTCTCGCTGTCCACGATGGCGTAGGCGATGACCTCGTTGAAGGAATACACCGGAACCTCGTTCGCGTCAGCGCCCGGGCCAAGGCGCGGGGTGCCGACCACACCGATGCCGTGCTTGAGGCCGCTGGCCGTCACGGCCTCCACAGCCGTCTCCTCGGCAGCTTCCTCAATGCCCAGGGCGTTCTTGATCGCGGCGAACGCGCCGTTGCAGGTCCAGGTCGCGCCGGCCACGCCGTCCACGCCGTCGATTCCGCCCGCAGCCACGATGGCCTCGGTCAGCGTCTCCAGCGCCGCGCCGCCGATGGCCGGGGTCTCGGCATCGCCGGTCAGGGTGAGGGCGGTGATGGCGCCGCTTTCAACGGTCACTTCCGCCTTGATCGGGCCGCCAAAGCCCTCGGCTTCGCCGGTCAGGGTCTCAGCCATGCCCGCCGCAGCGACGGTGAGCGCCAGCACGAGCGCCATGACGAGCGCAAGCAGCTTCTG
>JBJEUI010000217.1:0-7556 GCA_051883755.1 Candidatus Ventricola sp.
CGCATCGCGAACACCAGACCAACCGCCTGAATGAACGCCAGAACGACGGTCAGGTAGCGGGTCCACTCGGTGATCTTCTTGCGGCCCTCCGGGCCTTCCTTCGCCAGCTTCTCGAGCGACGGAACCGCAACGGTCAGCAGCTGAAGGATAATGCTGGAGTTGATGTACGGGGTAATGCCCATGGCCATGATGCTCATGTTCTGGAAGGAACCACCGGTCATCATGTTCATGAAGTCAAGGATCGAATAGTCCTTAACCGCTGCCGCAACCGTCGCGATGTCGATGCCCGGAACCGGGATGACGCACAGCAGACGGTAGACCAGCAGCATGCCGAAGGTGTAAATGATCTTCTTGCGGAGCTCCGGAATGCGCCAGGCACTCTTCATCTTTTCCAGCATATCAGATCACCTCGGCAGTGCCACCAACAGCCTCGATCTTCTCCTTCGCAGAGCCGGTGAACTTCACGGCCTTGACGGTCAGCTTGTTCGTCAGCTCACCGTTGCCCAGCACCTTCAGGCCATCCAGCTGCTTGCGGATGATCTTCTTCTCCATGAGCAGCTCGGCGGTCACCACGGTGCCCTCCTCGAACACGTCGAGGTCGCTGACATTCACGGTCGCATATTCCTTGGCAAAGATGTTGGTAAAGCCACGCTTCGGCAGCTGGCGGGTGAGGGGCATCTGGCCGCCCTCGAAGCCCGGACGCTTGCCGCCGCCGGAGCGGGCCTTCGCGCCCTTGTGACCCTTGCCGGACGTCTTGCCCAGGCCGGAGCCGGTGCCGCGGCCGAGACGGCGCGCGGCAGTCGTGGAGCCCTCAGCGGGCTTCAGCTCATTCAGCTTCATGGTGAATCCTCCTTAGTCGCTGATTTCGACCACAGACACCAGATGCTTGACCTTGAAGATCATGCCGCGGATGGACGGGGTATCTTCAAACACCTTGGTGGAGCGGATCTTGTGCAGGCCCAGCGCCTTCACAATTTTGATGTGGTTGGGCTTGCTGGAGACCGGAGACTTCACAAGCGTAACCTGTACTTTCATAGTCTCTTTCCTCCTTCTCAGCCGAGCAGCTCTTCGACGGTCTTGCCGCGCATCTTGGCCACTTCTTCAGCGGTGCGCAGGGAAGCCAGACCCTCGATGGTCGCCTTCACCATGTTGATCGGGTTGTTGGAGCCGTAGCTCTTGGTGCGGATGTCCTTCACGCCGCACAGCTCGAGCACCGCACGCGCCGGACCGCCGGCGATAACGCCGGTGCCTTCCGGGGCGGGCATCAGCACGACCTCGCCGGTGCCGAAGCGGCCGACGGTCTCGTGCGGGATGGTGGTGCCCTTCATGCTCACATGCACGAGGTGCTTCTTGGCGTCCTCGGTGGCCTTGCGGGCAGCTTCCGGAATTTCAACGGCCTTGCCGATGCCGCAGCCAACGCGGCCCTTGCCGTCGCCGATGACGACCAGCGCAGCAAAGCGCATGTTGCGGCCGCCCTTAACGGTCTTGGAGACGCGGTTGATGGCAACCATCTTCTCCTGGAACTCGCTCTCCTGGCGGCGCTCACGGCGCGGGCCACGCTCGCGGCGATCGCCGCGCTCGAACGGCTTCTTTTCCATATCCTGAGGCATTCTTCGTATCCTCCCTTGACTTAGAAGTCCAGGCCCGCTTCACGGGCGCCTGCGGCGACCTCCGCCACGCGGCCGGTGTAGACATAGCCGCCGCGGTCGAAGACGACCTGCTTGATGCCAGCCTGCATGGCGCGCTCGGCGACGGTCTTGCCGACCAGCTTCGCGGCGCCCTTCTTGTCCAGCTCAGCGAGCTGGCCCTTGATCTGCGGATCGAGGGTGGAGCAGGAAACCAGGGTCTTGCCGGCGACGTCGTCGATCACCTGGGTGTAGATGTGGTTCAGGCTGCGATACACGCACAGACGCGGCATCTCGGGCGTGCCGCTGATCTTCTTACGCACACGCTCATGACGGATCACACGGATCTCATTACGATCACGCTTGGTGAACATTAGCGCTCACTCCCTTTCTTACTTCTTACCGGTCTTGCCTTCCTTACGGCGGACGACCTCAGTATCATACTTGATGCCCTTGCCATGATACGGCTCCGGCTTGCGCACCGCGCGGATCGCAGCGGCGACGTTGCCGACCTGCTGCTTGTTGATGCCGCTGACGGTGATGGTGGTCTGGTTCGGGGTGGCGAACGCGATGTTCTCCTCCGCCTCAATGATCACCGGATGGCTGTAGCCGATGGTGATGTTGAGGGTGTTGCCCTTGGCCTCGGCGCGGTAGCCGGTGCCAACCAGGTTCAGGGTCTTGGTGAAGCCGGTGCTGACGCCCACAACCATGTTGTGGATCAGCGCGCGGTACAGGCCGTGGAACGCACGGTTCTGCTTCTCATCATCCGGGCGGGTCACGATGATCTCGTTGCCCTCCTGCTTCACGGTGATGTTCTTGTTGACCTCCTGGGTCAGCGTGCCCTTCGGGCCCTTCACGGTGACGATATTGTCATCGGAGACGGTAACCGTGACGCCGGCCGGGATGGCGATCGGAGCTCTTCCGATTCGAGACATTGTTCTTTCCTCCGTTTCAGCGTCGTCGATTACCAGATGTAGGCGAGCACTTCGCCGCCGACCTTGGCCGCACGGGCCTGCTTGTCGGTCATCACACCCTTGGAGGTGGAGATGATCGCAATGCCCAGGCCGCCGAGCACCTTCGGCAGCTCCTCGCACTGCGCGTAGACGCGCAGGCCCGGCTTGCTGATGCGCTTGAGGCCAACAATGACGCTCTGCTTCTTGTCGGTGTACTTCAGGCCAATCTTGATCTGGCCGGACAGGCCGTCGTCAACCATGTCGACGCTCTTGATATAGCCTTCGTCAAGCAGGATCTTGGCGATGGACTTCTTCATGTTGGAAGCCGGCACCATCACACTGTCGTGCTTGGCGATTTGAGCATTGCGGATGCGGGTGAGCATATCTGCAATGGGATCGTTAACGAGCATTTCAGTCCCTCCTTACCAGCTGGCCTTGCGGACGCCGGGAATCTGTCCCTTGTACGCCAGTTCGCGGAAACAAATGCGGCAGACGCCGTACTTGCGAAGCACGGAGTGCGGACGGCCGCACAGGCGGCAGCGGGTGTAAGCGCGAGTAGAGAACTTCGGCTCCTTCTGCTGCTTGTTGATCATACTGGTCTTAGCCATGTGATTTGTCCTCCTCCTTACTTCGCGAACGGCATGCCCATTGCAGCGAGGAGCTCCTTGCACTCTTCGTCAGTGTGGGCGGTGGTCACGAAGATCATTTCCATGCCGCGGACAGTCTCCACCTTGTCGTACTCGATTTCCGGGAAGAGGAGCTGCTCACGGATGCCCAGCGCGTAGTTGCCGCGGCCGTCGAAGGCCTTCTCGCTCACGCCGTGGAAGTCGCGGACGCGGGGCAGGGCGATGTTCATGAGCTTGTCCATGAACTCATACATGCGCTCGCCGCGGAGGGTCACCTTGGCGCCGACATTCATGCCCTCGCGCAGCTTGAAGTTCGCGATGGACTTCTTGGCCTTGGTCACCATGGCCTTCTGGCCGGCGATCGCCTCGAGCTCCTTCACGGCGGCTTCCAGCGCCTTCGGGTTATCCTTGCAGTTGCCCAGGCCCATGTTGATGACGATCTTGTCAATCTTCGGGATCTGGTTCACATTCTTGTAACCGAACTTCTGCTGCAGGGCAGGAACGACTTCGGTCACGTACTTATCATAAAGACGCGCTTCCATTTCTCAATTCCTCCTGCTATTACGCTTCGATGGTCGCGCCGCACTTCTTGCACACGCGGACCTTGGTGCCATTCTCGAGCACGCTCATGCCAACGCGGACGCCCTTCTTGCACTTCGGGCACACCAGCATGACGTTGGACGCGTCGATCGCGGCTTCCTTCTTGATGATGCCGCCCGGCATGCCGGCCTGGCGCGGCTTCTGATGCTTGGTGGCAATGGCGACGCCTTCGACGACAACCTTACCAGTCTTCGGGAAGGCGGTGAGAACCTTGCCCTCCTTGCCCTTGTCCTTGCCGGTGATCACGACCACCGTGTCCTTGGAACGGATCTGCATAATTCTTTCGCCACCTCCTTACAGAACTTCGGGAGCCAGAGACACGATCTTCATGAAGTCGTGCTCGCGCAGCTCGCGGGCCACCGGTCCAAAGATACGGGTGCCCTTCGGCTGCTTGTCGTTGTTGATGATAACGGCGGCGTTGTCATCAAAACGGATGTAGGAACCGTCCTTGCGGCGGTAGTTCTTGTGCACGCGGACGACAACGGCCTTCACGACATCGCCCTTCTTCACAACGCCGCCGGGCGTTGCGCTCTTGACCGAAGCCATGATGATATCGCCGACCGAAGCGCTCTGGCGGAAGGAACCGCCCAGAACGCGGAAGCACATAATTTCCTTGGCGCCGGTGTTGTCGGCAACCTTAAGACGCGTTTGCGGCTGAATCATTGAGTTTTTTCCTCCTTATCCGACAGGGCTTACTTCGCCTTCTCGATGATCTCGACCAGGCGCCAGCGCTTGTCGCGGCTAAGCGGACGGGTCTCCATGATGCGCACGGTGTCGCCGATGCCACACTCGTTGTTCTCATCATGGGCCTTGATCTTCGTGGTGCGGTTCATGATCTTGCCATACAGCGGATGGCGAACGCGATACTTAACCGCGATGGTGATGGTCTTGTCCATCTTGTCGCTCACGACGACGCCAACGCGGGTCTTGCGCATTCCTCTAACTTCAGACATGTTTGTGTCTCCTTTCAGGTTACGCCTGAGCCTTCAGCTCGAGGGCGCGCAGCGCGGTCTTGGCACGGGCGATTTCGCGCTTGGTGTTGGCGATCGCCATCGTGTCCTGCAGCTGGCCGGTCGCCAGCTGGAAGCGCAGGTTGAAGAGCTCCTTCTTCAGCTCCACAACCTTATCGTTGAGCTCGGCAGCGGACATCTCGCTGAACTGATTCTTCTTCATTACGCTTCACCACCTTCGCTGGTCTTTTCACGGGCGATGATCTTGGTCTTCAGCGGCAGCTTGTGCTGCGCCAGACGAAGAGCCTCGCGGGCGTCAGCCTCGGCAACGCCCTTGATCTCGAAGATCACGCGGCCCGGCTTGACAACGGCAACCCAGTACTCCGGGGAGCCCTTGCCGGAGCCCATTCGGGTCTCAGCCGGCTTCTCGGTGATCGGCTTGTCCGGGAAGATCTTGATCCAAACCTGGCCGCCACGCTTGGTGTAGCGGGTCAGGGCAACACGGGCGGCCTCGATCTGACGGGCAGTCACCCAGCACGGCTCAGTGGCCTGAATGCCAAAGTCACCGTACGCCAGGAAGTTGCCGCGATGGGCCTTGCCCTTCATGCGGCCACGGAAGACGCGGCGGCGCTTCACTCTCTTGGGCATCAACATGGTTTACTTGCCTCCTTCGGTCTTGGCCGGAACCTTCTTCGCGGTCGGAAGAACCTGGCCCTTGTAGATCCAGACCTTCACGCCCAGGCGGCCGTAAGCGGTCTTCGCCTCGGCGAAGCCGTAGTCAATATCCGCACGCAGGGTCTGCAGCGGGATGGAACCCTCGTGGTAGCCCTCGGAGCGCGCGATGTCCGCGCCGCCCAGACGACCGGAAACGGAGGTCTTGATACCCTTCGCGCCCGCACGCATGGAGCTCTGCAGGCACTTCTTCATCGCGCGGCGGAAGGACACGCGGTTCTCCAGCTGAGCAGCGATGTTCTCGGCAACCAGCTGCGCATCCAGGTCCGGATTCTTGATCTCCTGGACGTTCAGGATGACCTGAGCGTTGTTGCCCAGCTCCTTGGCCAGCGCAGCCTTGATCTTCTCGATGTTCGCGCCGTTCGCGCCGATGACGATGCCCGGCTTGGCGACGTGCATGGTCACGGTCACGCGAACCTTGTCGTTGTCAAAACGGCGCTCGATGTCCACGTGGGAGATGCCGGCGTCGTAGAGCTTGACAGCCTTCTTGCTCTTGTCGTCGACGAACTCCAGGGTCTTAATCATCTTGCGGAGCTTCGCGTCGGACACGAGGTTGTCAGCGAAGTTCTTCTTGTCCGCATACCAGCGGGTGCTCCAATCCTTGATGACGCCGACGCGGGCGCCATGCGGATTCACTTTCTGGCCCATCCGAAAACCTCCTTACTTCTGGTCGAGCACGACAGTGATGTGGCTCGTGCGCTTGAGCATCGGGGAAGCGCTGCCACGGCTGCGGGCGACGTAACGCTTGAGCGTCGGGCCCGGATTGGCGTAGACTTCCGCGACGTACAGGGAGCCGCGGTCCATGCTCAGGTTGTTTTCGGCGTTAGCAATCGCGGAAAGCAGCAGCTTCTCCACAACGGGGGCGGCAGCCTTCGGCGTGTACATCAGGATCGCAAGCGCTTCGTCGACCTTCTTGCCGCGGATCAGATCGACAACGATCTTCACCTTGCTGGAAGAGATGCGCACGTAACGAGCGGTCGCGCGGGGACGCTTGTCCGCAGTTTCCTTGCGAACCTTCGCCTTTTCACGAATTCTGGTAGCCATGCGATTTCACTCCTTTACTTGCGGCCGCTGGCGCTCTCACCGGCGTGACCCTTGAAGGTGCGCGTCGGGGCGAACTCACCCAGCTTGTGACCAACCATTTCTTCCACGATGTAAACCGGCACATGCTTGCGGCCGTCGTGCACCGCGATGGTGTGACCAACCATCTGGGGGAAGATGGTGGACGCGCGGGACCAGGTCTTCAGCACGCTCTTCTTGCCGGATTCGTTCATTTCCTCGACCCTCTTGAGCAGCTTCGCAGCTACATAGGGGCCCTTCTTGACCGATCTGCTCATTGATGAGTCCTCCTATTACTTGTTGCCCGCACGCTTGACAATCTTCTTGTCAGAGTACTTCTTCGGCTTGCGGGTCTTCAGGCCGAGAGCCGGCTTGCCCCACGGGGTGACAGGCGCCGGCAGGCCGACCGGGCTCTTGCCCTCGCCGCCGCCGTGCGGGTGGTCACACGGGTTCATGACAACGCCGCGGACGCTCGGACGGATGCCCATGTGACGGGTGCGGCCGGCCTTGCCGACGCGGACATTGCTGTGGTCAGCATTGCCGACGGTGCCGATGGTCGCCTTCGCGTCCATGGAAACCAGGCGCACCTCACCGGAGGGGAGACGAACCTGAGCGTTCTTGCCTTCCTTGGCCATCAGCTGAGCGGCGTCGCCGGCGGAGCGGACGAGCTGGCCGCCGCGGCCCGGAACGATCTCAACATTGTGGATCAGGGTGCCCAGCGGGATGTTGCGGATCGGCAGGGCGTTGCCCGGCTTGATGTCCGCGTCCGGACCGGACACGACGGTGTCGCCAACCTTCAGATCGATCGGCGCCAGGATGTAGCGCTTCTCGCCGTCGGCGTAATTGAGCAGCGCGATGAACGCGGTGCGGTTCGGATCGTACTCGATGGAAGCGACCTTGGCCGGGATGCCGTCCTTGTTGCGCTTGAAGTCGATGATACGATACTTCTGCTTGTTGCCGCCGCCCTGGTGGCGAACGGTGATCTTGCCCTGCTTATTGCGGCCGGCCTTG
>JBJEUI010000218.1:0-103127 GCA_051883755.1 Candidatus Ventricola sp.
CGGTCATGGAGGAGACGGAGGTCAACACGCAGCTCACGCACTATCTTCTGCTGGGCCAGGACGGCTATGCGGAGGATATTGTCGAGGATGCGCGCACGGACACCATCGTCATCGTGTCGCTGGATGAAAAGTACAATCGCGTCATCATGACCTCCGTACTGCGCGACAGCAAGATTCAGAATCCCAACGGCAATGACACCAAGGCCAACCTGCTCTACCGCTACTATGGCTTTGACGGCATCATCGCCTGCCTGGAAAGGGAGCTGGATATCGAGATCGAGGGCGCGGTGCTCGTCAATTTTGAGCATGTGAAGCCGGTGATCGACGCGCTGGGCGGCGTGGACATCGAGATTTCGGAGGCGGAATATCTGGCCATCCGGAGCATTCTGCTGGGCAAGGATCCCAACATGCCCAAGGGCCCTGGCATGACCCACATGACCGGCCGCATCGCGCTGGCGTATATGCGCACGCGCGCGACGGGCTCCGGCGGCGATTTCAGCCGCACCGAGCGCCAGCGCAAGGTGGTCGGCCAGCTGTTTGACAAGTGCCGCGAGCTGTCGCTGCTGGAGCTGGTGGGCGTGTACAATCAGGTGTCCGCCGGCATGAAGATGAACCTCTCGGCGATGGACATCCTGAACGCGATAGCCAAGGGATACGGTCTGGTGGCCGGCGGCGCGGCGTTTGAGGAATTTGCCATCCCGCAAAGCGGCACCTATTCCTACGGCACGGTCGGCGCTTCGTCCTCCGCGCTCAACGTCAACTGGAAGAGCAACTGCACGAAGTTCCACGACATGCTGAACAACCCGTAAGACGAAACCGGAATACGAAGATAGGATGACATGATGAACCACACTGTGAACGCGAGGGGACTTTGCGCGCTCCTGCTGCTGATGCTGGCGCTGCCTGCCGGCGGCCTCGGCGAGATGCTGGATCTGTCCCTGTTTGAGGGCGGCGAACCGCCCGCGGCAGAGTCCTGGGAGGACGCCGTGTTTGAGACGCTGCCCTGGTATGCGCGTGAGGACGGAAGCGACTGGCGCGTGCAGGATGACGGCTCCGTGATCGTGACCGTCTCCGCCACGGGCGATGTGACCATCGGCGGCGACACGCGCAAGAGCGGCAAGAGTGTATTTGACAAGCAGCTGGAGCAGGAGCCGTCCGGGCTCGACTTCCCGCTGGAGAACACGCGCGCCCTCCTCGAGGCGGACGACATGACGATCGTCAACTTCGAGGGCACGCTGACCAATACGAAGAGCAAGACGAAGAACACCTTCTCCTTTGCCGCGCCGCCGGAGTATGTGCAGGTGCTCACCTCCGGCAGCGTGGAGGCGGTGTCGCTGGAAAACAACCACATCCTGGATCATGGCGAGCAGGGCTATGCGGATACCTGCGAGGCGCTTGCCGGCGCGGGCATCGTCTACAGCGGCCATCTGGGCAGCGCGATTTACACGACCGATACGGGCGTTGACATCGGCATGCTGTCCTACCAGACGTTCAACGGCAATTACGCGAACATCTACGCCTCCATCGAGGGCGACATCCAGGCGCTGCGCGACGCGGGCTGCGAGCTGGTGATCGTCTCCTATCACTGGGGCGAGGAAAAGGACTATGTGCCCAACGAGCGCCAGGTGCCGCTGGGCCGCGCGACGATCGACGCGGGCGCGGATCTGGTGCTCGGCCATCACAGCCACCGCATGAATCCGATTGAGGAATACAAGGGCAAGTACATCTGCTACTCGCTGGGCAATTTCTCCTTTGCGGGCAATACCCGCCCGGACGACATGGACACCTACATCTTCCAGCAGCGCTTCCGCGTCTATCCGCAGACGGGCGTGGTGGAAAACGAGGGCTTCCGCATCGTGCCGTGCTCCATCTCCTCGCAGGAGAAGGTGAACGATTTCAAGCCTACCCCGGCGGACGCGGCGCACAGCGTCGAGATCGTCGAGCGCCTGCTCGAGCTGAACAAGGAGTTTGAAAAGATGTATCAGTCCACCGGCGTGGCCGCAGTGGGCGATTATCCGACCGAATGGACGACAACCTATTAAACTCAAGCGGGCGCAGCCCGCTTTTTTCAAAGCATCAGCTCGAGCATCATTGAAGGAGAGGATAGGATGGAATCCAACAACTGTCTTCGTGCGCTGTGCGAAGCCGCCGCCGCGCGCGGGCGTCTCGTCATCACCGGCCACGACCGGGCCGACGTCGACTCCGCCGCCAGCTGCGTGCTGATGCAGCATCTGCTGGCCGCATGGGGCATGAAGAGTGAAATCGTCCTGCGTGCGCCGGACAGGCAGGCCCGCCGCGTGATGGCGCGCTTTGGCATCGGGGTGTCGGCGCTGGAGGGCGAGACGGCGCCGGAGGACGCGCTGATCCTCGTGGATCACCATCAGGCGACGTGCGAGGGACAGGTGATTGCCTGCGTGGATCATCATCCGACGGACTACCCGCCGGACTTCCCCTATGTTCAGATCGGCGACTGCGGCGCATGCGCGGTGATGGTGCTGCGCCTGATGCAGGAGGCCGGCGTGCGCGTGACGCAGGAGGATGAGCGGCTCGCCGTTACCACGCTGTATCTGGATACGATTGCGCTCAAGAGCGCCAAGATCACCCCGCAGGAGGCCGCCTGGGGCGAAAAGCAGGCCGCGCGGCTCGGGCTTGACGCAGACTGGCTCAGGCGCGAGGGCATGGGCCTGATGGACATGAGCCTGCCCGCGCGCGAGCTGGCGATGCTGGGCAGGAAGGTCTACACGTTCGGCAGGAAGCGCGTGCTGTCCACCTATGTGCAGACGGACGCGATGACGCAGGAGAAGCTCGATGCGATGCTCGACGTGCTGCGCGGGGAGATCGTGCGGGAGCAGGCTGATCTGTGGGTGTTTCTTTTGCACGATCCGTCGCGCCTGCGCTCTACAGAGTTCGACCTGACGCCGGACGGAGCGGTGCGCACGATCTGCTATGACGTTCTGATCTCCCGCGGCAGGGATGTGATGCCGCGCGTGGAGCGGGACATGCGAAAGGATGAGACGTGATGGCAGGGTTTCCGCAGGAGCTGACCACAGCGCTGGAGGCGCTGGTTGCGGGAGAGGATGCGGCGCAGCTGGCGCGCGACGCGCAGGCGATCAGCGCGAACTACCGCCTGCGCACGGGGCAGGGCAGCCGTCTGCTGACGAAGGAGCGCGAAGCGGCGGCCTATGCGGCCTCGCGCATGCCGGCGACGTTTGCCGCGGCACAGGAAGCGCTTTTGCAGGCGAGGGACGCAAGCGGTCTGGAGATTCGCTCGCTGCTGGACTGCGGCGCGGGCACGGGCGCGGCCGGCTGGGCGGCGGCGGGGCTTTTCGATCTGGAGCGCATCACCTGTCTGGAGCGTGAGGAGGCGATGCGCAGCACGGGCTGTTTGCTCATGCGCGCGGGCTCCGGCGCGCTGGCGCAGGCGGTCTGGACGGACTGGGATCTGACGCAGGCGCAGGCGCTTCCCAAGGCCGACCTGGTGACGGAGGGCTACATGCTTGGCGAGCTGCGCGAGGACATGCGCCTGCAGGCAGCAAAGCGGCTCTGGGACGCGGCGGAAAAGATGCTGGTGCTCATTGAGCCGGGAACGCCGCAGGGCTTTGCCAATCTGGCCGCTGTGCGCATGCATCTGGCACGCCTGGGCGCACATGTGGCCGCGCCCTGCCCGGCAGGCTGTGCGCGCTGCCCGATGGAAGGGGACGACTGGTGCCACTTTGCCGTGCGCGTGCAGCGCACCAGGCTGCACAAGGCGCTCAAGGGCGGCGACGCGCCGTACGAGGACGAGAAATTTGCCTATCTGGCGCTGACGCGGGAGGCGCCCAAGGCGCCGTGCAGCGCGCGCATGCTGCGCCATCCGATGATCGCGCCGGGGCGCATCACGCTGACGCTGTGCGAGGGCGGCGAAAAGACCGTGCGCGTGGTGACAAAAAAAGACCCGCTTTGGAAGCGGGCCAGAAAGATCGGCGCGGGGGATTGCATGTAGCGAGAGGATGTTCGAGCGGCAGCGTGAATACCGCGGGTGAAGCAGGTGGTTTACCTGGCTTCTTTCAGACTGGCGTTATCGGTGATGTTGGGCAGAACTTCGCCAAGATCGATGGACAGCCGGTCGATCTTACGATCGACTCTTGCGATGTCACGCCGGATAGCGGTCTGCCCGCGCTCAAGGTCTTCCAGTCTTTCATCCATCTGATCTAGACGGTTGCTGATTCCATCGAGGCGATGGTGCATCTGATTCATCGACTCGTTCAGCCTGTCAAGCATTTGGAGCAGTTTGCTGTCTTCCATGATCATCATCCTCCTGCGTTCAGTATAAACGCAGGAGGATTGCTTGTCAAGGAGCGCCTCGAAAAACGATGCTTTACAGCTTCTCGTACAGGCCGGCCTTCTTGAGGGCGGGCTTGAGCGCGCCCAGCAGGATCGGCGCGACGATGAAGGCGAAGATGGCGTTCATCAGGCTGCCGGGCAGCTTGGTGAGCATCTTGGCGATGACGGCGTCAAAGGTCAGGCCGTCAACGAGCTGGCCGAAGACGAAGGTCTTGAGCATGTACAGCGCGACGTAGGTCAGCGCGCCGAGCACGCTGCCGGCGATGATCCGGACGCGGTCGGCGGTGTCGTTCGTGTCCTTGCGGGCGGCCTTGTAGGCGATCAGGCCGGCAACCAGCGCGATGGCGCCCTTGTTGATGAAGGTGATGATGCACTCCGCGCCCCAGCCGGCGACGATGTCATACAGGCCGGAGCCCAGACCCGCGGCCAGGAAGCCCGCGCCCGGTCCAAACAGCAGACCGCACAGCACGCACAGCGCGTTGGTCATATGCAGCTGCGTGCCCATGAACGGGATGCGCAGATAATTGACGACGAAGACGATGGCGGCCATCAGGCCGATGAAGCAGATTCTGAAGGTTTTGTTGCGATCGTTAGCCATGGTAAAAACTTCCTTCCCTGTGTTGGATTGTATCTGCATTATAGCACGAACTGGCATACGGTAAATAGCCAGTCTGCGTTTTTATGACCATGCCAGTTTGATGCGCAGGCGGAGATTGTGATGCGCAGAAAAGTATGATATAATGCTGGAATTGAGATGATGATAAGGAGAATGAAGCATGGAGCACAACCGCAGAGTCCGCAGCCTTTGGCTTGCGCTGGGCATGACGCTGGCGCTTTTTGCCGTGCAGACCGCGCTGATAAGCAGCTGGCTTTCCCATATTTCAGGCGCAGGTCAGGCGCTTGCCCTCTCGGCCCTGTTTGCCCTGGTGTACGGCGGCACGATGGCCGCGTTCATCGTCCTTCAAAAGCCGAAGACGGGCACGCTCGTCTTTGCCGGCGTGTTTGCCGCCATCGCCATGCTCGCACGCGTGAGCATGCTGGATTTTGTGTCGGCGGATTACTACTCGTTCCTCTCTCTGTGGGTGGACGTGTTCCGCGAGGGCGGCGTGGAGCTGCTGGCTGAGAACGTGGGCGATTACAACCTGATCTATCAGTACTTCCTGATGCTGGTGGCTAAGGCGCCGCTGCACGATCTGTATCTGATCAAGTATCTGTCGGTCCTCTTTGACTGCCTGCTGGCGCTGGCCATGATGCGCGCGGCGGAGCGGTTTGCGGGGGAGAAGGCGGCGCTGCCGGTGTTTTTGACGGTGATGGCGCTGCCCACGGTGCTCTTTGACGGCGCGTGCTGGGCGCAGTGCGACTCGGTATATGTGCTCTTCATCATCATGAGCCTGTACTTCCTTGAAACGGACAGGCCGGTGCGCTCGGCCGTTTTCCTGTCGGTCGCCTTTGCCTTCAAGCTGCAGACGATCTTCTTCTTCCCGGTGGTGCTGCTGGGACTCATCCACAAAAAATACAGGCTGCGCGATGCGCTGGCGTTCTTTGCGGCGTATGTCGTGACCATGCTGCCCGCGCTGATGGCGGGCCGGTCGTTTCTTGACGCGCTGTCCGTGTACGCGAACCAGTCGATGGGCCAGTATTACGACCGGCTGAGCTACAATGCGCCGAATCTGTACCTCTTCTTCCCGATGATGGACGCCACGGCGACCCAGGAGTACATCTGGATGCGCTACATCGAGGGCATTGACAACAAGGGCACCAACGCCTTCCTGCACCCGGATCTGCTGCCGGATCTGCAGCACGCGGCGCTGTACGCCTGCGTGATCCTGGTGCTCATCGCGGTGATCTACTGGCTGATTCACTGGAAGGAGATCACGCCGGATATGACGCTGGAGTTTGCGCTGTTCTGGGCGATTTTTCTGCCGTTTGTGATGCCCAAGATGCATGAGCGGTACTTCTACCTGGCGGACATGCTGTCCATCCTCTATGCGGCGAAATACCCGCGGCGCAGGTTTTTGCCGCTGCTGGTCATCGGTTCGTCGCTGATGTGCTATGTGCCCTACCTGATGCGCCAGCGGCCCATTGACGAGCGCGTGCTGGCGCTGATGATGCTCGCGGCGCTGGTGATCGTGGGCCGCGATCTGCTCACACGCATGCGTGTGCACCGCGTCTCGCTTGGCAAAGGGGGTGAAGCGGCATGATGAATCGGATGAAGCCGGCTGTGTCGGCGCTTGATCGCTTCACGCAGCAGCACCGTCTGCTCCTGAGCGCTGTGCTGGCGCTGCTGCTGGCCGGCGCGCTGGCCCTTTACAACGTCTCCTCGGGCCCGCTTCGCAACCTCAACGACATCGGCGGCTGGAACAACCGCGCGCTGTTCATCGGCATGAGCGCCGTGGTTCACCTGTCCATGCTGCTGCTGTGCGCGCTGCTCTCGCGCGTCAGCTTCGCGCGCACGGCGCTGCGGCAGGCGATCGTCACGGCGGGGATGGTGATCCTGCTGCTGGCGATCAACCAGAAGACGTACGCCTATGTGAATGTGATGCAGCCCGTCATCCGCGCGATGGACGAGGGCGGCCTGGCGGCTGGAATCGCCTCGGCCTCCGGCGTATCCGCGCCGATGCTGGTGCTTTTGTACGTCCTCACGCGCGGGCCGGTGTACGACATGTACCTGCTCAAGCTCTTTGCCATCGGCTGCGACCTGCTGCTGGGCCTGCTGGCCATGCGTATGGCTGACCGGAAACGCCTGGGCCTGCGCGCCGAGGCGCTGCTGGCGCTGTGCATGATTCTGCCGCAGGGCTTCATGAACGCCGCGTGCAGCGCGCTGCCGGAGATCGCGGCGGTGACGCTGCTGGCCGTCTCGCTGACGCTGGCGCTTGGCTGTGATCATCCGAGAATGCTCGCCTCCTGCCTGTGCTGGGGTGCGGCCTGCGCGCTCAGCGGCGCGGCGCTGTACGCGCTGCCCGTGTACATCTGGCTTGTGCGGCGCGGCAGGATGAAGGGCAGGGCCTTGCTGCTCGGCGCCTGCGTGATGCCTGTGCTGTGTGTGCCGGCGATGCTCTCCGGCATGCCGGTGATGGATGCGCTGGCCAGCCTGCTTGAAGCCAATCTGGGCATGCCGGCATATGCGGCCGGCGCGCCGGGCATGGTCAGCCTGATTCCGCGCGCGGCGGTGGAGGAGATGCCGCAGTATGCGTCCCTGCTGCGCCACCTGCCGGCGCTGGACCTGGAGACCAATGCGCAGCCGTTCTATACGCAGGCGCATTTTGAGATTGTCATGCGCGGCTTTGCACTGATGGGCCTGGCGCTGTATCTGGGCGTGTGCGCGCTGGCCGGGCGCGCAAAGGACAAAACGCCGCTGCACCGCGCGATGATCTTCACGCTGGGCGTGCTGATCGTCTGCCCGAACGTGACCTCTGCCGCCTGGATGGCGCTGGATATCCTGTGCCTGTATGCCATTGTGGCCGAGCCGAAGCTGCGGCTGCCCGCGTGCATGACGCTGTTTGCGACGATGACCTCCGCGAGCTACCCGATGACGGAGGAGGTCATGCTGCCGATGGTGTACGCGTTTGTGCTGTGCCTGGCGGCGCTGTGCATGCTGCTTGACGTGATCCCGATGGGAAAAGAGGAAACGCATGAGTGAGAACATGAAGGCGCGCATCCGCGTGGTCTCCCGCCTGACGGAGCCGGACGGCGAGGTGCACGAGATCAAAAACGCCCGCGCGGGCGTGCTCAGGCGCATGGCGGACGGCCTGGTGCTTGAGTATGACGACGTGCAGGACGAGGAAAAGGCGCACATCGTGCTGACGATGAAGCCGGGCAGGACGGCGCGGGAAAACCGCGCGCGCATGCAGCGCATGGGCATGGTTTCCAGCGTGCTCAATTTCCTGCCGGGGGAGAAGATCGCTTCGAGCTATGTGACGATCTACGGCGAGATTCCTGTGGCGGTGGACACGCGCAGCGTGGAGATCCATGAAAACAGCGGCGAGCTTCTGCTGGATTACGACGTGTACATGGGCGGCGAGCGCACGTCCCGCGCACGCATGGAGATCACATGGCGCGTCTGACGGCGCTGCGCCTGCGCGACCGGGCGCGGGAGGCGGTGCTCGCTGCGGGCGGCCGGGGCTTTGTGCGGTTCCTGCCGGCGGGCGGCGCACTGCTGGCGACGGACGCCATCCGCCGCTGCGCGGAGGACGCGGCGCGCACCGCGCTGGCGGATGCGCTTGCGCAGGCGGGGTTTGTCTGCGAAGTGCGCGGCGGGCTGCTGGAGCTGACGCCCGCAGACGAGGTGCTCTTCTCGCCTGACTGCGGTGAAGGGATGGCGGTCGACTGGGAAAGCCCGCTGCATCCGGCGCAGGCGCTAGCTGTCCGATTCCTGGCCAAAAAAAGACAGCCGCTGACGGCGGCGGGACGGCAGCTGGTGATGGAGACGCTGCGGCTGACCTGGCAGACGCCGGACAGGCTGCTTTCCGGCCTGCCCACACTGCGGGCGCAGGCGGCGGTGATGCAGCGCAAAGGTGATCTGAGCGGCCTGCACGAGGCCGGCGCGCTGCTCAGGGAATTCTGTGAACAGGAGGACTGAAGGATGAAGCTTGAATGGATCGGACACGCGTGCTTCCGCCTGACGGCGGCGGACGGCACGGTGGTCATCACGGATCCGTATGACGAGAGCGTGGGCATCGCCATGCTCCCGCTTGAGGCGGACCTGATCACGATGAGCCACGAGCACCACGACCACAACGAGATGAGCATGATCGTGGGCAGCCCGATGATTGCGCACGGCACGCAGACGGCACAGGCCGGCAGCGTGACGGCTCGCGCCGTGGGCTCTTGGCACGACGATGCGCAGGGGAATAAGCGCGGCCCCAACGCCATCCGCATCTTTGACATCGATGGACTGAAGGTCGTGCACATGGGCGATCAGGGCTGTATGCCGGACGAGGAAGCGTTGGCAGCGATTGCGGACGCAGACGTGATGATGATCCCGGCGGGCGGCACCTACACGGTGGACGCGCAGGGCGCCAGGGCGATCGTCGAGCGTGCAAGGCCCGGGTGCGTCATCCCCATGCATGTGAAGACGAAGCATTGCCCGTATCCGATTGCGCAGGTTCAGCCGTTTCTTGCGGCGATGGGCGCGGAGAATGCGCAGGGCGTGCGCGAGGCGAGCTTCGCGAGGGAGGATCAGCCGAAGGGCGTGCTGCTGATGCAGCCGCTGGCGGATGAGCTTTGATGTGATCGGCAGTTTTATCGAGCGAAGCGAAGAAGGGTCAGGGGACCATGTGCCCTGACCCTTCTTCGTTTGTGCGGATATCAGCGGTCACGCGTGGTGCGCGAGCCACTCGGTGGCGCAGTGCGCAAGGTAGGCCGCGCCGGTGGGCAGCACGTCCTCGTTGAAGCGCACCTTCGGGTTATGCGCGGGCGCCTTTCCGCGCTCATCCAGGAAGCCGGCGGACAGATACATGAACGCAGCGGGCACGCGCTCGGCGATGGACGCAAAGTCCTCCGACGCGCTGGCCGACGCGCCCGGATACGGCATGGCGCCGGGGATGGCGAGATCGCGCATATAGCCCACGATCTCCTCGGTCAGCTTGGGGTCGCAGACCAGCGGCGCAACCTCGGAGAGCATGGTGATCTCGACCGTGCCGCCGTAGACCTCGGCGGTCTTTGCAGCGGTCTCCTTCATGCGGCGCACGAGCAGCTCGCGGGCGGCCTTGTCGTTGGTGCGCAGGGTGCCCTCCAACACGGCTGTGTCTGGGATGATGTTGGCCGCGGAGCCGGCGTGGAAATTGCCGATGGTCATCACGCAGGCCTTGTTCGGATCGGCCTCGCGGGCGATGAGCGCCTCCAGCGCGAGGTAGATGTGCACCGCGATGTTGATGGGATCCACGGAGAGCTGCGGATAGGCGCCGTGCGCGCCGTGTCCCTTGACGGTGATGCGGAAGCCGTCCACGGAGAACATCATCGTGCCGGTGCTGTTGTACATGTACAGGCCCAGGGGCATCTGACCGCTGGTGACGTGATACGCCAGCGCTGCGTCCACCGGCGGATTCTCCAGAATGCCGTTTGCGATCATATCCTTCGCGCCCTCGAAGGTCTCCTCCGCAGGCTGGAACATGAGCTTGACGGTGCCCTTGAGACTTCCTTCGTTCTCCTTGAGCATCCTGGCCGCGGTCAGCAGCATGGCGGCGTGAAAGTCATGGCCGCAGGCGTGCGCTTCCGTGCCGGTCGGGCAGGCAAAGGGCTCGCCGCTCTCCTCGGGCATGGGCAGCGCATCCATGTCCGCGCGCAGCAGGATGACCCTGCCGCCGTGACCGATGGTGGCGCTCACGCCGTGGCCGCAGGGCTGGCAGTCGATGGAAAGCGCCCGGAGGGTCTCAAGCACATAGGCCTGCGCCTTGGGCATGTTCAGGCCGACCTCGGCATTGGTGTGAAAATAACGGCGATGGGCGACGGTTTCCTCCCGCAGCGCCAGGGCACGATCCGCGTAATTCATGATGCAATCCGTCCTTCCATAATATGGTCATGGCTTTTCTGTATTATAGCAGGCTCAGCGTCCGCTTTCAACGGCGAGTTTATTCTGTGAAATTGATATAAAAATAATTAGTTTTTTAGGCGTAGACAGCAGGTGAAAGATAAAGTATAATAACCCTATGAAATGAATTTGTGCACAATTCACAGACATGTACTGGGAATTGCCGGGAGGAAAGAGGATGACCATTCAGGAGATCGCCGAGATACTGAACGCCAAGTGGCTCTGCTGCCAGGAGGAAAGCCATCGGGAGATCAGCACCGCTTTTGCGTCCGACATGATGAGCGACGTGCTGGCCTGCGTGATGGAGGATACGCTGCTGCTGACCGGTCTGGTCAACGGCCAGAGCGTGCGCACCTGTGAGATGCTCGATGTGCCCTGCGTCGTCTTTGTGCGCGACAAGGAGCCCCTGGCCGATGCGGTTGCGCTGGCGCGGGAGATCGGCCTGCCGGCACTCAAGACGCCGTACACGATGTTTGAGGCGTGCGCAAAGCTGTACATGGCCGGTCTGAAGCCGGTTGAACTGGGGTGAACGTATGATCATCAAAGAGACCTATCAGGTGAAGGCGAACGACATGACGTCGGCAGGCGACGTCTCCGCGCGCATCAAGCGGCATATGAAGCGCCTGGGCATTCCCGGCAGCATCATGCGCCGCGTGTCGGTGTGCACCTATGAGGCGGAGATCAATCTCGTCATCCATTCCGACGGCGGACAGATCGACTTTGAGATCTCCGAGGACAGCATTCTCGTGCGTGCCCGCGACGTGGGCCCGGGCATTCCGGACATCGACAAGGCGATGACCGAGGGCTGGTCCACGGCCAGCAATGAGGTGCGCAACATGGGCTTCGGCGCGGGCATGGGCCTGCCGAACATGAAGCGCAACGCCGACGACTTCCATATTTCCTCTGTCGTGGGCGAGGGAACCGATATTTCCATGATCTTCAACATCTGATCGGCCCTGTTGGGGCCACACAGGCTGGAGGCGAAGTGCATTGCAGGAAACCTATTACCATTCCGTGCGGCTGAACAAGGACAAATGCAAGGGCTGCACGACCTGTTTGAAGCGATGTCCGACGGAGGCCATCCGCATCAGAAACAACCGGGCGACCATCCTGCCCGAGCGCTGCATCGACTGCGGCGAGTGCATCAAGGTCTGCGAGAACCACGCGAAGGTGGCTGTGACCGATCCGCTGGGCGCCATCAAGCGCTTCAAATACCCCATCGCCCTGCCCGCGCCGACGCTGTACGCGCAGTTCAAGGGCGTGCATCAGCCGGAGCCGATCATCGCGTCGCTGTTTCGCCTGGGCTTTGTGGACGTGTTTGAGGTGGCGCGCGGTGCGGAGATTGTGTCCTACGCCATCAGCCGCGCGATGCGCGAGGAGGACCGGCCCAAGCCGGTGATCTCCTCCGCCTGTCCGGCGATCGTGCGGCTGATTCAGATGAAGTTCCCCGCGCTGCTGGACAACGTGATCGACTTCGTCTCGCCCATGGAGGCGGCGGCGAAGATCGCCAAGGAGGAATACGCGCAGAAGCACGGCGTGGATATCGCCGACGTGGGCGCGTTCTTCATCACGCCCTGCGCCGCGAAGATGACGGCGGTCCGCTCGCCCGTGGGCCAGGAGAAATCCTACGTCGACGGCGTGATCGCGATCAAGGACGTGTACACGCAGATGCACCTGTTCATGAAGGACGGCTTCAACCCGCTGGAGATCGACCGCGCGAGCGTGGTGGGCATCAAGTGGGCTGTGCCCGGCGGCGAGGCGGAGGCCGTGGGCATCAAAAGCGCGCTGTGCGTGGACGGCATCGAGAACGTGATCAACGTGCTGGAGGCGATTGAGGACGCGCGCTTCCGAAACCTGACCTACTTTGAGGGGCTGGCCTGCGTCAACGGCTGCCTGGGCGGCCCGCTGACGGTGGAAAACAGCTTTGTGGCGAAGAACCGCCTGCGCAGCGTGATGAACCGCACCACGCAGAAGACGGTGCAGCGCCGCGAGGTCTTTGAGGAGGCGGTGTACAGTCTGCGCCTGACGCAGGAGATCGAGCCCAGCGAGGTCATGCAGCTGGGCGGCACGATGAAGGAGCGCATCGCGCGCGAGGAGCGCATCGAGCGGCTGGCCGACAGCCTGCCGGGCTTTGACTGCGGCTCCTGCGGCGCGCCGACGTGCCGCGCGCTGGCGGAGGACATCGAGAACGGCTCTGCCAATGAGCTCAACTGCGTGTTCCGCCTGAATGACCGCATCAATTCCCTGGCGGCGGAGATGGTGACGCTGGGCGCCAGCACACGCTACAACACCCTGAAGGATACGGCGAGGCTCAAGGAGATGCAGGAGGAGCTGCGCAGCGACGATGCGGATGACGAGGAAGGAGAAGAGAAGTAAGGATGAAGGTTTCTGAATTTGAGCGCATTTCCGGCGCGAAGTGCCTGACGGGCCCGTATGAGGACCGCGAGATTGCCTGCGGCTATACCTGCGACCTGCTCAGCCACGTCATGGGCCGCGGCCAGGTGGACATGGCCTGGATCACCGTGCAGGCGCACATGAACGTCATTGCCGTGGCGGCGCTGCTGGACTTTGCGTGCGTCATCATCCCGGAAAACCTGCCGGTGGAGGCGCCGATCATCGCCAAGGCACAGGAGGAGGACATCATCATCTTCTCGAGCGACCGTACGGCGTATGAGCTGGTGATGCTGCTGAGCGAAAACGGCGTGGCGCCGGCGAAAAAGGGCTGAGCGCCATGAAGAGGCTCTACTGCGACCTGCACATTCACTCCTGCCTTTCGCCCTGCGGCGATGCGCTGATGACGCCCAACAACATCGTGGGCATGGCGTTCATCAAGCAGCTGGACGTGATTGCCGTGTGCGACCACAACAGCGCGCGCAATCTGCCGGCGGTCAAGGAGGCGGCCGATATGATGAACGTGCTGCTGCTGCCGGGCATGGAGCTGACCACGAAGGAAGAGGCGCACATGCTGTGCTACTTTCGCACCGTGGAGCAATGCCTGGCGTTCGGCGAGGAGATCTACGCGCATCTGCCGCCGATTCCCAACAACGAAAAGTTCTTCGGCCGCCAGCAGGTGATGAACGCGCAGGATGAGGAGATCGCGGTGGAGGAGCGGCTGCTCATCAGCGCGCTTGATCTGAGCTTCGAGGCATGCGCCGAGCGCATCCGTAAAGCGGGCGGGCTGTGCGTGCCGGCGCATATCAACCGGGGAAGCAGCGGCGTGCTGGGCGCGCTGGGCTTCCTGCCGGAAAACGTGCATTACGACGCGCTGGAGATTTCCAGGAAGGCGCCCATGCCGCCGGTCAATCTGGAGGGCTACCGCCTGCTGGAGTCTTCGGACGCACATTATCTTGAAAATATCCTGGAACCACAATTTGCCCTGGAAGCGCGGGAACGAAGCGTTTCGGCCATTTTTGAGGCGATTTCGGGAAAATAACTCCAAAATATCATAGATTATTCTGCGTGTTTTGTCGAAAGGTTTCAATTAGTGTGGCCTAACGTCAGACGCGTATGATATAATAGGCCGTCATGAATTTGATAACTTTATGTCAGACAGGAAGCATTAAGGGGGTTTGCACGACATGTCTCTCGAAAAGGAAAAGTTCGAGGCTCTGCAGAAGGTGATCGACGAGCTCAGGAATGAACAGGGCGCGCTGATGCCGATCATGCAGAGGGCTCAGGATATCTTCGGCTATCTGCCGGAAGAGGTCCAGAATTACATCGCCAAGGAGCTGGATATCCCGGTCAGCGATATCTACGGCGTGGCCACGTTCTATGCGCAGTTCAACCTGGAGCCCAAGGGACAGTACATCATCAGCGTGTGCATGGGCACCGCGTGCTACGTCAAGGGCAGCCAGCAGGTGCTGGACAAGCTGGAGGAGGTGCTCGGCGTTCCGGCCGGCCGCACCACGCCGGACGGCATGTTCACCCTGAACGCCACCCGCTGCCTGGGCGCCTGCGGTCTGGCTCCGGTCATGATGGTCAACGACGACGTGTATGGTCGTCTGACGCCGGATCAGATTCCGGACATCATCGCCAAGTACCGTCAGTAAACCGGAAAATCAAGAAGCGTCATGATGCGTGAACTTGCGGACAATATCCTCGATATTGCCCAGAATTCCATCTCGGCCGGGGCAAGCCTGGTGGAGATCGATATCACTGTGAGCCATGAGCTGGATAGCGTCGGCTTTGCCTTCATCGACAACGGCTGCGGCATGAGTCGGGAAATGGTCAGGGCCGTCAGCGATCCCTTCACCACCACGCGCAAGACGCGCAAGGTGGGGCTGGGGCTTCCGCTGCTCAAGATGACGGCGCAGGCCACGGGCGGCGATTTTTCCATCGCCTCCGAGCTGGGGAAGGGGACGACCGTTCGCGTGTCGTTCGGCCTTTCCCACATCGACAGGCCGCCGATGGGCGACGTGCCGGGCGCGCTGTTCACGCTGGTGCTCATGAATCCGGGAACGGACTTCCGCTTTGTCTATGATTATGACGGGAAGGTCTTTACCTTTGACACCCGTGAGATCCGGGAGGCGGTCGCGCCGATTCCGCTTGACCATCCGGAAATTGCCGCATGGATCAAGGAATGCCTGGTTCAGGAAATCAACGAATTGCATGGAGGATTGTTT
Organism: Candidatus Ventricola sp.; assembly: GCA_051883755.1. Lineage (GTDB taxonomy): Bacteria > Bacillota > Clostridia > Christensenellales > Aristaeellaceae > Ventricola. The sequence continues at coordinate 15,475 of JBJEUI010000218.1, forward strand.
TCATGAAATCTCTTGCCGAACTGGCTGCTATCCGCGCCAGAATGATTGATCAGGTCAACCTCAGGAAGGATGACAATATCGACACCCGCATCGTCGTGGGCATGGCCACCTGCGGCATCGCCGCCGGCGCGCGCCCGGTGATGCTGGAGTTCATCGAGGAGCTCAAGAAGCGCGGCATCGACAACGTGACCGTCGCGCAGACCGGCTGCGTGGGCATGTGCCGCCTGGAGCCGATCGTCGAGGTCTACGTCAAGGATCAGGAAAAGGTCACCTACGTCCACATGACGCCGGAGAAGGTTGCCCGCGTGGTGAACGACCATATCGTCAACGGCAGGCCGGTGGAAGAATACACCATCGGCGCGCAGGGCTGAGGGTAAATAGGAGGAACATATTATGGATCTGATTCGCTCTCATGTGATGGTCTGCGGTGGTACGGGCTGTTCGTCCTCCAACTCCGGTGAGATCATCAAGGAGTTTGAAAAGCAGCTTGCCGAGAAGGGTCTCGACAAGGAAGTCAAGGTCGTCCGCACCGGCTGCTTCGGCCTGTGCCAGGCCGGCCCGGTCGTCATCGTCTATCCGGAAGGCGCGTTCTATTCCCACATGACCGTGGAGAACGTCTCCCGCATCGTGGACGAGCACCTCATCAAGGGCCGCGTCGTCAAGGACCTGCTCTACAAGGAGGCCGTCGAGGAGGACAACACCGTCAAGTCCCTCGAGAACGTCGACTTCTACAAGAAGCAGAAGCGCATTGCGCTGCGCAACTGCGGCGTCATCGATCCGGAGAACATCGAGGAGTACATCGCCTTTGACGGCTACAAGGCCCTGGGCAAGGTGCTCACCGAGATGACCCCGGAAGAGGTCATCGACGTGATGCTCAAGTCCGGTCTGCGCGGCCGCGGCGGCGCGGGCTTCCCCACCGGCATGAAGTGGAAGTTCGCTGCGGCGTCCAAGTCCGATAAGAAGTACGTCTGCTGCAACGCCGACGAGGGCGACCCGGGCGCGTTCATGGACCGCTCCGTCCTGGAGGGCGACCCGCACGTCGTCATCGAGGCCATGGCCATCGCGGCCTACGCCATCGGCGCGGACCAGGGCTACGTCTACTGCCGCGCGGAGTATCCGATCGCGGTCAAGCGCCTGCAGATCGCCATCAAGCAGGCCCGTGAGTACGGCCTGCTGGGCAAGAACATCTTCGGTACCGGCTTCAACTTCGATATGGACGTGCGTCTGGGCGCCGGCGCGTTCGTCTGCGGCGAGGAGACTGCGCTGATGACCTCCATCGAGGGCAAGCGCGGCGAGCCGCGTCCGCGTCCGCCGTTCCCGGCGGTCAAGGGCCTGTTCGGCCAGCCGACCATCCTCAACAACGTGGAGACCTACGCCAACGTTCCGCAGATCATCAACAACGGCTGGGAATGGTTCGCCTCCATGGGCACCGAGAAATCGAAGGGCACCAAGGTCTTCGCCCTGGGCGGCAAGATCAACAACACCGGCCTGGTGGAGGTCCCGATGGGCACCACCCTGCGCGAGATCATCTACGACATCGGCGGCGGCTGCCCGAACGGCAAGAAGTTCAAGGCGGCGCAGACCGGCGGCCCGTCCGGCGGCTGCATCCCGGCCAGCCATCTGGACATCAAGATCGACTATGACAACCTGACGGCGATCGGCTCCATGATGGGCTCCGGCGGCATGATCGTCATGGACGAGGACAACTGCATGGTCGATATCGCCCGCTTCTTCCTCGACTTCACCGTCGACGAGTCCTGCGGCAAGTGCGCGCCGTGCCGCATCGGCACCAAGCGCATGCTCGAGATCCTCGAGCGCATCGTCGAGGGCAAGGGCGAGGACGGCGACATCGAGAAGCTGGAGAACCTGGCCAACACCATCAAGGCGACCGCCCTGTGCGGCCTGGGCCAGACGGCTCCGAACCCGGTGCTCTCCACCCTCAAGTACTTCCGCCACGAGTATGAGGCGCACATCTACGAGAAGCGCTGCCCGGCCGGCCACTGCAAGAAGCTGCTGACCTACAAGATCGATCCGGCGAAGTGCAAGGGCTGCACGCTGTGCGCCCGCAACTGCCCGGCCGGCTGCATCAGCGGCAAGGTCCGTGAAGCGCACTACATCGACACCACCAAGTGTCTCAAGTGCGGCGCCTGCATGGAGAAGTGCAAGTTCGGCGCGATCTCCCGTTCCTGATTGAGCCTGAAGGAGTGAATGAACATGGCAATGGTTAACGTTACGATTGATGGCGTGAAGGTGCAGGTTGAGGCCGGTACGACCGTCCTTGAAGCAGCCCATCAGGCGCACATCCATATTCCCACCCTGTGTCACCTCAAGGACGTCAACGCGATCGGCGCCTGCCGCATGTGCGTGGTCGACGTCGGCGCGCGCGCGCTGGCTGCGGCCTGCGTGATGCCGGTTTCCGACGGCATGGTCGTCAAGACCAACACCCCGGCCGTCCGTCAGGCGAGAAAGTCCGTTCTGGAGCTGATCCTCTCCAACCACGAGCGCAAGTGCCTCTCCTGCGTGCGCAGCAGAACCTGCGAGCTGCAGGCGCTGGCCAAGGACCTGGGCGTGGACGAGAGCAAGTACGACGGCGAGAACATCGAGTATCCGCTGGACAACTTCTCCCCGTCCATCGTCCGCGATCCGAACAAGTGCATCCTGTGCCGCCGCTGCGTGGCTGCCTGCCGCAACGTGCAGGGCATCGGCGCCATCGGCGCGGTGAACCGCGGCTTCAAGACCGTCATCGCCCCGGCCTTCGAGAAGAAGCTGAGCGAGACTGACTGCATCAACTGCGGCCAGTGCGTCGTCGCCTGCCCGGTTGGCGCGCTGCGTGAGAAGGACGACACCGACAAGGTCTGGGACGCGCTCTCTGATCCGGAGAAGTTCGTCGTCGTGCAGCCGGCTCCGGCCGTGCGCGTCGCGCTGGGCGAGGAGTTCGGCATGCCGATGGGCACCCGTGTCACCGGCAAGATGACCCAGGCCCTCAGGCGCCTTGGCTTTGACAAGGTGTTCGATACCGACTTCGGCGCCGACCTCACCATCATGGAGGAGGCCACCGAGCTGCTGAGCCGCATCAAGAACGGCGGCGTGCTGCCGATGTTCACGTCCTGCTCTCCGGGCTGGATCAAGTACGTCGAGCACAACTTCCCGGAGCTGATTCCGAACCTGTCCACCTGCAAGTCCCCGATGCAGATGGAAGGCGCGATCATCAAGAGCTACTACGCCGAGAAGGCCGGCATCGACCCGAAGAACATCGTGGTCGTCGCCGTCATGCCGTGCGTGGCGAAGAAGTTCGAGGTCGAGCGTCCGGAGATGGTGACTGACGGCCTGCGCTCTGTGGATATCTCCATCACCACCCGTGAGCTGGCCCGCATGATCAAGGACGCGCGCATCGACTTCGTGAAGCTCTCCGACGAGGAGTGCTTTGACGAGCTGGTGGCCGAGTCCACCGGCGCTGCGGCGATTTTCGGCGCGACCGGCGGCGTTATGGAAGCGGCGCTGCGCACCGCAGCCGACGTGCTGGAGAACCGCTCCGTGGAGAACATCGATTACGTTGCGACCCGCGGCATCGAGGGCATCAAGGAAGCAACCTTCAACCTCGCCGGCAAGGATCTCAAGGTGGCGATCGCCAACAGCACCGGCGCGGCGAAGAAGCTGATCCGCCGCATCCAGGCGGGCGACGCGGACTACGCGTTCATCGAGGTCATGGCCTGCCCGGGCGGCTGCGTCAACGGCGGCGGCCAGCCGATCGTCAACGCCGAAACCCGCATGGACATCGACCCGCGCGCCGTGCGTGCGGCCGGCCTCTACGCGGAGGACGAGGCGAAGACCATCCGCAAGTCCCACGAGAATCCGGACATCAAGAAGCTCTATGCGGAGTACCTTGGCGAGCCGAACGGCCACAAGGCGCATGAGCTGCTGCATACCCACTACGTGGACCGCAGCAAGAAGTAAGATGATCAGCAAAGGCCCCTGCGCGTGCAGGGGCCTTTTTGCGGAAAGAACGCGGTTATGTTGACAGAAAAACTCCTTTCCATGCAGGATGTCCCCTATCGGGACTTCCAGAGGAAACTGATTCCGGGCCTCGACCCGGAGACGATCATCGGCGTGCGCACGCCGCAGCTGCGCCGGCTTGCCCGTCAGCTCCGGGGGACGCCGGAGGCAGCGGACTTTTTGGCGGCGCTGCCGCACCGCTTCTTTGAGGAGAATCAGGTGCACGCCGGCCTGATCATGCAGGAAAAGGACTTTGACGCATGCCTTGCGCTCGTCAACAGTTTCCTGCCGTATGTGGATAACTGGGCAACCTGCGATGGCCTGTCGCCCAAGGCGCTGAGGACGGACCTGCCGCGGCTGCTGGACAGCATCCGGGTCTGGCTTGCGTCGGATCACCCGTATACCGTGCGCTTCGGCGTGAACTGCCTGATGCAGGGATATCTCGGGGATGCGTTTGAGCCGCAATACCTGGAGATGGCCGCGGCGCTTAAGCATGAGGACTACTATGTGAAGATGGGCGTCGCGTGGTACTTTGCGACGGCGCTGGCGCTGCAGTATGAGGCGACGCTGCCGTACATCGAGCAGAGAAGGCTCGAGCCCTGGACGCACAACAAAGCGATTCAGAAGGCATTGGAGAGCCTGCGGATCCCGCCGGAACACAAGGACAGGCTGCGGACGCTAAAAATCAGGAAAAACAGATGAGGCAGGCGTCCTGAACTGGCGATAGATACGATTTCCGAATAGAAACGAGCGATCAGCGCGAAGCGGGGAAGGGAGTCTGAGGGACTAAGTCCCTCAGGCAGGCTTGGGCGGCAGCCCAACGTATCCACGGAGGGATATGCTGAAAGCCCATGCTTTGACCTGCAAAACATGGGCTTGATCAGCTTGTCTCAGGATTGTGATGCATCCTCAAAGAGCTTACCGGGAGGTGCACTCCATCGGAACAAAGCCGCGGATCGGATGGCCGTCGACCCAGGTCTCGATGTAGGCCCAGCTGCGATACTTGTAGAAGCTGCCCAGATACGTGACGGTAAGGCCCTCGGACAGGGTGCCCAGATCGCGGTTGTAGAGCACCGGATCATCGGTCAGCGTGCAGGCCTGGGTGATCTTCACGCTGGCATAGCTAAAATCGAGCGGTTCAAGCTTCAGGATGCTGGTATTGTAATGGAACTGGCTCAAATCGACATAGCCGACGCGAACGCTGCCTTTTCCCGTTTCATACATCACCAGCGCCCAGCCGTTTTCCTTGCCGGCGGCATAGAGCGGTTCGTCGGTAGACGCCTTTGCATAGCCGTTGGCGCCGCGCCCATACTCGTGACCGGGGCCCCGGTAAACGGGCAGCGTCTGACCGCCATAGAAATTGCGGCGCGTGAAGACGAGATCTTCAGCCAGCGCGCAGGACACGAGGGAGAGAAGCATCACGAGAACGATCAATACGGACAAGGCCTTTTTCATATATGTTTCCTCCTGCTTCGTCATGTTGTGTATCGGAAGATACCCTCTCCTACATGATACAGGATTTCGGGCCAAAAGGGAATCTCTGTTCATGGATTTGCATGCAAAAATGGAGAAATACGAGCCTTTTCCGGTCGACAGCGCAGGGTGTGCCTGCCGGTGCAGTTCATCGCGCGCAGAAAAAGCCGCCCTTGGGACGGCCTGATGTGCGGGCGAAAGGAAAGACAAGCTTACAGTCTGGAGAGCATGGACGCGTTGTACTCGTAGTGCAGGTAGCTGCCCACCTCGGTGGAGTTGGAACGGCCGTCGATCAGAGAGAGCAGGGAAGAAGCGCCCAGAAGCACGGCAATGACGAAAAGAATGGTCAGCATAGGAATGCCTCACTTTCATAAATCTGCAGGATGGTGAGGAGACGGCCTTGGCGTGCCCGATCTCCGTTTGCGGAGCTATTATAGCATGGAATGAGCCAAAAGTACACTGTTTTTTCTTAAAATACAAAGAAAAATTTGCGTTCCTCCAAAAATGCATCACGCGGCTTCGAGGGGGCGATGTCCCCCTTGATTATGAATGAATGGGCGGTTCTGGTTGCATGTAAGCTGCAAAATGAATAGAAAAATGCAGGATGAACGTGAATCGTGTTCATCGGGGGCAAAGAAAAAGCGGCCGGCCGGCCGCTCATTTTTTGCCCTTGGGGTTGCCGTTGGCGTACTCGCACCACGCGGACAGCGTGCAGCTCCCGCACGCGGGCTTGCGCGCGGCGCAGACGCGTCTGCCGTGGAAGATGATCCAGTGATGCGCGAGGCTCCACTTCTCCCGGGGGATATTCTGCATCAGCTGCTGCTCGGTCTTGAGCACGTCGTTTGCGTCCGCCAGACCCAGACGGTTGGAGACGCGGAAGACGTGCGTGTCCACCGCGATCGCGTCCGCGCCGAACGCACAGCTCATCACGACGTTCGCCGTCTTGCGGCCTACGCCTGGGAGCTGCGTCAGCTTTTCGTGGTCGGCGGGCACTTCGCCGCCGTAGTTCTCCACCAGCGCGCGTGCCGTGGCGACGAGGTTCCTGGCCTTGTTGTGGTACAGACCGCAGGTCTTGATGAGCGGCTCCACGTCGAGCGGATCGGCCTCGGCCAGCGCATGCGCGTCGGGATAGGCCACAAAGAGCGCGGGTGTGACCATGTTCACCTTGACGTCCGTGCACTGGGCGGAAAGGATGACCGCAACGAGCAGCTGATAGGGATTGTCAAAATGCAGCGCAGGCCTGGCGTCGGGATACAGACGCTCAAGCTCCGCGAGAATCGGTTCAAATGCGGCAGACATGAAAACCGCCCCCTTCCCATGATGGCTTTATTATAGCGGTCTGCGGGGAAAAAGGCAAGCGGCCCGGAAAAAAGCATGCCGCCGGACAGGGGCGGCATGGCGCGGTCATATGCTCAAGGGTGTCAGAGAAATCTGCCGCGTGCCGTAATTGTCCACGCGATAAAACCCGATCAGCGCGCCGGCGTTGATGCGGCGGTATACCGCCAGCACCTGGTCGAATTCCGCCAGCTCAAAGCGAACCGACAACCCGCAGCCCATCGCGACCTCGCGCGGCGTAGAGATCACGCCGGCAGACAGCCCCGCGCGGCGCAGCGCGTCTTCCAGGCGCAGCACCTGCGTGCGCGAACGGAAGGCGGCAATGCCAAAGGATGATTGCATGATCGTTCCCTCCCCGGGTCTACCTTGCGGCGGCCCTCTCATATACTCTACCATATGCGGCGTGCGTGCTGCGGGTTCAGGCGGAGTTCAGGCGCGCCGTGAAGCGGAAGAGGAGCCCGTGGGGGATGAGCCCTCCCCGGGCGGGCTTGGGCATCGCCCAAAAGGGGGAACTTCATGATTTATCTGGATAACGCGGCCACCAGCTTTCCCAAGCCGCGGGAGACGGTGCGCGCGATGGCAGCCGCGCTGGAAAACTGCGGCGCAAACCCCGGCCGGTCGGGCCATGCGCTTGCGCTGGCCGCGGGACGCATCGTCGAGCGCTGCCGGGAGAGCACGGCGCAGATGCTGGGCGAGGCCGACGCGTCGCGCGTGGCATTCTGCCAGAATGCGACCGACGCGCTCAACATGGCCATTCACGGCGTTGTGCGCACCGGGGATCACGTGATCTCCACGCTGCTGGAGCACAATTCCGTGCTGCGTCCGCTGTCTGAGCTCTCGCGCAGCGGCGTCATCACGCTGACGCTCGTGCCGCCGGATGCACAGGGACAGATTCAGGCGCAGGAGATCGAGAGGGCGATGCTCCCGCGCACACGGCTCGTCGTGATGACGCATATGTCCAACGTACTGGGTATGCCGCAGAACGTGGAGGCTGTGGGCAGGGTATGCAGGCGTCACGGCGTCCTGCTGCTGCTGGACTGCGCGCAGACTGCAGGCCATCTGCCGCTTCATCCAAAGGTATGGGGCTGCGATCTGCTGGCGATGCCGGGGCATAAGGGGCTGCTGGGGCCGCACGGTACCGGCGCGCTGTGGGTGCGCTCGGGCGTACAGGTTGCGCCGCTGCGCCAGGGCGGCACGGGCTCCGCGTCCGAGAGCATGTTCCAGCCCCGAATGATGCCCGACTGTCTGGAATCCGGCACGCTCAATCTGCCGGGCATTGCCGGGATGGCAGCGGGCATGAACGAGGCGATGGCGCATATGGACGAGACGCATGCACATATTGTGCACCTTTGCGACCTGCTGCGCGGGGAGCTGATGAACATGCGCGGCGTGCGCGTATATACGCGGCCGGGAGCGTCGCTGGTGAGCTTCAATGTGGAGGGCGTGGGCTCGCAGGAGACGGCAGCGATGATGAACCGGGCAGGCATCGCCGTGCGCGGCGGTCTGCACTGTGCGCCGGGCGTGCATAGGTATTTAGGCACGCTTGACAGCGGCGCTGTGCGCGTGAGCCCGGGCATTTACAACATGCGCGAGGATGTGCTGGCGCTGGCGCGGGCCGTGGCAAGGATGACCGTGTAAGGCTAAAAAAACGGAACAAACGGTGTGATTATTCGAAAATTGCACAAAATCATATGAAATAATCGTAAAAGTGCAAGAAAAAAGGGAAAAGAAGTCAATTTCTTCTTGCCAATTCGAGGGACAGTTGGTATAATATCGGCATCACCGAGAATGTGCGCCGCCGACGGCGGATTGCGTGAACCAAATGGGAGATGCAGACCATGACCGAGCCGATGACCAGCCGTCTTCTGATTGCTGCCCCGCATGGGGTCGCGATGAAGCTCCGGGATATCCTTGCCACCGCGCAGATTGTGCCCAACGCCGTGCTCAGCACGGGCGAGGAGGCGCTTGAAGCGCTTGAAGACGAGCAGGCGCTGCTGCTGACCAGCTGGAGGCTGCCGGACATGACCGGCGCGGAGCTGGCCAGAAAGGCGGATGCTGCAGGCGTGATGATGATCGTGCCGGGCGACTACGATCCCAGGGAGCTCGACGGCGCGGACGTACTGACACTGCACAACCCCATCAGTCAGGATGCGCTGATTCAGGCGGTGCGCACGATGTGCTACTGCGCGGGAAGGATGCAGGCGCTTGAGCAGAAGGCCCAGAAGCTGGAGCGCCAGCTGGCCGAGCGCAAGGTGATCGAGCGCGCGAAGGGCCGCCTGATGGACGCGCTGCACCTGTCCGAGAGCGAAGCGCATTACCGCATGCAGAAGAAGAGCATGGATACCGGCCGCCGCATCGTGGACGTAGCGCAGGAGATCCTGGACAGCGTGGAGATCGCCAGCTGAATACACGGCAGCCCTGCTTCCGAAATGAGGAAACGGGGCTGTTTTTTTATGCTTTTTGTGCTATAATGGCGGATAAATCATCAGGAAGGGGTGCGAAAACGCATGAAGTTCAAAAGAGAAATTCTGCTGAAGACCGGCGAGCCGCTGCTGCTGCGCAGCCTGAGCGCGCAGGACGCGAAGCAGGCGCTGGCCGTGTGCAGGAAGACGGCGGGCGAGACGCTCAATCTGCTCCGCTACGAGGACGAGTGGACGATGACGACAGAGCAGGAAGAGTCGTTCATCAGGAAGATGGAGGACGATCCGAAGGCGCTGATGCTGGGTGCGTTTTGGGGAGACACGCTCGTGGGCATCGGCAGCTTCCAGCCCTGCGCCCCGGTGGATCGGGCGCGCCATCGCGCAGAACTGGGCATCTGCATTTTGAAGGCGTACTGGGGCTGCGGCATCGGCACGGCGATCATGGAGACGCTCGTGGGCGAGGTGAAGAAGACGCCGGTTGAGCAATTGGAGCTGGAGGTCGTCAGCGCGAACGAGCGGGCCATTTCCCTGTACGAGCGCTTTGGTTTCGTCGAGTTTGGACGCCATCCGAGAAAGCTGAAATACCGTGACGGAACGTACGCGGATATGGTGCTGATGATGCTTGACCTGCGGGCGAAGGCGTGATACAATCAGGCTGAGAATGGAAAGAAAGGGGGCTTCCCTGTGGGCTGGAAGCTGCGCATTGTACGGACCCAAAAAGGCTGCTGTGTGCCGGCTTACGGGAGAAGTGTACCCTTTTTGGCCGCATAACAGGCAAAAAGAAGCATAGACACCTCTCCCGATCAAACGAAGCAATCGATTTGAAAGGGAGTTTTTTTGATGAGGTTTGAACTTAAATCCCAGCTTGTCAAGCTGCTGGGTCATTCGGCGCTGACCAGCTTTCAGCTGGCGGGCGCGGCGTGGGTGGCGCTGCTGGCAGCGCGCGGCTTTTCGATGGTGGAGATCGGCGTGGCGGAGAGCGTATTTCACGTGGCCAGCCTGCTCTTTGAGATTCCGTCCGGCGTGCTCTCTGACGTCTTTGGGCGAAAGCGTTCGCTGGCTTTGGGGCGGCTGGCAGGCATGGCGTCCTCGCTGCTGATGGCCTTTTCAAACGGGCTGTCCGGCGTATGCCTGGCGATGGTGCTTTGCGCGTTCAGCTATAACTTCGATTCCGGCGCGCGCGAGGCGCTGGCCTATGACAGCCTGAAGGCGCACGGCAGAGAAGGGGATTACCTTCGGTATTCGTCGCTGGACATGGCGATTTATCGCGTGGGCCGTGCGGGCGCGGTGCTGCTGGTGGGCCTGGCGCTGGCAATGGGCCAACGGCTGGCATACCTGCTGGACGCGGCGCTGAATCTTCTCTGCCTGCTCGTGGTGCTCACGCTTGACGAGGCGGTGATCGAGCCGGTATGCCATGAGCAAAAGGGCGCGCAGCGAATTGCGTCCTGCGTGCGCGAAACGGTTCGCTTTCTGCTGACGCAGGCAAAAGCGCGCAGGCTGATGCTGCTCAACGCATTTTCCGGAGCGATTGCAACGCTCCTCGCGTTCTTCCTGCAGGCGCGGCTGCCGCTTGCGGGGCTAGAGCATGCGTACCTGGGCCCGGCGCTGTTTGTAATGAGTCTGGGCGGCGCGGTCGGCTCGCGTCTGGCGCTGCACCTTGCCGGGGTGCGCTATCGCAGGCTGTACGCGCTGTGCCTTGGCGGCATACTGGCCGGTCTGCTGCTGGGCGCGGGCCATGTCCCGGCGGCGATGGCCGCGGGCGGCTTTGCAGCGAACATGTTTGACGATCTGCTGCAGGTGCGCACCGACAGCCTGCTCAACGAGCAGTTCCCGTCCTCGCAGCGCTCGACGCTGATGTCGGTTGCCTCGCTGTGCTTTTCGCTGGTGATGATCGGCATGTCGCCGCTGGCGGGCGGATTTTTTGCGATGCTGCCATAAGAAAAGGCCGTCTTCCCGAGGGAGGACGGCCCGGTTGATGCCTGGCGTGAAAATCGAGCCTGTTGTAATTCGATACAGCATAAGGCCTTATGGGTCGATGATCCCGCGCGCCCTTCTGCGTTCGCGCAGCTTGAGCTCCTGGCCCTGGTCGGACGGGATGTAGTAGCGGCGGCCCTTCACCTCGGGCGGCATATACTCCTGCTTCACATAGTGCCCGGGGTAGTCGTGCGGATACTTGTATGCATCGCCCTTCGCGCCCACGCGTTCGTTGCCGCTGTAATGCGTGTCGCGCAGATAGGCGGGCACCGGGCCGAAGCCGCCCTTCTCCGCGTCGGCGACGGCCTGATCCAGCGCCATGACGACGGAATTGGACTTGGGGCTTTCGCATACGGCGATGATCGCCTGGGCGAGGGACAGCCGCGCCTCCGGCAGGCCGACCGTCTCCAGCGCCTGACTGGCGGCGACGGCCTGCAGCATGGCGGTGGGATTGGCCAGGCCGACGTCCTCACTCGCGTGCGCGATGATGCGCCGGGCGATGAGCCGGGGATCCACGCCCGCGTACAGCAGGCGCGCAAACCACGCCAGCGCCGCGTCCGCGTCGCTGCCGCGCAGGCTCTTGCAGAACGCGGAGAGCATGTCGTAATACAGCGATTCGTCGCAGCGGATGACGGGCTTCTGAATGGACTCCTCCGCGACGGCGAGCGTTACATGGATGGCGCCGCTGCCGTCCGGGTCCGTGGTGAGCACGGCCAGCTCCAGCGCGCCCAGCGCAGAGCGCACATCGCCGTTGGCGATGCGGGCGATATGCTGCGCCGCGTCGGGATCGAGCTTCACGTTTCTGCCGCCGAAGCCGCGCTCGCAGTCGGAAAGCGCGCGCTCCATCGCCAGCAGCACGTCCGCTTCACCCAGCGGCTCAAACTGGAAGATGCGGCACCGGCTCACGATGGCCGGGGTCATGGCGACCAGCGGGTTCTCCGTCGTGGAGCCGATGAAGCGCACCACGCCGCGCTCGATGGCGGGCAGGATGGAATCGGACTGGGACTTGCTCCATCGGTGGCACTCGTCCAGCAGCAGGTACGTCGTCTGGCCGTAGAGCGAGCGGCGGTCCTGCGCCTCCTTGATGACCTTGCGCACATCGGCCACGCCGCTGGTGACGGCGTTGAGCTGCACGAACGCGGCGTTAGTCGTGTTCGCGATGATGGAGGCGAGCGTCGTCTTGCCGCAGCCGGGCGGGCCATAGAAGATGGAGGAGGTCATGCGGTCGGCCTCGATGGCGCGGCGCAGAAGGCGCCCCGGGCCGACGATGTGCCGCTGGCCGATGAATTCGTCGAGCGTGCGTGGGCGCATGCGGTCGGCCAGCGGGCTGAGCGCGGCGTCCTGCGTGGAAAACAGATCCTGCATGATGACCTCCGGGATGATAGGATGTGCTCTTATTATATCGTCCTGCGCGGGAAAAGACAAGCGGGGACAGCCGGTTTGCCGCTGCGGACAGGGCACAGGGCCATCGCTGCGAAATGGCAGGGCAAGGGACAAATTTTTTCAAAGCACTTTACAAATTCAAAAAAAACGGGTATCATATTCGCGTATATTGCTAAACGCGAATGAGACAGGACGCTGCCGCGACGAGCGCGAAGAGAGCCGGAGGCTGGTGAAATTCCGGACGGGAGGCGCGGCGAGGAATCACTTGTCCAGCGGCTTCGCTGAACCCCCTGCGGGCTAGGCGAGGACGGACAGCCACGTTACGGCGCAATGAAGTGCGCACGGCGCATGCGGAGAAGCCGCATGCCGGTGCGAATTTGGGTGGTACCGCGAGCAGCCTCGTCCCAATGGGATGAAGGCTGCTTTTATATTCACCGAGAGTTGGAGGAAAAGGATCATGTATCAGAAGGTTTCGACCGACATGAACTTTGTCGCCCGCGAGGAAGAGGTTATCAAGTTCTGGCGGGAAAACGACGTGTTCAAGAAGAGCGTGGCGCTTCGCAAGGGCGCGCCCGCGTTCACCTTCTTTGACGGCCCGCCCACGGCCAACGGAAAGCCGCATATCGGCCACGTGGAAACCCGCGCCATCAAGGACATCATCCCACGCTACCGCACGATGAAGGGCTACGACGTGCTGCGCAAGGCCGGCTGGGATACCCACGGCCTGCCGGTCGAGCTGGAGGTCGAGAAGCTGCTGGGCCTGGACGGCAAGCCGCAGATCGAGAAGTACGGCATCGAGCCGTTCATCAAGGAGTGCAAGAAGTCCGTCTGGAAGTACAAGACCGAGTGGGAGGAGATGTCTGAGCGCGTCGGCTACTGGGCGGACATGGAGAACCCGTACATCACCTACGACGACAACTACATCGAGTCCGAGTGGTGGTCTCTCAAGGAGATCCACAAGAAGGGCCTGCTCTACAAGGGCCACAAGATCGTCCCGTACTGCCCGCGCTGCGGCACCGCGCTGTCCAGCCACGAGGTTGCGCAGGGCTACAAGAACGTGAAGGAGACCTCTGCGTACGTCCGCTTTGCGGTCAAGGGCGAGGACAATACTTACTTCCTCGCGTGGACGACCACCCCGTGGACGCTCCCGTCTAACCTCGCGCTGTGCGTGAACCCGCACGACACCTACTGCAGGTTTGTCGTCGACGGCCAGACCATCATCATGGCCAAGGCGCTGATTGACGCCTGCTTCCCGGGGAAGGAGATCGAGGTGCTCGCCGAGATGCCCGGCAGCGAGCTCAAGGGCATGGAGTATGTCCCGCTGTTTGACTTCGCCGTGGGCAAGCTCAAGAAGAAGGCCTGGTTCGTGGTGTGCGACGAGTACGTCACGATGAGCGACGGCACCGGCATCGTCCACATCGCGCCGGCGTTCGGCGAGGACGACAACCGCGTCTGCCGCGAGAACGACGTGCCGTTCGTCAACTTCGTCGACGGCCAGGGCAGGATGACCGAGGAGACCAAGTGGCCGGGCGTGTTCGTCAAGGACGCCGACGCGCTGGTGCTCGAGGACCTGAAGGAGCGCGGCCTGCTGTTTGCCGCCGTGCCGTTCGCGCACGACTATCCGTTCTGCTGGCGCTGCGACACCCCGCTGATCTACTATGCCCGCCAGAGCTGGTTCATCAAGATGACCGCCGTGCACGATCAGCTGATGAAGAACAACCGCGCCGTCAACTGGATGCCGGACAACATCAAGGAAGGCCGCATGGGCAACTTCCTCGATAACGTCATCGACTGGGGCCTCTCCCGTGAGCGCTACTGGGGCACGCCGCTGCCGGTGTGGACCTGCGAATGCGGCCACATCCACGTCATCGGCTCCAAGCAGGAGCTGCGCGAGATGGCGACCACCGAGATCGGCGAGATCGAGCTGCACCGCCCGTACATCGACAATGTCGTGCTGAAGTGTCCGGAGTGCGGCGGCGAGATGCACCGCGAGAAGGAAGTCATCGACTGCTGGTACGATTCCGGCTCCATGCCGTTCGCCCAGTGGCACTATCCGTTTGAGAACAAGGAGCAGTTTGAGCGCCGCTTCCCGGCGAACTTCATCTCCGAGGCGATCGACCAGACCCGCGGCTGGTTCTACACGCTGCTGGCGATCTCCACCTGCCTGTTTGACACCAACCCGTTCGAGAACTGCGTGGTCATGGGCCATGTGCAGGACAAGGACGGCCAGAAGATGAGCAAGCACAAGGGCAACGTCGTCGATCCGTGGACCGTCCTCAACGCGCAGGGCGCCGACGCCGTCCGCTGGTTCTTCTACAACAACGCCGCGCCGTGGCTGCCCAAGCGCTTCCATGCCAAGGCGATCGAGGAATCCCAGCGCAAGTACATGGGCACCCTGTGGAACACCTACGCGTTCTTCATCCTCTACGCCGAGATCGACCAGTTCGATCCCAAGGCGCATCCGCTTGACAAGGTTGAGCTGAGCCTGATGGACAAGTGGGCGCTGTCCCGCCTGAATACGCTGGTGAAGCACGTGGACGAGCACCTGGAGAACTACCGCGTGACCGAGGCCTCCCGCGAGATGGTGGACTTCGTGGACGACCTGTCCAACTGGTACGTCCGCCGCAGCCGCGAGCGCTTCTGGGGCAAGGGCATGGCCGGCGACAAGGAAGCCGCGTTCGCCACGCTGTACCACATCCTGGAGACCATGTCCCGCCTGACCGCGCCGTTTACGCCGTTCATGGCCGAGAGCATGTACCGCAACCTCGTGTGCTCCGTGGACGCCGCCGCGCCGATCTCCGTGCACCTCACCGATTTCCCGGTGTGCGACGAGAGCATGATCAATCCGGAGCTCGAGGAGAACATGAAGGCGCTGCTGGACGTCGTCATCCAGGGCCGCGGCGCCCGCGCGGAGTCCGGCCTGAAGGTGCGCCAGCCGCTGGCGAAGATGATCGTCTCCGGCGTGACGCTGCCGCAGGACCTGTGCGCGCTGGCCGCCGACGAGCTCAACGTCAAGGCTGTGGAGTTCACCGACGACACCACCGCGTTCATGACCTACCAGCTCAAGCCGCAGATGCGCACGCTGGGCAAGAAGTACGGCAAGCTGCTCAAGGCCATCGGCGAGAAGCTGACCACGCTGGACGGCAACGAGGTCGTGAAGAACTTCGAGGCGGGCAACACGCTGACCTTCGAGCTGGACGGCACTCAGATCGTCCTGGAGAAGGACGACGTGCTCACCGCGCCGATGAAGAAGCCGGGCTATGTCGTGGCGACCGACCGTGACGTGACCGTGGCGCTGGATACGAACCTGAACGACGCGCTGATCGCCGAGGGCTTTGCCCGCGAGGTGGTCTCCAAGCTGCAGACGATGCGCAAGGAAGCGGGCTTCGAGGTGACCGACCGCATCCTCGTGACCGTGAAGACCGCGGACGAGAAGCTCGCCGCGATCGTGGCCGAGAACGCGGAGACCATCAAGGCCGGCGTGCTGGCGCTGGAGGTGGTTCTCGCGGATGCCGCCGAGGGCGCGTACACGAAGGACTGGAGCATCAACGGCATTGACGCGACGCTCTCCGTCCGCAAGGTGTAAGTCAATAGGCCTTCCCCTGTGGGGAAGGTGCATGCCGAAGGCATGACGGATGAGGTTCTTGCGCGCGGGGACCTCACCCGCCCTTCGGGCACCCTCCCCATAGGGGAGGGTTTCTTTAGAAAGCGAATTGTCAAGATGAAAAAGATTGTCATTGCCGGCGCGGGCTCGTATCACTTTGCCCCCGCCATTTTTGAAGACCTCTTTGTTCGCTGGCGCACGCCGGTGGAGGTGTGGATGGTCGACAGCGACCTGGACATGGCGGAGCTGTCCGCCCGCGGCGCACAGGCCTTAGCGCGCGCGTTCGGCTGTGAGGCGCGGTTTTACTACACGACGCAGCTGAGCAAGGCGACGTTCTCTGCCGATGCGGTCATCTTCTGCGCGGACTTCCTCGACGAGGAGGCCTGGAAGCAGGACCTCAAGGCGCTCGACGATGTGGGCCTGGGCAAGCAGGTGCGCCTGCGCGGCGGCATCGGCGGCGCGATGCAGACGATGCGCGTGCTCGACTTCATCACCGACCTGGCGACGCAGATGAGCGAGGAATGCCCGGATGCGCCGCTGATCCTCTGTGACAGCGGCTTTGGCGGCATCCAGATGGCGCGCGCGTGCGAGTGCGCGCAGCGCTTCTGCGGCGTGCGCACGCTGGGCGTGAGCGGCGTGACCGAGCAGACGGGAAAGCGCCTGGCGCTGTATCTGGGCGTGAAGGAGGCGGATCTGGACATCACCTGCGCGGGCCTGAACAACTTCTCGTGGGTGACGCGCCTGCGTGACCGCAGGAAGGATGAAGACCTGATTCCGCGCTGCATGAAGGAGATGCAGGAGGACTCCCGTGAGGAGCTCTCCAGCCAGTACATCGACTGGTACGGCGCGATTCCGGCGGGCGAGCGCGTGATGCTCTACGAGCTGCTGGCCGATACGGAGAAGAGCCCGCGCAAGACCGTGCTGCTCTCCGGCGTGGGCCTGGCAGACTATGAGCTGCGCAAGCGCAATCTGGCGATGCTCGCTGTGCATGGCCCGCTGTCGCCCAAGGGCGCGCAGGCCTGGGGCCAGATCCGCACAAGCGGCCTGCAGACGGCGCGGCCGGTGGAGATCCTGCGCGCGCTCTGGGGCGAGGGCGACTGCAGGGTGCCGAACCTCAACATGCCGTGCGACGGCGCGGTCGAGGGCGTGGCCCCAGGCCGCTTTGTGGAGTGCCCGGCGGCCGTGACGGCGGAGGGCGCGCAAGGCGAAAATGTGGAGCTGCCGGTGGAGCTGCATGACCTGATGGGCCAGCTGAGCCTGACCAACGTGCTCTACGCCGAGGCGGCGTGCTCCGGCAGCCGCGTGGCGCTGCGCGAGGCGATGGAGATCGATCCGGCGCTCACGGGCATCGATTTGCTCTATACAGAAGGCGTACTTTCTGATATGATGGAGACACAGAAGGAGAAGCTCAAGCGCTTCTTCTGACTGACTTTCCGGGAAGAGAGGAATCCCATGTTTATTGCAGACAAGTGGCAGGACTATGAGGTGCTCGACTGCGGCGGCGGCGAGAAGCTGGAGCGGTGGGGCCATGTGTACCTGCGCCGTCCGGACCCGCAGGCCATCTGGCCCGCGCGCGATCCGTCGCTGTGGCGCAAGGCACAGGCACACTATCACCGCAGCGAGAAGGGCGGCGGCAGCTGGGAGTTCTTTGACAGGCTTCCGGAGCGCTGGGAAGTGAACTATCGCTGCAACGATGACGCACTCAGGTTCTATGTCCGCCCGACGGGCTTCAAGCACACGGGCCTCTTCCCGGAGCAGGCGGCCAACTGGGACTGGATGAACGGCCTGGTCAAGGCCCGCCGCGCCGAGGGCCGCGAGGTGCGCGTGCTCAACCTGTTTGCCTATACCGGCGGCGCGACGATGGCCTGCGCTGCGGCGGGCGCGCAGGTGTGCCACTGCGACGCGGCCAAGGGCATGGTGCAGTGGGCAAGGGAGAACCGCGAGCTGAGCGGCCTGCCGGAGGACAGCACGCGCTGGATCATCGACGATGCGCTCAAGTTCGTGCAGCGCGAGGCGCGGCGCGGCCGCCTCTACGACGGCATCCTGATGGACCCGCCCAGCTACGGGCGCGGCCCGGGCGGCGAGGTCTGGAAGCTGGAAAACGAGCTCTATGGCCTGGTGAAGGCGGCGAGCGAGGCGCTGTGCGAGGATCCGCTGTTCTTCCTGCTCAACGGCTACACGACGGGCTTCCAGGCGAGCGTGCTGGGCAATATGGTCGATATGTGCGTGACCTCCCGCTTCGGCGGCGAGGTGAAGGCGGACGAGCTCTGCCTGCCGGTCAGCGCCGGCGGCGTGCTGCCCTGCGGCACCAGCGGACGCTGGCAGAAGAAGTAAGCTATGGAAAACTACCACGGCATCCGCATCGTCTATGAGGACAACCACCTGCTGGTGGTCGTCAAGCCGCCGAACATGCCCACGCAGGCGGACGTCTCCGGCGATCCCGACCTGCACAGCACGATGAAGCAGTACATCGCGGAGAAGTATAATAAGCCCGGCGCGGTCTATCTGGGCCTGGTGCACAGGCTCGACCGGCCGGTGGGCGGCCTTGTGGTGCTGGCCAGAACGAGCAAGGCCGCCGACAGGCTCAGCGCGCAGGTGCGCGAAAAGACGCTTGCGCGCCAGTATGTCGCCGCTGTGCGCGGCAGCACGCCGGGGCACATGGAGCTCAATGACTGGCTGCTCAAGGACGAACGAACCAACACCGTGCGCGCGGTGGCGGCGGGCACGCCCGGCGCAAAGGACGCCCGGCTTGTCTATGAAAAAGCGGGCGAGGCGGACGGGCTGTCGCTCATCCGCGTGAAGCTCTTCACCGGCAGATCACATCAGATCCGCGTGCAGACGTCCCATTCGGGCTTCCCCATCTGGGGAGACGCGCGCTACGGCGCGGGCAAACCCGGCGAGCAGATTGCGCTGTGGGGCGCGCATCTGGGCCTTGTGCATCCCACGAAGAAAGAGGAGATGCAGTTTACCGCGATGCCGCCCGCTGACACACGTCCCTGGCGCGGCTTCGGCGAGGAGATCTGGAGGAGAGAAGCGGAGATTCTGCTGTAGACCGGGAAGAAATCCACAGGCCCGTTCGTCTTGTGGATAAACCGGCATGATGCCGGCTGCATCGCCGACGAAATGCCGCAAATCCCGCTGCTTTGCGGCCGAGGCCGGTGCTTTGCAGAAGGATTTACAGCGTGAATGGCTTGAAAGGATAGGAAACATGAAACACATTGTGGCGCTTCTTCTGTCGTGCATGCTGCTGCTGGGCGCATGCGCGCTGGCGGATGATCAGGCGGAAATGCTGGTCAATGCCGCCGTCAGCGAGCTGGGCTATACCGCCACCAAGGGCGGCTACAGCAAGTACGGCGAGTGGGGCGGCAATGCCTACGGCGAGTGGTGCTCGGAGTTCGTCTCCTGGTGCGTGGCGCGCGCGGACGAGGTCTACGGCACGTCCATGCTCGGCACGGACTATCCGCTGCAGACCACCTGCGCGGACGGCGCCGCCTGGTTCAAGGAGCGCGGACGCTACATCACCGTGAACGGCGGCCTGAAGGGCGAGGAGGGCCAGTTCTACCTCGAGGACGGCGTGTCCGTTGCGGACAGGCCGTATGTCCCGCAGCGCGGCGATCTCATCTACATCGAGTGGTACAAGTACAACCGGCTCGATCACGTGGGCATCGTCGAGTTTGTGACGCAGGACTCGGACGGCACCTATCTGGTGCACACCATCGAGGGCAACAACCACATCCTCGGCCCGACGCCGACGCAGGTGCGCCGCTATACCTACCGGCTGGACGATGCGTCCATCCGCGGCTACGGCGTGCGCGAAAGCGGTCTGGTAGGCACAGCGCTGAAGATGGGCTCCAGCGGCGATGAGGTCGTCGCATTCCAGAAGAACCTGATTGAGCTGGGCTTTTACAACGATGAGCCCGCCGGCAAGTTCGGCAAGGGCACGCAGACGGCCACCAAGAACTATCAGAAGGCGCGCGGCCTCTCCGCAACCGGCGTGGCTGACCGCGAGACGCTGGTGACGATTGCCGCGGAGATCGAGGAGAAGCAGCAGCAGGCGGAGGCCAAGGCCCAGGAAAAGGCCGAGGCCGAAGCCCAGGCGATGCTGGAAACGGCGAAGGAAGCGATTGCGGCGAACTGGTTCGGCGAGTTCGATCCGTATGACGAGGAGGCGGCGTGGAGCCGCCTGATGGAAGACATCACGGTGCTGAACGTCGACCAGAAGGAAAAGGTCTACCTTTCAGACGCTCCTAACGGCAGCAGGAAGACCACGGATGCGCACCGCGGCTTTTTTTATGGAGAATCGGTCGGCGTGAAGGTGCTGGATGAGCAGGACGGCTGGTCAAAGATTCAGGCATACAACGACTATGACGAGCTGGAGGAGGGCTGGGTGCGCCCCGGCCGCCTCAAGACCGTTACGCCGAATCAAACCTGGGGCATGATCGTCGACAAGCGCACGCAGCGGCTGTACCTGTACAAGGAGGGCAAGCTGCTCACCGAGCTGCTGGTCTCCACCGGCACCACCACGGGCCAGAATGAGGACTTCTGCGAGACGGCTTCCGGCGACTTCCTGCTCATCAGCGCGACGGGCGGCTTCTGGTCGGGCAACCTGTGGTGCGATCAGGCCATTCGCTTCAACGGCGGCGATCTGCTGCACATGGTGCCCGCGGTGTATTACGGCGAAAACGCCGGCGTGCTGGCGGATGGCTCCGGCGATTACAGCATCTGCGAAAGCGCGCTGGGCTCCCGCGCGTCCCATGGCTGCATCCGCGTGCAGCGCAAGGTGAATGAGGACGGATACAACCACGAATGGATCTGGAAGAACCTGAGAAACGAGAAGAACATCAAGCTGATCGTCTGGGATGACGACGGCAGAAAGCTTGATGAGATGGATGACAGCGCGTCCATCTACTATAACCCCAACGGCGGTGAGAAGTATCACACCGACCAGAACTGCTCGAGCGTGCGCAGCAAGTACCTGCCGCTCACCGAGCTCAAGTACGGCACGCTTTCCCGCTATCCCTACACCGACCTGAAGCCCTGCTCCATCTGCCAGGCGCCCGAGCGCCCGGAGGTCGTCTCCGCGTGGAATGCGGCGATCGAGCAGGCCTATGAGGAGCTGGGTCTTGAGGCCCCGTAACCGCATCCTGCCGCTGCAGAACGCGGCATTACACAAGATATTGGAGGCACTTTCCTATGGAACCCTTGAGAATCCCCGGAGTGGGCATGCGCACGGTGAAGACGGCGCTTGCGGTGGCATTCTGCACGCTGGTGTATTACTTTGTCGGCCGCAGTCCGGCGTTTGCGTGCATCGGCGTGATCTTCGGCATGGGCTATGACCTCGAGGACGCGCGCAAAAACGGCGGCAACCGCCTTTTCGGCACGATCATCGGCGGCGTGGTGGGCATCCTGCTCTTCCGGCTGTATCTGGTCTTTGTGCCGGACGGACATCACAGCCTGCTGATGGTTCCCTTGATTTTCGTGGGCACCATCATCCTCATCATGGCATGCCAGATGTTCTGGGCAGGCGGCGTGCAGCCCGGCGGCGTTGTGCTGTGCATCCTGCTGTTCAATACGCCCGTGGCGACCTACATCGATTACGCCATGAACCGCATCTTTGACACGGCGGTGGGCGTGCTGATCGCGCTGTTTGTCAGCTATGTATTCCCGCGCGGCTGGATGGAGACGATGCCCAGGCACTATGCGGACATGAAGCTGCACGCGCGCGAGGCATTCAGCCATGTGGCGCTGCATCATCCGACGAAGAGGCAGAAATGAGAAGACAGAGTATACGGCTTATTTTGGTTTTGCTCGTGCTGACGTGCCTTGCGCCGCACGTGCGGGCGGAGGAAACGGCTCTTGATCCTGCGGACAGGATGGTGCAGAGCCTGAGCATCATGTCCCAGCAGGACGAGGCGATTGGAGACATCGCCTACAACACCGCGACCGTGTACCGGCGCGGCTGCAAGCTGGTCTCGGTCGTCAACGGCGTGATCGCCGCCTTTGGCGTGACGGATCACGAGACGGCGGCGGGGCTCGTGCCGGAGACGCTCGATCTGCTTGTTCCCGGAGGAAAGCGGAGCAAGCGATCTGTCAATATGGATGGCATTCCCAACCTGGTCGATCCCGTGCTGCGCGCGAGTCAGCAGGAGGAATATCCGAATCTGGCGAAGACGGTCGGCGCGTATCCCGGCAGCGTGCAGGTGAGTCAGAAGCAGCTGAGCGCGCAGGAGGTGATGGACATCCTGCGCCAGACGCAGACGCCGTCCATGTTTGTCGGGCGCATGAGCGTTCATCCGGACTGGACGGACGCACTGCAGATCCTCACCGAGCTGCACGAGATGGGCATGGATGACGCGACGCTCAGCCTGGCCTGTGCGGGTGCGGGCACGGAGAAGCTCGGCACGCCGCTGCGCTCCGGCGAATACGGGCATTACCTGTCGGTGATGTTCCATGTCGGCTCGTTTATGGAAAACGGAACCGTCTACGTGCTGGATTCGCTGCCCCGGGCCATCGAGGGGGAAACCTTCGGACGGGCCTATGATCTGCATGCGCAGTATGCCTTTGTGCGCGACAGCGTGACGAACGCGTTCAACCAGAATTTCTATGCTTCGCGCATCAGCCAGACCGTGATCAAGCTGTCGCTGACGCCGGCGGCGCTGGAAACGCTGCGCGCTGAGCCGGAGGAGACGGCGCTTGAGCGGCGGGTGAAGCTGTTTAAGCCGCTGGTTCTCTTTGGCTCCTGCGTGATGCTGATCTCCCTGCCCGCGCAGGCAGTGCAATAAGTAATACTAATTCTTGTTAAAATGACCCAATCCGCGCACCATCTTTTCCGCCCTGACTTTGCCTCGTTCCGTTCAACGTACCTCCAGTACGCCTCACTGCACTTGGCTTCGTCAGAGCGAAAAATCTGATGCGCTCTGTTGGGCATTTTAACTGCGAATTAGTATAAATTCCCGAGAGGCTTAACCTTTCGGGAATTTTTCGTCAGGCGATGATGCCGCAGAAGCTGAACGTGAACGTCAGCGGCTTTTTGACGGGGATGAGGTACTCGTCGTGCGTGCGCGCGCCCCAGCTGTCGTCGCCGGCAACGCCCATCTGCCTGAGCGCGGCACGGATGACGGTGTAGTGGATGGGCGGCAGCTCGTCCGGATGATCGGCGCATTCCAGCTCGTGCGGCGTGTAGGGCAGCGCAGAGAACTCCATGCCCTTGCCGGTGAAGCGCAGACCGCGGCCGCGCATGTCCGTCACCTCCGCCCAACGCACGCCGGTGCGGTTGCCGCATTCCTGCGGGACGAGGTATGGCGTCAGGTTATCCCTGGCCGTCGTGTGCCAGACGCCCAGCTTCGCGCCCTCGCTTCGGTCGCAGTAGCACTCCTGCGGGCCCATGCCGTACCAGCGGATCCGGTCGTAGTCGGCGTCCAGCTTGAGCATCATGCCGAACTCCGGCATGTCGCCAAGGCCCTTGACCGGGTCGTAGAGCAGCGTTGCGTCCACCGTGCCGCTGGGATGGACGGTGTAGGTCACGTCGCAGACGGCCTGCGGCGTGGTCGGCAGCAGATAGGTGAAGCGGATGCTGACGGTGCCGTCGCCCGGCTCCGTGACCTCCGGTCTGCCGGCGAAGGACGGGTTGCGCAGGTTGCAGTACATCGAGGCGAGCTTCCATTGGCCATAGCGCGCGGGCATGCGGTTGCCGCGGTCGTTGTCTGTGGGCGCGCGCCAGAAGTTGGGGACAGGGATGCTCCTGAGCATCTCCACGCCGCCGAACTTATAGGAGACCAGACCGTTCTGCTGATAGGAGAACAGCACGCTGAAGTGCTCGCCATGCACGCCCAGGTTCTTCGCGCCGCGAACGATGCGCAGCGGCGCGTGCTGCGGGCGGACGGCCTCCCCGGCCACCGTCCATACGCCCTGCCCGAACGCGATCTCGTGTCCGCGCGGGGCCCAGGCCGTGTCCTCCCTGAGCGTGAAGGAAATGGTCACGGTGTACTCGCCGCCGCGCGTCTGGGGCGCAAAGGGCAGCATGTAGCGGCGCTTTTGCAGCGGCGCGACGGCGGTCCTGAGCGGCGCGCGCGCGATCTCCACGCCGTCGCGGGCAAGCGTGACGATGCAGTCAAATGCGGCGGTATTCAGGAACATGTGGCGGTTGTGAATGACGACGCTGCGCTCCGTCACGTCGCAGACGATGTTCTGGTAGTTGTACTTGACCTCCTGCACCTTGGGGCTCTCGCTGCCGTCGCCGAAGAGGATGCCGTTGCCGGAGAAGTTGCCGTCATTCGGGCGCTCGCCGAAGTCGCCGCCGTAGCCGAAGCGCACATCGCCGAAGCGGTTCTTCATGCGGATGCTCTGGTCGAGATAGTCCCAGATGAAGCCGCCCTGGAACAGCGGCTCCTCGTAGGCGTATTCCGTGTACTTGTGCATCGCGCCGTTGGAATTGCCCATGGAGTGCGTGTATTCGCACAGGATGTACGGTTTGTCGCGGTGCGCCTTCAGGTACTCGCGGATCTTCACGACGGGGATGTACATCGTGGAGACCACGTCGCTCTCCTGGGGATAGCTGGGGACGCGGTATGCGCCCTCGTAATGGGTGATGCGCGTGTCGTCGAGCGCGCGGAAACGGTCGGCCATCGCGTCGATGACCTTGCCGCCGGCGGATTCGTTGCCGCAGGACCACATGAGGATGCAGGCGTGGTTCTTGTCGCGCTGGTAGGTGGAGTTCACGCGGTCCAGCAGGATGTCCAGCCAGTCCATCCGGTCGCCGGGCAGCAGGTACTCCTTCGGCTTCTGGCCGGAATAGACCATGTCCCACACGCCGTGCGTCTCCATGTTGTTCTCGTCGATGACGTACAGGCCCAGCTCGTCCGCGATGCGGTACAGGCAGCTGGTGTTCGGGTAATGGCTGGTGCGGATGGCGTTGATGTTGTTGCGCTTCATGGTGATGAGATCGCGGCGCACCTTCCACTCCGGCACGGCGCGGCCGCTCTCGGCGCAGAAGTCGTGACGGTCCACGCCCTTGAAGACGATGCGCTGCCCGTTGAGGCGCATTACGCTGTCCACGATCTCAAAGCGGCGGAAGCCCACCTTCTCGCAGACGAACTCGGTTTCCTGTCCGTTCTCGCCAAGCAGCGTCAGCTCCAGATCGTACAGGTTCGGGGCCTCGGCGCTCCACAGCCTGGGCGCGGGCACGGGCAGGGAGAAGATAACCTCCGCATCTGCGTCCTGCTCGGACATGACGACGGTATCCGCGTCCTTGAGCGCAAGGCACAGGCGGCCGCGCAGCGCGTCCCTGGCCGAGAGCCGCACAGTCACCTCGAGCACCGCGTCGGTATAGCGGTCATCGAGCAGGGTCTTTACCCTGATATCCTGCATGTGCACGTCGGGCGCGGCGTAGAGAAACACGTCGCGGAACAGGCCGGAGAAGCGCATGAAGTCCTGATCCTCGATCCAGCTGCCGGAGCACCAGCGCACCACCTGACAGCAGAGCTTGTTTTCACCGGGAACGAGATAGGGCGTCAGCTCGAAATCACTGGGCGTGAACGAGTCGGACGAGAAGCCGACGTAATGGCCGTTGAGCCAGACGATGACGCAGCTCTCGGCGCCCTGGAAGGAGACGAACACGCGCTTGCCGTCAAAGGCCTCCGGCAGGAAGAAGGTCTTGCAGTAGCTGGCGACGGGGTTGAAATCCTCGGGAATCTCGCCGACCTCGATATCCTCCATGCCGTCCCAGGGATACTGCACGTTGCAGTACTGCGGTGTGCCGTAGCCCTCCATCTGGATGTGCGCGGGGACGGGGATGTCCGCCCAGCCGCGGCAGTCGTAGGCGGGAGATTCAAAGCCGTCGATGGTCTGCGCAAAGTTACGGGCATGGTGGAACTTCCACAGGCCGTTCAGGGAGAAGCGCAGGCTGGTTTCGCCCGCGGCCCATTCCGCGCGCGAGGCGTAGGAAATGTGGTCAGAGTGCGCGGGAACGCGGTTCTCGGCGAAGTACGCGGGGGAGCTCAGTTTGCTGTAATCAAATGCCATACACAGGACCTCACTGTCAGAATATGCTGTATAGTACATTCGACAGGCGCAAAAAAACTCCCCCGCCGGAGCGGGGGAGAATGGAAATTTTGTGATGCAAACCGATTATTTCACCGCGCCCGCGACGCCGTTGGTGAAACTCTTCTGCAGGATGAAGAAGATGATGACCGTCGGCAGGGAGCACAGGGTGACGCCCGCCATGACAACACCGTAGTCGATGACGTAGCCGCCCATCAGGTTGGAAACGAGCATCGGCATGGTGGTCGCATCCGGGGTCTGCATGATGACCTTCGGCCAGAGGTAGGAGTTCCAGGCGTTCATGAAGGTGATGGTGGCAGCAGACGCGTAGGTCGGCTTCATCATCGGGATGAACATCTTGATGAAGATCTGGAACTCGTTCAGGCCGTCGATGCGCGCAGCCTCGATCGTATCCTTCGGGAAGGTACGCGCGCTGTTGCGGAAGTACATGATGAGGAACGGCGTGGACAGGCTCGGCAGGAAGAAGCCGACCCAGCTGTTGAGCAGGCCCACCTTGGAGAACATCTGGAACAGCGGAACCAGCACCGCGACGAACGGCACCATCATGGCCAGCATCAGGATGCTCATCACGCGGTCCTTGTACTTGTCGTGGTAGATCTCGAAGCCGTAGCCCGCGATGGAGGAGACGGCCAGAGACAGCACAACCTGGAGCAGCGTGGTGGCGAAGGAGTTCTTCATCGCGCGCCAGACATTCTGCTGCGCGAACAGGTTGGTCAGGTTCTCCATCAGGTGCGTGCTGGGGATCATGCGGCCGCCCAGAATCTGCTGGGTGTTGTTGCACGAGGAGATGAACGCCCAGTACAGCGGGAAGACGGAAATAAACGACGCGACGATCAGGAACGCATACATGCAGAAACGGGAAACCTTCTTGGACAGAGCGCCTTCTCTCATCGCTTGTCACCCACTTTCGTCTGGATCGCGGACAGCACCGCAACCATAATCAGGATCACGAAGGACATCGCAGCCGCGTAGCCGAAGTTCGGGTTCTTCGTGAACATCGTGTTGTAGATATAGTGCGACATGGTAATGGTCATGTTCGCCGGGCCGCCGCGCGTCAGGTTGACCGACTCGTCGAACAGCTGCAGCGTGCCGTTGGTGGACATGATGGCCGTCACCAGGATGATCGGCTTGAGCAGCGGGATCGTGATGTTGATCAGCTGACGGAACTGGTTCGCGCCGTCAATGCGCGCCGCTTCGTAGATCGAGTAATCGATGCTCTGCATGCCGGAGAGGTAGAAGATCATGTTGTAGCCCGTCCAGCGCCAGACCAGACCGACGATGATGACGACCTTGGCATAGAACGGATCGTTCAGCCAGTTGATCGGCTCGGAGAGGATGCCGATGTTCGTCAGCAGGGCGTTGACCATGCCGTCGTAGGTGAACAGGGTACGGAAGATCATGGAGTATGCGACCAGACCGGTGGCGCAGGGGAGGAAGATGCAGGTACGGAACAGGCCGCGGAACTTCAGATCCTTGTTGTTGAGCAGGGTCGCGAAGATGACGGCCAGCACCAGCATGATCGGCACCTGGATGATCAGGTAGGTCAGGGTGTTCGTAACCGACTGGACGAACACCTTGTCGCTGAGCATGCGCTGGTAGTTGCGCCACAGCGGATCGCAGTAGGTCAGGGCGGTCGGCAGGCCACGCTTGAGCGAGGTCAGGAACGCCTGAACCATCGGGTAGAAGCTGAAGATGACGATCAGCAGGGTCGCGGGGGTCAGAAAGGCCCATCCGGCCGCGCTCTGCTTGCGCTCCATGGTCCAGAAGCGGTGCTTCTTCTTGGGCGCGGGGGTCGCGTTGGTCATGGGATAATCCACCTCTCTTCATGGTGATGGCCCATGGTGAGACAGCACAACAGATTGGTCAAAAACACTCAATTCGTATGTGCTGTTTCACCATGGGAGAACTGCCGCTCCGGTTTCCCGGAGCGGCAGTTATCATGCGGCAAAACTGCTCGTGAACCGATGGGAGATCAGAAGCCCATGGCGAAGTTCACGGTGTCCTCAGCGTTGGCCAGCTCGGTGTCGAGATCGCCGCCGTTGATGTAGTTGGTCAGCGCGGTGCCCAGAGCGTCGCGGGCGTCATAGTAGAACGCGCCGGTCTGGTTGGCCGGGACATGCGCGGTGAACTCGACGATCTTCGCGAAGATCGCGTCGCCGTTGAAGTAGTCGTTGCCCGCGGTGTAGTTGGAGCCTTCCTTCGCGCCGGCCCAGGTGCCGATGGCAGAAGTGGTCGGGAGGATGGCGTTGTAGAAGTCAACATTGCGATAGGCCTGCATGAAGTCAAGCGCCAGATCGATGTCGGTGCCGTTGGTGAAGACCCAGGAGGAACCGCCGTTGTTGGAGTAGTTGGTCGCGGTCTCAAAGCCGGTCATCTTCGGCATGTTGGTCAGCGCCCACTTGCCGGCCTGATCCGGAACGCCCATGACGGTGCCCAGGATCCAGCAGCCGTTGATCGCGCTGCCGGCAGTGCCGTTGGAGAAGGTGCCGCAGTACTCGTCCCAGGTGTTGACCTCGACGAGGACGCCTTCAAGCGCCATGGTCTTGTAGATCTCAAGCGCGGCCTTGCAGACTTCGTTGTTGGTGAAGTTGACGGAGCCGTCCTCGTTGAACATGGACGCGCCGCAGGACTGGAGCATCATGCAGATGGTATCGACGGAGCCGGCCTGAGCGGTGAGCAGCGGCTTGCCGGTCTTGGCCTTGACGTCCTTGCCGATCTCGATGAAGCGATCCCAGGTGATGTCGGTCACGTCATCGATGGTGTAGCCCGCCGCCTCGAGGTAATCGGTGCGGTAAGCGCCCACGACGGTGCCCGCGTCGAACGGCACGCCGTAGTTCTTGCCGTCCACGATGGAGTACGCCAGCTTGCCCTCGGCGAAGCCGTCAAAGTCGTACTTGCCGGTGATGTCGGCATAGACGGACGGGTAGTTCAGGATGAACTTCTGCGCGGAGTTGTCCTGGATGAGCATGATGTCCGGCAGGTTGGAGATGTCGCCGGCGGAAGCCGCGGTGATGACGCGGGTCTCGATGTCCTCGGAGAGAACCTCTTCGATGACGATCTCAACGTCCGGATGCTCCGCGTTGTACATGTCCTTCGCGACCTTCATCGCGGCGATGTTGAAGTTCGGGTCCCAGGTCCAGATGGTGATCTTGCCGTCCTCGGCAGCCAGCGCGGCGCCGCAGGAGACGATGATCGTCAGGGCCAGGAGCAGGGAAACAAGCTTTTTCATGGTGGTTTTCCTCCTCATGATGTTTGTTCAGTTCAGCCAAGTTCGAGGCCGAATTGTTGGTATCATTATAGCATGCAAAAACACCGCTTTGTGCGCAGAATCGATCCAAATATGAGCAAAAACGCTCATTCTTGTCCCGGATGCGCACAAAACGGTGTGCTTTATTTGTTCAAACGGCTGCGCCGCCAGTCGCTGGGGTTCTGCCCCGCATATTGTTTGAAATTCCTGTTGAAGGCGGCGATGGAGGCATAGCCCGCGCGCACGGCGATGTTTTGGATGGAGTCGGACGTGGTGCGCAGCAGGTTCATCGCGCGGTGCACGCGGTAGCGGTTGACGTGCTCCATGGGGCTCATGCCCATGATCCTTGCAAACTGCTTGCGGAAGTAGCTTTCGCTCATCGAGCAGGTGCGCGCCAGCGTGCTGACCCGGATGTCTTCCTTATAGTGATCGCAGATGTAGGCCAGCGCGGGCTCGATGGGCTGGCGCTGGTGACGGTCAACCGGCTCGCCGGGGGTCAGCAGCGGCGTGCGGCTGCGCTGGCGCGCGATTTCAAGCAGCAGCAGGTACACGCACAGCTCGATCTGCCGCTCTGCGTCCGCGTCGCCCTGGCGGTTCAGATCATACATCAGCTTGACAATGCTGTCCAGCGCGCTGTCCGCGCTGCTCTCCAGGAACAATCCGGTCTCACGGATATCGTCCATCAGCGCGAGAATCTCGCCGCGGAAGCGGTCGGGCGTGCTGCGCTGGATATAATCGTCGCTGATGACCAGATAGCGCCAGTGCGTCAGCGGCTCGCCCTCGTTCTGCTGATTGTGGTAGACGCCGCGCGGCGCGACGATGACCGAGCCGGCGGAAAAGCGCCATCCCCTGTCATGCAGGAACACCTGCCCGCTGCCTGCCAGGCAGATGCCGATTTCGAGGCAGTTGTGGACATGCAGGCTGTCGGGCATGTAGGGCGGGTAATACGGCGTATCAAGCATCGTCACCAGCAGGCTGTTCTCCACGGGGGGATAGCTGCGGTACTCGCAGCTGAGCGGCTCTTCCAGCTGACGGCGCAGCTCGGCTTCAGATGAGGTTGGCATGGGTGAACACCTTTCCCGGGCAGAGCTGGCGCAGGCAGTGCAGCAGCTGGTTCGTCGGCTGCAGATAGATGCGCACAATATACCCGTCCTCCGGGCCGGAGCCGTGCGCGTAGAGCGCGCAGCTGGGCTTGTCCGGATCCTGCGCGGCGGTGTAGTAGGTGACGCGGTGCTTTTTGTCAGCGGCGGCAAAGGCATTTTCGCCCTGCTCGACCTCGGGGGTGAACTGGTCGGCGATGACGATGACGCGCTGCAGATCGACATAGGCGAATGCCTCGTTCACGGGCCTTGTGCGCGTGCCGCTCAGGCGGCGGATATGCAGGTCGTACCCGTCCAGCTGGTATTCGTAGCTGACGGAGATCACGCCCTTGTAGTACCAGGCGAAAAACAGCGTGCCCAGCGAGGGGAAGAGCATCAGTGTGCCCCACATGCTGCCCAGAAACGTGAAGATGGCGACGGAGACGTACATCAGCACGAGGATCACCTTGTTTGCCGTGGGAATTCTGCGGATGACGGTCTGACGGTAGGTGATGTCGGCGATTTGGGGATTCAGGGCCATGGGTGCGACCTCCTTGGGTAAAATCAGATTCGCTGATCTCCACTATACCATATTCCGGCCAATTTGAAAACGAATTGTTGTACAATCGCGGACTGACCTGTATAATGAAGGAAACTATTCCCGTCAGTATTTGGAGGGCGAACCATGTTTTCATCTGAATCGATTGAAAAGGCCCGCGCGCGCGCAGAGCGCGTGACGGGCGTGAAGCTTCCGTTTGCGGTGGACGTCGTGGCGGATGAGGGGCTTTGCGTGACGCTGGAGGGCGGCGCAGCCCGGATCGCAGCGGAGGACGAAAATGCGCTTGCGCGCGGCTTTTTCCTGCTGAGCCGCTGCGTGCGCGAGGGGAAGACGGCGATGTCCGTGCGCCAGAAGCGGCACTTTGCCTCCTGCGGCGCGATGGTGGACTGCTCGCGCGGCGCGGTGATGAAGCCGGAGGCCGTGCGCCGCTGCATCGATCAGCTCGCCTGCCTGGGCATGAACCTGCTGATGCTCTACACGGAGGACACCTACGAGGTACCGGAGTACCCGACGCTGGGCTATCTGCGCGGCCGCTATGCGCAGGATGATCTGCGGGCGCTGGACGCGTACGCAGCTGAGGCGGGCGTGGAGCTGGTGCCCTGTATCCAGACGCTGGGGCATATGCGCCAGTTCCTGCAGTGGCAGGACAACGCGGCGCTGCGCGACCAGATGGATATCCTGATGATCGACGACGAGCGGACGTATGCGTTCATCGAGGCGGAGATCCGCGCGATGCGCGCGTGCATGCGCACAGACCGCATCCATATCGGCATGGACGAGGCGCACGGCGTGGGCCTGGGGCAGTACCTGCTTGCTCATGGACAGACCGACCGCTTTGCGCTGCTGAACCGGCATCTTGAGCGCGTGCGCGCCATCTGCGAAAGGTACGGCTTCAGGCCGATCATGTGGAGCGACATGTTCTTCCGCCTGGGCTCCAGAACCAACGATTATTATGACGTGGAGAGCGATATCCCGCAGCACGTCATCGACAGCATGCCGCCGGTCGACCTGTGCTACTGGGATTACTACCACGAGGACGAGGCGTTCTACGACCACATGCTTGAGCAGCATGCGCGCATGGGCGGACGCACGGTGTTCGCCGGCGGCGTCTGGACGTGGAGCGGCTTTCTGCCCCAGGTCAAAAAGACTGAGGCGACCATGTTCCCGGCGCTGCGTGCCTGCGCGAAGCACCGCGTGGACACGGTGCTGGCGACGATGTGGGGCGACGACGCGGCGGAAACCGACGTCTTCCTGGCCAGCGCGCTGCTGCCCGTCTTCTCGGAGAGCTGCTGGCAGGGCTGCGATTGTTCGCGCGAGGAGATGATCCTCGCGGGCGAGGCGCTCACCGGCATGCCGCGCGCGGCGCTTGACGCGATGGGCGCGTTCTATCCCAGCGAAAAGGACGTGCGCACGGGCAAGAGCCTGATCTGGTGCGACCCGCTGTATCCGCTGGAGATGACGGAGGACACGCCGGACGCGGCGATTGCGCGCAGCGAGGCGGCGCTGGACGTCCTGTCGGCGCAGGAGGATCGTCTGGAGATCCGGTATGCGGCGGCGCTCTTTGAGATCGTGCGCGAGAAGGCGCGCTGGATGCGGGACCTGCGGGCGCGGTACGTCGCGGGCGACCGGGCCTGGCTGCGCGAGGCGGCGTTTGTCGCCGTGCCGCGCATGCTGCAAAAGTACGAGACGCTCCTGAAGCTGCACCGCGCGCTCTGGGAGCGGGACATGAAGCGCTTTGGCTGGGAGGTGCTCGCGCTGCGCTACGGCGCGGTGACGGGCCGCCTGCAGGATGCGGCCGATGAGATCAAGCGGTATCTGGCGGGCGAGCTGGAGGTCATCGAGGAGCTGGAGGAGACCCCGCTGCCCTCCGTGCGCGCCGTGCAGCATTTTGAGAATCTGGTCACGCCGTCGGCGATGATGGGCATGGGGTTCTGATGCTGTTCCTCGTGAAATCAATAGAATAATCAGCGCGCCGAAAAGGTGAACCCTTTCGGCGCGTTTGTTTGGTATGAAATGGAATCAGGCCCTCTGCACGGCCCTGACGCTGGCCAGCGACAGCACGCAGCACACGGCCTCTGTGGCGACGAAGGAGAGCCACACGCCGGTCACGCCGAGCAGATGGCTGAGCAGCAGCGCGGCGGGCACGAGCAGCACACAGCTGCGCAGCAGCGAGATCAGCAGCGCGCGCCTGGGACAGCCCACGGCGCTTAAGAGCGCGGCGGCAGCGATGTTGACCCCGGCGAAGAGATAGCCGGTGAAGTAGACGCGCAGGCCGGAAACGGCGATGTGAAGCAGCTGCGCGTCGCCCTCGTGGTTGAACGCGCCGGCGAGCGGCTGCGCAAAGAGGAACACCAGCGCAAAGATGATCAGGCTCAGCGCGGTGACGGTGATGCGCGTATAGGAGAGCAGGCGGCGCATGGCCGCATGGTCATCTGCACCGAAGACCCGGCTGGCCAGCGGCTGGATGCCCTGACCCACGCCGGTGAAGATCGACGTGGCCACGAGCGCTGTGTTGGCGATCACGCCGTAGGCCGCCACGCCGATGTAGCCGCTCAGCCGCATGAGCAGCAGGTTGAACGTCAGCAGGGAGATGGCCGAGGCCAACTCGCCCACCAGCGCAGAGAGGCCGTAGGCCAGCAGGCGCAGCATCTCGCGCACGGCATACAGCCGGTGGGAAAGGCGCAGCGTGCAGCGCGGCTTGGAGAAGTGAACAAGCAGCACCGGCAGGCTCAGGCACGCGGACATCCCTGTGGCCAGGACCGCGCCGAACATGCCCATCCCCAGCGGAAACAGGAACAGGTAGTCCAGCGCGATGTTGAGCCCGCTGCTCACCAGCATGGAGAGCATGGCCAGATTCGGTGAGCCGTCGTTGCAGACAAAGCCGCGCAGCAGGCTGCACAGGATGTAGACCGGCGAAAAGAGCAGCGTCATGCGGACGTAGGTCGTCGTCAGGGCGAGGGTCGCCTCGTCCGCGCCCAGCAGGCGGCTCAGCGGCCCGGCAAAAAAGACGCCGACGAGCACGAGCAGCAGGGAGATCGCGCCGGCGCCCAGCAGCGCTGTGGGCAGCGAGCGGTCTGCCTCCCGGCCCTCGGCCCTGCGCAGCGAGAAGTCCGTGCCGCCGCCCGCGCCGACCAGCTGCCCGATGCCTGTGACGACGCTGAAGACCGTGATGGCGAGATTGAGCGCGGCCAGACCGGACGCGCCCAGCGCCATGGAGACGAACAGCGTGTCTACGAGGATGTAGCACGACAGGCCGATCATGCCGGCGATGTTCTGGGCGACATAGCGCAGGAAGATTCTCTGGTTCATGAGCAGCACTCCTTGATGAAAAAATCGGGCTGTAGGCGCGAAGCGAAGAAGGGAGTCTGAGGGACGATGTCCCTCAGGCAGGGGTATGGGGGCGAAGCCCCCATCGTCTCCCAACGCGAAGCGCCATCAGCAGGAATCGCAGCGGAGCCGAAGGCGACTATTGCGATTCCTCCCCCTTTGCTTAAAACAGACCTGAATGGGCAACCTGCGAAAAAGCACCCGAAACACATCTGCAAAGACCTAACGATGTGTTCGGGTGCCTGTTTTCTGAGATCATACGCACTCAGAATGCGCACCGCTGCCCGGTGGCAGCTATATTCTGTTCATGCCCGGCCTGCATGATGCAGACAGGTACGGCCTGCTTTACAGCCTGCACTCGAGCTTGGCCAGCTCGCTGACGACAAAGTCATAGACGAAGTCCACAGCCTCGGAGACCGGCTTTTTCTCCTGCATGGACTTGTCGCGGGTGGAAATCTCGATGGTGCCGTTCTTGAGGCCCTTCGGGCTGACGACCACGCGCACCGGCACGCCGAACAGATCCGCGTCGGAGAACATGACGCCCGCGCTGACGCTGCGGTCATCCCAGATGACCTCCACGCCCCTGGCGGTCAGCTCGTCGTAGATCTTCTGGGAAACGGCGGCAACCTCCTCATTGTCCGCGCGCAGGGAGCACAGGTGCACGTGCCACGGCGCGATGGAGATCGGCCAGATCGGGCCGTAGTCGTCGCGGTGCGCCTCGCACACGGACGCGGCCAGACGGCCCACGCCGATGCCGTAGCAGCCCATGATCGGGTGCTTGAGCGAGCCGTCCTGATCGACGTAGGTCATGCCCATGCTCTCGGTGTACTTGGTGCCCAGCTGGAAGATGTTGCCCACCTCGATGCCGCGGGAGGTGTAGATGCTCTTCTTGCCGCAGACCGGGCAGATGCCGCCGTCATACGCCTTGGCCACGTCGACGTACTCGACCTCGCCCATCTCGCGCGGGATGTTGAAGCCGGTGTAGTGCATGTCGGTCTCGTTCGCGCCGGTGGCAACGGCATTGAGCCCCTTCAGGGACGCGTCGTACACCACGCGCACGCCCTCCGGCAGCCCTTTGGGGCCGATGAAGCCCGGCGTCAGGCCGCTCTCCAGGGTGATCTCCGCCGGATGAATCTCGGCCTTGAGGTAGTTGCGCAGCTTGGTCTCGTTGATGTCCAGATCGCCGCGCAGGAAGGCGACGACGTACTTGTCGGTCAGGTTCTCCTGATAGACGACGGCCTTGCAGGTCTGCTCGGGCTTGATCTTCAGGAACGCGCACAGGTCGTCGATGGTCTTGATGTTGGGGGTGTGCACCTTCTCAAGCTCGGCGACCTCGCCGGCCTCGCCGTGCACGATGCAGGGCGCAGCCTCCATGTTGGCGCGGTAGTCGCAGTCGTGGCACAGGACGATGGTGTCCTCGCCGACCGGGGTGAGCAGCATGTACTCGTGGGAGACCTTGCCGCCCATCATGCCGCTGTCGGACGCGACGGCGACCACGTCGCCCACGCCCGCGCGGAAGAAGATGCGGTTGTACGCGTCGTAGCAGATCTGATAGTAGCGCTCCAGATCCTCCTGGGAGGTGTGGAAGGAGTACGCGTCCTTCATGGTGAACTCGCGCACGCGGATCAGGCCGCCGCGGCAGCGGGGCTCGTCGCGGAACTTGGTCTGGATCTGGTAGATCATGAACGGATACTGGGTGTAGCTGTCGGCCACGTCGCGCACGAAGTGCACGGAGGCCTCCTCGTGGGTCATGCCCAGCACCATGTCCGCGCCGGAGCGGTCGGTAAAGCGCAGCAGCTCGCTGCCGATGGCGTCAAAGCGGCCGGACTCGCGCCAGATGGACGCCGGCATGGCGACCGGGAAGAGCAGCTCCTGGCCGTCGATGCGGTTCATCTCCTCGCGGATGATCTTCTCGATCTTGGCGGTGATGCGCTTGGTGACCGGGAACAGGGTGTAGATGCCGTTGCCCACGGGCTTGATGTAGCCGCCGCGCATCATCAGCGCCTGGCTGGCGATGACGCAGTCGGCGGGGGTTTCCTTGTAGCGCTTGGAAACGAGGTTCCTGAGCTTCATGGCGTTGTCCTCTCCTTTGTCTGTTGTCATGTATAGGGGACGAAAAAAGCTCCGCCCCATTTTGCAGGGGCGAAGCCTGAACTTCGCGGTACCACCTTGCTTCAGCGCAGACAGGATGCTCTGCGCCCTTGCCTGCCCTGTATCGGGAGCGCCCGGCGGGATTTCATCGCGCATAGGCGATGCGTTCTCCTGCGTACTCGGGAGGCCGGAGCGATGTGAAGCGAGCTGCGCGCCTTGCAGCCGTGGGCGCGCTCTCTTGACAGCTGCGGTCAAATCGCTTTCTCCGTCAATGTACGGCTCCTATTATACCCATTTGGGGCGAATCGCGCAAGCCCCATTTGGACAGAGTTTTTCGGCCTTTTTGGCGCGCATTCCTGCACAAATTCTGTAATAGCCCCGATAGCGGCCTGACGGCGGCGTCAGGAATCCGTTAAGATTCCTTCTTTTCGGCCTTCTCCTCGAGCTTCTCGGAGAAGCGGTTGAGGCCGTAGATGCACGCGATGATGATGCCCATGACGACAAAGATGCCCAGCCAGCCCTCGACCATGTAGCGCAGGGAGGCGACAAACGCATTCACATTGATCAACATAGCCTATTCCTCCTTTGGGTTAAACCAGCGGGCCGATCATGGCCAGCACCAGACCGCCGGCGATGACGGACGCCACCTGACCGGCCACATTCGCGCCGGCCGCCTGCATGAGGATGAAGTTGTACGGATCCTCGTCGCGGGCCATCTTGGCGATGACGCGGGAGGACATCGGGAAGGCGGAGATGCCCGCCGCGCCGATCATCGGGTTGATCTTCTTCCTGGCGAACAGGTTGATGAACTTGCCGAAGAACACGCCGCCGAAGGTGTCAAACATGAACGCGATCAGGCCCAGGCCCAGGATCATCAGCGTCTCGGGCACCAGGAAGCTGTCCGCCTGCATGCGCACGGCCACGGTCAGGCCCAGCAGCAGGGAGATGAGGTTGGCCAGCGTGTTCTGCGCGCACTCGGACAGGCCGCGCAGCACGCCGCACTCGCGCAGCAGATTGCCGAACATCAGGAAGCCGACCAGCGCGGCGGAATCCGGGGCGACCAGCGAGGCGATCGCGGAGACCACGATCGGGAACAGAATGCGCGTGGTCTTGGTGATCTTGCCCGGGGTGTACTCCATGCGGATGGCGCGCTCCTCCTTGCTGGTCACCAGCCTGATGCAGAAGGGCTGCACGATGGGCACCAGCGCCATGTAGGAATACGCCGCCACGATGATGGCCGCGGTGTAGTTGCTCTTCAGCGTCTGCGCCACGAAGATGGACGTCGGGCCGTCCGCCGCGCCGATGATGGCGATGGAGGCCGCGTCGCGCAGCTCAAAGCCGAACAGGCTCGCCATGGACAGGGTGAAGAAGATGCCGAACTGCGCCGCCGCGCCGAAGAGCAGCAGCTTGGGATCGGCCAGCAGCGGGCCGAAGTCGATCATCGCGCCGATACCGATGAACAGCAGCAGCGGGAACAGCTCGTTGTCCACGCCCGCCTGGAACAGGATCTGCAGCGTGTGCACCATGCCGGAGTTGGGCATGTTGCACAGGATGCAGCCAAAGCCCATCGGCAGCAGGAGCGTCGGCTCCATTTCCTTTTTGATGGCCAGATAAATCATCACGCCGCCGATGATCCACATGATGACCATCTGCACCGTCAGATCCGCAAAATTACCGAAGATTTGCGTCATGGTTTTTCCTCCATTTCATGATGTTCCCCTGAGGGAATGTGCCATTGCGCTTCCATTATATTCTCTTTCCCTGATCTATACAAGATCAAAATATAGATCCATAATATCTGTACAAAAGGCCTGAACGGCGCGTGAAGGAAGAGCCTCCGGCGCATAAGGATGCCTTTTCAGGGAGACAATGGATCCGAAGGAGCGTGGTTCCATGAACCCATTTGCGCAGAAGGCGGCGCCTGTCGCCGCGACGTTTGAAAGCCTGAGCGCCCTGTATCCCAGGGCCTGTCACCCCATGGAAACAGATCCCTATACCAGGTGCCGCATCATCCTGATGAACGGCACGGAGTTTGAAGCCGTGAAGTTCAGCCACCAGATGGCCCGGCACTGCGCTGATCCGCTGCTGCGCGCCGAGCTGGCGATGACCCGCCGCGCCGAGCAGCAGCAGCAAAAGAAGCTGGCGAACCTCAAGCCGCTCAGCGAGACCGTGCTGGAGCACACCATCGGCTATGAGCAGCTGGCCGTCGACCTGACGGCGCACCTTGGCAAGCGCGTCGCCAGCCGGAACGTGAAGCAGGCGCTGGATTTTGCGCTGCTGGAGGACTTTGATCACCTGTACCGCTATGCCGACCTGATGGAGATGGACGACGGGCAGCATGCCGAGCGCCTGGTGGGCCGCTACACGGAGATCATGCCGGGCCGCCCGACCATCAGCGAGCACCGCTTTCCGATGGATGGCGTGCCCTGCGCGCTGGGCAAGGACGCCCCGCTGTTTGACAAGCTGGCCGCCATGATCATCACCGCCGCCGAGCAGCAGACCATGAACTACTATATGAACCAGACCGGATTCTACAAAAACGACCTGGGCCGCAGGCTCTATCAGGAGATTGCCCTCATCGAGGAGCAGCACGTCACCCAGTATGAGGCGCTGATGGTGCCCGGCATGACCTGGCTGGAATGCAATCTCATGCACGAATACGCGGAGTGCTATCTCTACTGGTCCTGCGAACAGACGGAATCCGATGCGTACATCCGCTCGATCTGGGAGCAGAATCTGGGGCAGGAAATCGCGCACCTGCACAAGGCCGCAGAGCTGCTGGAGCGCTTCGAGGGAAAGCACTGGCAGCAGGTGATCCCCGATCCCGAGTTTCCCGCGCCGGTCGTGCTGGAGGCCAACATCCCCTATGTCCGCAGCGTGCTGACCACCGTGCAGAATACCTGGCAGGAGAATGAGATTGTGCCCGTGCAGTCGCTGGACGCGTCCGCATCGTTCTTTGTCTTCCAGAAGCTTGCGCGCGGTGAGGATGAAAACCAGGTTGCCAGCCACGCCGTCATCGATCAGGCCGTGGCTAGGCTTGGCTGCGACTACCGCTTTGAGACTGCGCCGCATCCGGTGAGCGAGCTGCGCAGCCGCACGCAGGACAACACGGCCGTCGGCCGCGATCCGGCCATCCCGGGCTACAACCAGATCACGCCGGAGAAGGCGTAACCCGCTGTGCAGGCAGGAAAACGCGCGCGAATCCCGAATTCCCCTGTATGAGATTGGACGCCTTGATGCGTAGGAGAGAGGGGAATTTCATGGATCAGGTTCGGTTTGGCATCGTCGGCTTCGGCGCGATGGGGCTTGAGCACGCAGAGATCATCCTGAAAAAGGTGCCGGAGGCGCGCCTGACCGCCGTGGCGACGAGGAACGAAAAAAACCTCGCGGCGCTGCGCGGTCTGCCGGGCGGCGAAAGCGTGCGCGTGTTTGACACGCCGCAGGAGATGTACGCAAGCGGGGAGATCGACGCGGTGCTCATCGCGTCCCCGCACAGGGCGCATGTGGCGCAGGCGAAGGAGGCCTTTGCGGCGGGCATGCATGTGCTGCTGGAAAAGCCGACGGGCGTGTTCACCCGCGAGGTGCGCGAGATGAACGCGGCGGCGGACGCGAGCGGCAGAGCGTTCGGCGCGATGTTCAATCAGCGCACGAACCCGGCGTTCAGAAGGATGAAGGAGATCGTCGATTCCGGCGAGATGGGCGAAATCCGGCGCACGAGCATGATCGTGACCGACTGGTTCCGCGCGCAGAGCTACTTTGATTCCGGCACCTGGCGCGCGACGTGGAAGGGCGAGGGCGGCGGCGTGCTGCTCAACCAGGCGATGCACCATCTGGATCTGTGGCAGTGGATCGCCGGCATGCCGGTGAAGCTGCGCGCGTTCTGCGGCCTGGGCCGCTGGCACGACATCGAGGTCGAGGACGACGTGACCGCCTATGTGGAGTATGCGGGCGGCGCGACGGGCCTGTTCGTGGCCTGCACCGGCGAGGCGCCCGGCACCAACCGGTTTGAGCTCTCCATGGACGGCGGACAGCTGCTGCTGGAGAACGATCGTCTGACCATCCGCCGCACCGAGATGCCGGTGAGCCGGTTCATCCGGGAATATCCGGGCGGCTACGGCAAGCCGCAGATCACGCAGGAGGACATCACGCCCACACAGGACTACGCGATGCACGCGGGCGTGACGCGGGCGTTTGCCCGGCATATCCTCTATGGCGAGCCGATGATCGCCGACGGCCGCGAGGGCCTGAACGCGCTTGAACTGGCCAACGCCATGCTGCTCTCCGCCGAGACGGAGGAGACGATTGCGCTGCCCTTTGACGCGCAGACGGACGCGCGCTATGAGGCGCTGCTGGAAAGCCGCGCGGCGCGCAGCAGGGAAAAGACGAGATGAATCAGGGCAAGCCGTAAAGATTGCCCGGAATGCAAATCCCGGCAGGATATCCTGCCGGGATCATTCTATGCGGTTCAGACCTTGACGGCCTTGATGCGGATGCGCACGTAATCGACGATCCACGTGCCGTCCTCCCGCTGAAGCGGCGCCCGCAGGCTGTCCACCGCTTCGGAGAGGATCGCCTCGCGCACATCGGCGGACAGGCCCTCAAACGGCGCCTTCACAAACATGTGAATCCAGTTTTTCAGGCCGTCCGCCCCCTCTAGCGGCGTGGGACGGTCAAACAGCAGCGCGCAGGTGACGCGCAGGCCCGCCGCCTCCAGAATGGGCGCGTGCTGCGCGATGGTGGGGAAGTAGAACACGCGCGGATAGACGAGGCCCCGGGCGGCAAAGGCGCGTTCCAGCGCGCTGTGCACGCGCTCCGCGCAGCCATAGCCGCCGAACTCGCACACGAGCTGCCCGCCCGTCTTCAGGTTGCGCGCGAGAGAGGCGGCCAGCAGCGGCTGCCTGTCCCGGTCGATCCAGTGAAAGACGGCGTTGGAAAAGATCACGTCGGCCGGCTCGGGGAGCGTGAAGTCCGTCGCGTCCGCCTGAAGAAACGGAATGTCCGGGTGCAGCGCGCGGGCCTGTGCAAGCATGTCCTCCGACGCGTCGATGGCGGTGACGCGGTAGCCGCGTGCAAGCAGCTTCTCGCTCAGCGCGCCGTTGCCGCAGCCCAGATCCACGACGTGGCTGCCGGGTGCGGCGTCGATGAGGTCGAGCACGCCCTCGCCGTACTGATGGACGAAGGCAAAGCCGCTCGTGTAGCCCTTGGCGTCCCAGGTGATGTTCATACGCTCATCCTTTCAAACACACGCGTGCCGCAGCGCACGCCCCAGGCGACGCCGTCGCGGATCAGGAATTCGTGGCGCACGCCCTGCGCGTCGGGATCGGCGGGATCCAGCGCGAGGAAGCGCGTGCCGCCGCAGTAGACCAGCGGGGTTGTCTCGCCGTCGCGGGTGCGCACGAGCGCGCCGTCCTTTTCCTCGACGGTCAGGATGCAGGGCACGCCCTCATGGCTGATGTAGGTGCCGGCGATCATCTCCGGCGCGGAGAAGTCTGTTCCTGTCGGGTTGAACCAGCGGTGGCTCTCGGAAAGCGGCAGGCCGCACACGGCGTTGTACAGGCCCCACATCAGCTCGTCCATGTCCTCGTCGCCCTGGTTGCACAGCACGGAGAAGCCGTAGCCCTCGCCCAGCAGCAATCCGCCCTTGGTGGATACGCCGTGCAGGCCGCCGGAGTGCTCGCAGATCACGTGCCCGGCCTTCTCGCGCTT
This sequence comes from Candidatus Ventricola sp., assembly GCA_051883755.1. Lineage (GTDB taxonomy): Bacteria > Bacillota > Clostridia > Christensenellales > Aristaeellaceae > Ventricola. The sequence goes on from JBJEUI010000218.1 coordinate 57,725, forward strand.
GTACAGGCCCATGCACATCAGGCTGCGCGGCGAGACCGGATGGTATTTGCCCGCCAGCAGCTCGACCGCCTGCGCCGGGATGGCCTGCACGCCCTCGTGCAAGCCGTAGCTGGAGAGCGCGCGGTAATAGACGGCCATGTCCCGGGCGGTCGACTTGACCATCGCGCAGCCGCGGAACGGCGGCAGGATGGACCAGGCATCGTCGCACACGCGCACGCCGTCCGACAGCTCAAAGAGCGAGGTGATGTTGCCGCCGGAGAGGGCGCGGGCGGCCTCGATGCCGTTGTCCAGAATCGAGCGCGTCATGCCCAGCGGCGCGAAGACCCGCTCCTGCATGAACTGCTCCAGCGGCATGCCCGCGGCCTGATCGATCACATAGGAGAGGATGGCGTAGCCCTCGTTCGAGTAGCTCATGACCTCGCCCGGCGCGCCGAGCGTCCTGTAGGGGCAGTGGGCGATGTAGTCAAGGATCTGATCGATGCTGTCCATGGCGTTGGGCGCGGTGCGGCGCATGGCCATCAGCCATTCGCTCTCCTGCCGGCCGGGGCTGTTCATGGCGATGGACCACTCCAGCGGCTCCATCGGCGGGATGCCGGCGGTGTGCATCGCCAGGTGGCGGACGGTGACGGCCTCCCTGGGCTGGCCGGGGATGGCAAAGCCGGGCAGGTACTGGCTCACCGGGTCATCGAGATCAAGCTTTCCCTCGACGTGCAGGATGCACGCGCACAGCGCGGTGATCGATTTGCTCATCGAGGCGATGCCGTACATCGTGTCGCTGTCCGGGCAGATGGCATGCGCCGCATCGCGAAAGCCGTAGTTCCAGGCGTATTCGCAGCCGTTCGGCCCGGCGATGTACGCGGACACGCCGGCAAGGTTCTTTTTTTGTGCCCAACGCGTCAGATACGCGTCAAGCGCCTGTTTGTCGATCATAGGCGGCCTCCGTAAATGATATAGGAAATGATGAAAAATTATAGCATGAAACGCCCGCGTTGGAAAGACTGGGCGCGCGCGATTCCGTCTTGAAAAATGCGGGGAAAGACGATACACTGTATCTGTATACCGATTTGAAGTATCCGGGCCCCGGCCCGGTCAAGGAGTATGTATGGATCAAAAGAAAGCGGGCGTGCTGCTCAGCTACGGGCAGACGATTCTGTCCACGCTCATCTCGCTGGTCTACACCCCGGTCATGCTGCGGCTGCTGGGGCAGAGCGAGTACGGCACCTATACGCTGGTGAACGGCTTCATCTCCAACCTCAGCCTGATGAGCTTCGGCCTGGGCAGCGCGTATGTGCGCTACTACGCGCGCTATGAGGCCAGCGAGGGCGAGGACGGCGTGGCGAAGATCAACGGCATGTTCATGGTGATCTTCCTGTGCATCGGCGCGGCGAGCCTGCTGGTGGGCGGCGTGCTGGTGGCCAACGTGCACAACATCTTCTCGGCCAAGCTGACGCCGGCGGAGGTGGAAACCGCGCGCATCCTGATGGCGCTGCTGGTGGTGAACATCGCGGTCTCCTTCCCGTGCAGCGTGTTCACGTCCTACATCACGGCCAAGGAGCAGTTCCTCTTCCAGCGCATGATCAGCATGATCCGCACGGTTTTGAGCCCCATCGTCATGCTGCCGCTGCTGCTGATGGGCCTGGGCTCCGTGTCGCTGGTGCTGGCGACGCTGGTGCTCAGCGTGGTCACCGACGCGTCGAGCATCTGGTACTGCTTCAGGAAACAGAAGATGCGCATGACGTTCGGGCGGTTTGACTGGAGACTCCTGCGCGAGATGGGCGGCTTCTCGTTCTTCATCTTCCTGAACATGATCATCGACCAGATCAACTGGACGGTCGATACGACGATCCTGGGCATCGTCAGCGGCACGGCGGCGACGGCGGTTTACGGCGTGGGCAGCCAGATTCACCGCTACTACATGACGCTCTCCACGTCCATCTCCGGCGTGTTCGTGCCGCAGATCAACCGGATCGTGGCGCGCGGCGAGGGCGACGATTCGCTGACCGGCCTGTTCACCCGCGTGGGCCGCATCCAGTTCATGCTGCTGATGCTGGTGCTTACCGGCTTCATCTTCGTGGGCGAGCCGTTCATCGAGGCGTGGGGCGGCGGCGAGTACGAGGGCGCATATCCCATCGCGCTGCTGCTGATGGCGCCGGTGACGGTGCCGCTGATCCAGAACCTGGGCATCGAGATCCAGCGCGCGAAGAACAAGCATCAGTTCCGCTCCAAGGTCTATTTCTTCATGGCGCTGTTCAACGTGGCCATCTCCATCCCGCTGGCTATCCGCTTCGGCGGCATGGGCTGCGCGCTGGGCACGGCCATCTCCATGATCGTGTGCAACGGCTTTGTCATGAACTGGTATTACCACAAACACATCGGCCTTGACATGTTCCGCTTCTGGAGGAGCATCCTGAGCATCGTGCCGTCCTTCATCCCGCCGGTGCTGCTGGGCCTGCTTGCGCTGCGCCTGCACGACTTTGCGGGCTACGGCGGCGTGGTGACGTTCGCGCTGCCGTACTGCGTGGTCTACGCGCTGAGCGTGTACCTGCTGGCGATGAATGAGAACGAAAAGAGCATGGTCAAGGGCATCGGCAGAAAGCTGATGCGCAGATAAACGCAACATGAAACGGACGGATTCTTCCGCCCGTTTTATGTTGCAGATTAGGCACGCTGAAGCGGTGGCTTTATCTTCAGTAAAAGGGAGCTAAAGTTCACGAACTCCCTCAGTCAGCTTCGCTGACAGCTCCCTCAAGAGGGAGCCTCATTCTCTTTGCGCAACCCTGGCCTCCCTCTTGAGGGACGTTTCAGCAGCCGCGCCCAGTGGGCGATGCAGGCTGATGAAACGCCGAAGGTTGGCTGCCGCAGCAGCCGGAGGGAGTGGTCTTTCGTTCACATTAGCATCCTAAAGTTAACAATCACTCTCTATGAAAGAAACCTGCTCAAAAACGCCGCCGTCTGCGCCGCAATGGCCTCCTCAAGGGCCTCCGGCCCCTTCTGCTGTGCGCGGGAGAGCGTCAGCAGGTCCAGCAGCGCCTCGTGTCCGGGGATGACCGGATGTGCGCTGCACAGCCGCCGGGCGCGGGAGCCGTCCAGCAGCGGCAGAAGCACCGGATGCGGCGGCTCGGTTTCCCGCAGCGCGCGGCCATGGCCGCAGCAGGCGCTCAGGTGCAGCGCGGCGGTGCGGCCCGGCATGAGGTTCTGTGCGCCGGCCTCCAGGTTGAAGACGCCCGTGCAGGCCGTGTCGCCCAGCAGGAAGCGCGCGCCCAGCAGCAGGCTGCCCATGCAGACGTCCAGCGGATGCAGGAACACGCCCTGCGCGCCGGGGTGCGGCACGATCAGCGGCTCGCCCGCGTCAAGCGCATGGCACCAGAGGTCATAGGGCGCGACGGCGGGATGCCCGCAGCCCAGGCACGGCAGGTGGCGGACGGTAAGCACGTGCACGGGATCGCCCAGCAGGCCGCGGCTCACGCCGTCGGCAAAGAGCTGGAGGATGGCCTGGAAGAGGCCCTCGCGCGTCTCGCCGCCGATGGGGTCGTCCTCGCGCACGGCCCACGGGCGCTGCGCGGCGCGGTAGGCGCTCTCGTCGCACAGGAGCATGACCAGCGGTACGCCGGCCTCGCGCGCCTCGATGAGCAGCGCGTCAAGTGCCTGAAGCTGGCTGATCAGGCCGCCGGAAAGCGCACGCAGGCATGGAACGATCACACAGCAGAAGCGTCCGGCGGAAAGCGTGCGTGCCAGCGTTTCGCTGCTGCACGGCAGAGGAAGGCACAGGGGCCGCGCGCCCAGCTCGACAAGCAGCCCGCGCATGAAGCGGGTCATCCGGTCACCGCTGCCCAGGAGAAGCACGCGCCGCGCGCCCCAGGCGGCCATCAGGGATTGAAGCATCGACTCGGCCTCCTTTGCCCATGGATCGTCTAAGCGTATGGCGCGCGGGTTTCAAATAGTCTGCCCTGACCTTGCGGCAATCACTCTTTTTTCCCGGGCGGGATTGTGATATAATCAGGTCAACGATTTGTGTACGGAGGCCGACATGATGATGAAAAAGACCGCGGCGCTGCTGCTGACGATGCTCCTGTGCCTTGTCGCAGGCCTTGCACAGGCCCTGACCGTGACGGGCCTGGAGACGGAATTGGTGGGGCGCGACTGGGAGACGAGCCAGTTTTTTGCCCGCATGGAAGCGCTGACCGGCGTGAGCGTGCAGGCCAGCGGCGTATCCGACGAGGACGAATACGCCAAGATGATCGCCGCAATGGAGAAGGGCGACGTGACAGCGGACGTGCTGTTCAAGGCGGAGCTCTCCCGCGCGCAGGAGATTGCGCTGCTGGACAGCGGCGCGATCATCGATCTCGCGCCGCTGATTGAGGAAAACATGCCGAACCTGAGCGCGCTGCTTCATGCGCATCCCGATTGGCGTGAGGTGATCACGCTGGAGGACGGGCGCATCGCGTCGCTGCCGCTGCTCAACGAGCATGAGCGCCAGGTGATGCTGTGGATCAACCGCGCGTGGCTTGACAAGCTGGGCGTGGCCATGCCCACGACGGTTGCGGAGCTGACGGACGCGCTGCTGGCGATCCGGGACGGCGATCCCAACGGAAACGGCAAGGCCGACGAGGTCGGCGCGGATCTGATCGGCGTGTATGAGATGCGCTGGCTGCTGCCGTACTTCGGCATCGTGGCGGACGATTACAACCTGGCGCGCAATGCGGAGGGCGAAATCGTCTTCGCGCCGGAACTGCCGGCATACCGCGAGTTCATCGCGCTGCTCAAGGACTGGACCGCGCGCGGCGTGCTGCGCGAGGACGCGTTCACGGCGATGCACAGCACCCAGGCGCTGAACGAGCGCGATGAGGACGCGCCGATCACCAGCGGCATGCTGCTGTCCATGACGCCGTATACGCACATTGCGGCCAGCGCCGTGACGGACTATGAGCCGGTGCTGCTCGCCGGCCCGGACGGCACGACGCGCTGGCGCGATCTGCTGGGCGGCGTGTGGACCGGCTGCTTCGCGGTGACGAGCGCCTGCCAGGATCCGGCGCAGGCGCTGCGCTGGGTGGATGCGCTCTACGCCGAGGAGGGCGCGCGGCTGGGTTACGCGGGCGTTGAGGGCGAGGACTACACGGTCAGCAGCGAGGGCCTCTGGTCGATTATCCTCAGCGGCAGCCGCGACGTGAGCACGATCCGCTCCCAGGTGCTCATGTACACCGGCACGGCCATGCCGGGCCTGTATCCGGCGGAGTTCATTTCCCGCGTGGACAGCGAGATCGACCGCCATGTGTTTGCGGCGAGCGAGAAGGCGCAGGCCGTCAGCGAGCGCGTGACGCAGGCATACTGCCTGAGCGCAGCGGATCAGGAAAGGGCGGACGCGCTGAGCGCCGAGGTGGGCAGGCTGGCGGATATCGGCATCGCGCGGTTTGCCACCGGCGAGCTTGAACTGACGGACGAAAACTATGACGCGTGGCTGGCGGAGATGAAGGCGGCCGGCAGCGATGAGCTGGCTGCGCTGTTTCAGGACGCCCGTTGACCGGCTCACAAACCCATACAGGCGGACGGCTCATGCGGCCGTCCGCTTTTTGTCAAGTTGCGTCCGCCCTGCGCATAGGATACCCCCGGAGGCGATGAAGGATGGAGCAGGGGATGAATCTCAGCGCGCGGCCGCATATGCTGACGCTCGAGGGGCGCGCGCATGCGCGGCTGTCCGGCGTGATGGCGGTATGCTGCTTTAACGAGCAGGAGATTGTGCTGGAAACCTCGGAGGGCGAGGTCGCCCTGCTGGGCGAGCAGCTGCACATCGAACAGCTGAATCTGGAGGACGGTCAGCTGGACGTGACGGGCGAGATTTCCGGCATCGAGTACAACGGCCCCGTCAGGAAGAAGGAAAAGCGCGGCCTGTTTGCGCGCAGACGCAAGTGACGGTGATCGAGCAGGCGCGCGTGTTCCTGGCCATGGCCCTGTGCGGTGCGCTGCTCGGGGCCGTTTACGATGCGCTGGGCGCGCTGCGCCGCGGAAGGATTCTGACGGCGGCGGCCGATCTGCTTTTCGGCGTGCTGGCAGCCGGCGCGGTGATTGCGGCGGCGCTGGCGCTTTGCTGCGAGGCGTACAGGCTGTACACGCTGCTGGGCGTCAGCGCGGGCTTTGCGCTCTATCAGTGCTCGATAGGAACCTTTGTTCGCTTTTTGAAGGGGAGATTGAAAAACCTGTCAAAAAAAGAGAAAAATTAGACAGAAATATCCGCGGGGGTGCAGGAAAACGGCGGATTGAGACGAATATTCAACACACTGTACGTTTGAAATCAGGGAAGCGGGGGAACGGACATGGGGAAGAATAAGGTGAGGATCCGGCCTTTCAGGATTCTGTCCGTGCTGCTGGGCGGCGCTGCGCTGGTCATGCTGTCCCGTTTCCCGGCGAAAGCCGTGAGCCTGGAGCGCCAGCAGCAGCAGCTGGAGGACGCGGCGCAGGCCTACTACGACGCGCAGAGCCGCAACAACCAGCTGACCACCGAGCTCTCGGAGATCAATACGGCGGATTTTGTGGAGCGCACGGCCCGCCGCGACTATGGCTACTGCTGGTATGGCGAGGTCATCTATGAGGTTGGCAACCTCGAGGACATCGAGCAGAAGCCTGAATTTGAAATCTACGACGGGGAAGAATAAGCTTACAATCATATATGGGAGTCACGGAGGGAATGCCATGCGTCTTGCCTGTATGGGGATCGGTTCCAACGCCATTCGCCTGCTGATTGCGCAGTGGACGGAGGGGAGGCTGTGTGCAGTCCGCCGTGAACGCCGGGGGACGCGTCTGTTCGCAGGGCTTGTGAACGGCGCGCTGACCGAGGAGAGCATCAGGTCTTCTGTGGAGGCCGTCGCGGAGCTGGCTATGCTTGCCCGCCGGGACGGCGTACAGGAGATTTTTGTTTTTGCCACCAGCGCCGTGCGCGACGCATTCAACGGCGAGGAGTTTACCCGCCGCGCGGAGGCGGCCAGCGGCACGAAGATCGAGATCATCTCCGGCGAGCAGGAGGCGGTGCTCTCCTACATCGGCGCGAGCGAGGGCGGACGCTGCGGCGTGATGGACATCGGCGGCGGCTCCACGGAATTCACCATCGGCGAGGACGAGCGCACGCTGGGCGCGGTGAGCCTGCAGATGGGCGCGGTGCGCATGAATGCGCAGACGCCGATCCTGCGCGTCGAGGACTATGAGGCGACGGTGGGCCGCTGCATGAACATGATCCGCCGGGACGCGGCCGCGCTGCTGAACGGCCCGAAGGCGGAGCGCTGGATGGGCGTCGGCGGCACGATGACGACGCTGGGCGCCATGCAAAAGCGCGTGCCGATGTTTGAACCGAAGCTGTGCGAGGGAATGCGCGTATCACAGGCGGACGTATGCGCGTGGGGACGCAGGCTGTCCCGCCTGACGATCACGGAGCGCCGGCAGATTGTGGGCCTGATGCCGCACCGCGCGGACATCATCCCCAGCGGCATCGCCATTCTGGAGGCTGCGATGCGCGTGTTTGGCATGGAGGAGCTGGGGCTCTCCGCACACGGCAACATGGATGGCTATCTGAAGAAAAAATTCAGAGAAATGTATTGACAGATGATGGAGAATGCGATATAATGAGCAACGTCGTCAGAACGACGCAGACAACATCGCGGGATGGAGCAGTCTGGCAGCTCGTCGGGCTCATAACCCGAAGGTCGAAGGTTCAAATCCTTCTCCCGCAACCACTTTGGCTCAATAGCTCAGCTGGCTAGAGCGTCCGGTTCATACCCGGCAGGTCGATGGTTCGAATCCGTCTTGAGCCACCACAAACTCACCAATCAGAAATGGTTGGTGAGTTCTTTTTTGCCCGGAATTACGAACTGCCCATTGCTGTGACCCGCCGAGCGGCATTCCCGGCGCAGTACGTCTCGCCGGAGGCCGGGGCCCTGATACGCGTCAAAATATCCCTGAGAAAGATTCGGAACTGGAAATTTTGTATAGGGTTCTGTGCAAAGATATGTTATAATCCTTTTGAATATATTTTGCGGCGCCTGATAAGCAGCGGCGCTGAATACGGAAGAAATGAGGATGGCGATGAGACGAATCGGCTGGGCGCTGCTGATGCTGGTGCTCCTTGCGTGGGCAGCTGCGGCGGTGGGAGAAGGGGAAACGATCACCTACAGGGACTATGGAGGAAAGCTTACCGTTTCTGCGGATGCGGAATACATCGATCTGGGCAGGATGAAGGTGGAGAATTTTGACGCCTTTGAACGCTTTCTGGATGCGCTGCCCCAGGTGCGGCAGGTGGACATGTATGCCACGCACATGTTCAACCGGCAGGCCAAGCGCCTGAGCGAGCGGTATCCGCAGATCGAGTTCGGCTGGACGATCTACGTCGGCGACCACACGGTCCGCACGGATCAGACCGCCTTTTCCACGCTGCATGACAGCGTCGAGCGCAGACACACCTCCGGGGATCTGGAGGCGCTGCGCTACTGCCGCAGCCTGCGTGCGCTGGATCTCGGGCACAACGACCTGACGGATATCTCCTTTCTGGCGGATCTCAGCGAATTGCGGGTGCTCATCCTGGCGGACAACCGGATCGAGGATCTCTCGCCGCTGGCGGGCCTTGAGCATCTGACGTATATCGAGCTCTTCGACAACCGCGTGACCAGCTTTGCGCCGCTGACGGGCCTGCGCAGCCTTGTGGACCTGAATGTTGCCCAGAATTGCGCGGCGTCGCTTGATCCGCTGTGCGGCATGCCCTGGCTTGAGCGCCTGTGGCTGTGCGCATGCGGGGACGCCCGGGACGTCCTGACGCCGGCGGCGCTGGAGGCGCTCAGCGCAGCGCTGCCTGAAACCCGGATTGACGCATCTTCCCTCGGTACGGACGGCGGCTGGCGCTCACACCCGCACTACGACGTCCTGTTTCAGATGTTCAAGGGGAAGGACTACCTGCCCTTTGAGGACGACGCATCGCCGGCAGGGGAAAGCCTGTGAATGACAGATAGCAAATGATAGCAAAAGAAGAGAAAGGGAGAACAACATGAGAAAATGGATGCTGCTGCTGATGTGCTGCCTGCTGCTGATGCCGGGCGCCGCACTGGCGGAGGAGAATGCCTATGATCTGCCGCTGGACATCGATTTCGCCAACTATCCGGCGGATCCGGCGGGCTTTACGGAGGATGCCTATCACGATGAGAGCCTGGACGTGCGCCTGGAGACCGGAAGCCTGCGCGGCGTGCAGTACTATGTGGCGTACTTTCAGGTGAAGAGCCCCACGCAGCTGCGCACGGCCATTGCCGGCCGGCCCAACGAGAGCGTGGCGGCGCTGCCCTCCCAGATGGGCAAGGCCAAGAACGCTGTCCTGATCCTGAACGGAGAGTACTACATCCAGCGCACGAAGGACATCTTCATCTACCGTCAGGGCAAGGTGTTCCGCGATCAGCCGGACCCGGTGAAGGACGTGCTCATCATCGATGACGCCGGCGATTTCCACATCTATACCAGCAAGGACAAGGCGGCGGAGATTCAGGCGTTCCAGGACGAGGGCGGAACGATCATCAATGCCTTCTCCTTTGGCCCGGCGCTCATGATCGACGGCAAGCGGATTCCGTACAGAGAGGACTACTATTTCTATCCCTATGAGCGCACGGGCCGTTCGGCTGTGGGCCAGCTCGGCGCGCTTTCCTATGCGTTCATCTACTGCCCGGGCGCCACGCAGAAGGAGATCGGCGACATTGCCGAGGCGCTTAACCTGCAGCAGGCGTACAATCTGGACGGCGGCAACTCCAGCGTCATGATCTTCAACGGCAAGTATGTTGGCGGCAAGAAGAGAAACACGGAACGCGAGCAGAGCGACATCCTGTATGTGGTCAGCGCGGTCGCACCCGATTGATGAGCGGAGGGAAGCCTGTATGAAAAAGACGGGAATTGCGGCGGTGCTGTGCGTGCTGCTGCTCCTTGTGCTATGCTTTGCCGTGCCGGACGGGCAGATCCTCTGGGAGGCGGGCGACGCGCTGTACACGGGAGAAGCGCTGCCTGCGCTGACCGGACGCGTGCTGCCTTACGGCGCGGGCCTGGCGGCCTCGGCGGTGCTCGCCTGGGCGGTGGCTTTTGCGCTGGCCGGGAAGCGGACGAGCCTGCGCGGCGCGATTTGCTGGTTTGCGTGGGCGCTGGCGCTGGGCATTCTCCTGTCCCGCCTGCTGTATTGCGTGGTGGAGACGGCCTACTACAACCCCAAGTGGTTCTCCCGCCTGGCGGCCCTGCGCCTCTGGGACGGCGGCATGGCCATGACCGGCGCGCTGGCGGGCGTGCTCCTGGCGGTAAAGCTTGTGCCGGAGGGCGCGGCGCTTGTGCCGGCGGCAGTGCCGCTGTTCGTGGCGGGCGCGCGGCTTTCGGAGGTCTTTACGCAGGTGGGCTACGGCCCCAGCGTGTACTTTGAGGGGCCGCTTTCCAGGCAGGTGGGCTATGCTGTCCGCCTGAATGTCAGCCTGCTGGAGGCGGCCGCGGCGCTGGTGATCTTCGTCTGCGTGCTGCTGCTGCCCCGCTGGGCGGCGCGCAGAAAGCTGGAAATGAGCGACGGCAAACGCCTGTGCGCGTTTTTGATCTTCTATGGCGTATCCCAGATCTTCATGGAGAGCCTGCGCAAGGACCGCCACATGATCTGGGGCTTCACCAAGGCGCAGCAGATCATGGCCATTCTTCTGGTGTTCGGCGCGCTGATGGTGCTGGCGAAGGGCGGAAAGGAGAAGCGCCACGCGCTGGTGATCACGCTGTGCGCGGCGGCTCCGCTGGTCGTGCTGGAATTCGCGCTGGATCGCGCGGACGTGTCCATCTGGCTGCTCTACGGCGCATATCTGCTGATCCTTGCCGCGTACCTGTGGGGCGCATGCCGGATGCTGTGCCGGTCGATGGCGCCGGAGGGCGCCGAAGGGGCGCAATCGAAATAGAACGAGACGCTGCAGCGAGCGAAGAATTGCAGGCGCCTGAGCGTGCCGTCCATTCCGCACAAGAGCATATAGGCCCGCATCGGATCATCCGGTGCGGGCTTGTTCTTTTCCGCGAAGAATTGGCAGAGAAACGGGAAATGATCGCACATGATGTAGATAGGATTCCATATAAAAGAGCTGAAAAAGACAAGAAAAAGTCACAAATTCTTGTTATTCTCTTCACAAGGATATCGTCAAGGCGTGTGCCCGGCTAAACGTCTGCCGGACGCAGACCCGACAAAAGTGATGGAGGAGAATGAAATGATGGAAACCAAGACTCAGAGCCGCCGCGACTTCCTCAGGAACACCCTGAAGCTGGGCGCCGGCATGGCTGCAATGAGCGTGCTGTCCCCGATGGTGAGCGCTGTGGCGGAAGAAGAAGCGAAGATCCCGTTTGCGTGGGTTCCGAATGCCGCGCCCTGCAAGCTGATTGAGGAGCTTGAGCCGGCTTCTGAAAACGTGCGCTCCTTCAAGTTCACCACCGACGGGCGTTCCTGCTCCAAGAATGTGACCTTTGACATCGAGGGCAAGGAGGAGTACGTCAGGAACGTGAAGTATGAAGGCGGCTGCAACGGCGGCTGCCAGGGCATCGCTGCGATGAGCGAGGGCCGTCCGGCGTCTGAAATCATCAAGACCGTGCGCGGCCTCGTCTGCCGCAACAAGCAGTCCGGTTCTTCCTGTGCGGATCAGTTGGCGCTGGGCCTGCAGCAGGCGCTGCTGATCATCCACGGCACGCCCTGCCCCGGCTGCGATTCCGGCGTCTGCGTGAACGCGAAGTAATGGCCCGGGTGCCCCCCTGGAATGAAGGATATTGAGTAAGAAATAAGGAGATTTACGGATATGTCTAAGAAGATTTTCAGCATTTGCCTGGCGCTCGTGCTGCTGCTGTGCTCCGCTGCCGCCCTGGCGGAAACCTATGAAGGCCTTGGCGAGGGCTTCAAGCCGCTCAAGGTGAACGTCACCGTGAACGAGGGCAAGATCGAGGCCATCGATATGGTCGTCAACGACGAGACGCCGTCCATCGGCGGCGCGGCCATCGAGACCCTGACCAAGCAGATCATCGACGGCCAGACCCTGGCTGTTGACACCGTTGCCGGCGCGACCTATACCACCGCGGGCTTCACCGCCGCTGTGGCCGACGCCGTGACCAAGGCGGGCATGGATCCGGCCGCGATGGGCTGGGAAGACAAGTCTGTTGTGATCCTTCCGGTCTGCATGCGCATTGAAGAGCTGCTGGTCAAGAACAACTACCACTACTTCAAGTACACCACCGCGAACGTCTGCTCCAAGTACATCATGTTCGCCATCTATGAGCCGGATATGACCGTGTGGGACGTCCGCGTGTACGGCGGCTGCCACGGCACCTCTGACGCGTTCGGCGCGCTGTGCAGCGGCCTGACGGTCGAGGAGTGCGTCGCCCGTCTGGGCGGCATCCAGTGCTCCGGCAGCGCCACCGGCGTGGATTCCTGCCCCGACCAGACCGCGCAGGCGATCAAGGCCGGCTGGGATTACATCAACGGCACCCTGTGCGAGGGCTGCACGGTTGAGCACTGATCCCGCAGGGAATCAACCTGTCCAGCATGTCATGGCCGGATTTCCGGCTGCAGGCTCACCGGGCAAACGCCCGGTGGGCTTTTCTGCTTGATCGGGCATTTCGCAAATCCCCGTGCAGCGGGCGTGCCGCGCCCTTGACGCAGGGAAGCGGACGGAAAAGCCTGCGATTGCGCATCGGGGAGCTGCGCGGTATAATAAAAGCGCGGCGCATCTGACGCCGGCAGCATCTGCCTGAAAAACACGCGAGGAGGATTTTCCGTGAAGCACTATCTGTTTGTCCATTTCCGCGAAAGCACGTCACCGGAGGGAGAGCAGGTGTATTTCGCCGTCAGCCGGGACGGCTTTGCCTGGGAGGCGCTGGGCGGCGGGAAGCCCATTCTCTGGGCGTATACCGGCGACCATGGCGTCCGCGACATGACCATCGTGCGCGACGAGCACACCGGACGCATCCACATTCTGGCCACGGACCTGTCCCTTGCCTATGGCATGCGCGGCAAGTACGCCCATTCGTGGGACAACATCCGCCGTCATGGCAGCAAGGCGCTGGCGCATTGGCAATCAGACGACCTGGTGCACTGGACGGAGGAGGAAATGCTTGAGCTGGGCAGCAAGGATTTCGGCTGCCTCTGGGCGCCGGATGTGCTCTTTGACCCGGAGCATCAGGATTATGTGCTGCACTGGTCCTCCTCCCATGCGGATGACGATTATCAGACGATGGCCATCTATTACAGCCGCACGAAGGACTTTGCGCACTTCACCGAGCCGAAGCTGCTCTACCGCTGGAAAAACGGCACGTGCATCGACTCGGCCATGTACAGGGAGAACGGCCGGTACTACATGTTCCTCAAGTGCGAGAGCGATCCGCAGGGCATCGCGCTGGTCGCAGGCGATCACGCGGCGGGTCCGTTTGAGCCGGTGGAGCATTTCGGCGAGGCCATGCAGGCCGTGCAGAACGGGCTGTATGAAGCGCCGACCGCCGTGCGGCTGGACGACGGGCGCTGGTGCCTGTTCCTGGACTATTACGGCGTGAAGGGCGCGGGGCAGGGCTATGTGCCGTTTGTGGCGGACAGCCTTGCCGGCGCGGATTTTGTCCGCTGCGACGAGGCGTTCAGCTTCCCCTATGGTTTCAAGCACGGCACGATTCTGCCCATCACGCCGGAGGAATACGAGCGCATGAAAGCGCACGACTGGAGCGATGTGCCGGACAACCGCTGACGCACGGATGGATTGATCAACAAACAGCAAGCGGGAGATCAGCCTCGATGCGCCGATCTCCTGCTTGCTGTTTGTTGAAATGAGGATGCATGAATGGCGGAATCCGGCATACGCCCTGAAAGTGAGGCGTTACGGATACAAATCGATATATTCCAAATGGTTTCCTCCACCTGCGCTTTGATGGCATTCGCCATCCTCATCCATCTCATTGGGTCAGCCGCTTTCAACCCCTCATCAACACCTGCCTCTGCTGCCATTTTCGGAATCATCTCATCCAGCAGCCGCTGGGCTTCTGCATCCACTTCGCGCAGATCGTCATACAGTTTTCCGCTGAGGAGCAGTCGGTTGTACAACCATGGCCGATGCTCTTTCAGAACCTTCATCCGCGCTCTGCCATATTTACCGAGAGGCTGACTGCTTTCGATTTCAAGATCGGGGAGGTAGTAATCCCCGACGAGGGTGTAGACCAGTCCGTTTTTGCTGTCGTGGATTCTGGTAGGAGCGTATTCATGGAATTTCCTCACTTTCTTGTGGTGTCGATCATGAAGTGCTGCTGCAACCGTTGACTGTTTTTTCCAACTGATCTCCTTTCGTCGTTTGATTTTATTACACCACAATACTCGAGAGAAAAAGAAGAAATCCGAACCCATCCCCAATCGGGATTAAGTTCGGATTTCTCAAGTATGGTGGAGCATAGGGGAGTCGAACCCCTGACCTTTTGAATGCCATTCAAACGCGCTACCAACTGCGCTAATGCCCCGTCAACAGGACACATTATACTACGCAGAGGCGAGTCTGTCAACCATTATTTTTAGTTTCAGGTAAATTCCTGCATCCATCAAAACAGCGACCAGACCACCGCGATCACCAGCGCGGGAAGATAGTTCGCCACCTTGATCTTCTTGCCGAAGGCGAGGTTCACGCCGACGCCGAAGATGAGCACGTTGCCCACGATGGACAGGCAGGAAAGCGCCGCATCGGTCATCAGCGGGCCGATGAAGGCGGCCAGCACGGTCATCAGGCCCTGCCAGATCGCCATGGGGATGACGGAGAAGACCGCGCCCTTGCCCAGGGAGGCCGTCAGCGCGATGACGATGATCATGTCCAGAATGCCCTTGGTGGTCAGGATCGTGTAGTCATGGTAGAGCGCGTCGTTCATCGGGCCGATGATCGCCATCGCGCCGATGCACAGCGTGAAGGACGCGGAGGTGAAGCCCTCGATGAAGCGCGGGTCGCGCTCGGAGTGGCTCCTGACCTTGAGCCATTCGCCAAAGCGCTCCAGATTGTCCTCGATGCTGAGGATCTCGCCGATCAGGCCGCCCAGGCACAGGGAGATGACCAGCAGCATTTCGCCGGTGGTGCCCAGCTGCCCGTTCGTGATGGTGAGCATGTGCTTGAAGGCACCGCTTGCGCCGATGAAGATCGTGCTCACGCCGCAGGCCTTGACCATGATGTCCTGATAGCTGTCCTTGAGCGACTTGCCGAACAGAAAGCCCAGCAGGCCGCCGGCAAGAACGAATGCAGAGTTGATGACTGTACCCAAACCGATCATATGAAATCGCCTCTTTACACGCGCGGATTACAGTTTGTCATAAAGAATCCTCGCGAAAATTCGCAGAAAGCGCAAGTATTATAGCATGAGAAAACGGCCAAAGCAAGGGCTTTGACCGTTTTTGCGGTGACAGATTGGCAATCAGTTGCCGCACTCGATGCTGATGGCATTGAACCTGGCGAGCAGGTCCTCTACCTTCAGATTTCTGCGGTCCTCGCCGGAGAGGTCCAGCTCCGCGCGGCCCTGATGCATCATCAGCAGGCGGTCGCCGTACTCGACGGCGTAGCGCAGGTTGTGCGTGACCATGATGGTCGTCAGCTGCTTCTGGGCGACGATCCTGCCGGTCAGCTGCATGATGATCTCAGCGGTCTTCGGATCGAGCGCGGCGGTGTGCTCGTCCAGAATCAGGAACTCGATGGGCGTCATCGTGCTCATCAGCAGGGCCATCGCCTGACGCTGGCCGCCGGAGAGGTTGCCGACCTTCACGCCCATCTTGTCCTCCAGGCCCAGGCCCAGCTGCGCGAGCAGCGCGCGGTATTCCTCGGTCTTCTTGCGGTTGACGCAGGGCATGAGGTTGAAGGGCTTTCCCTTGTTGTCCGCCATGGACATGTTCTCCAGGATCGTCATCGACGGGCAGGTGCCGCGCGCCGGGTCCTGATAGACGCGTCCGATGCGGCGGTGGCGCCGGTGCTCGGGCATGCGGGTGATGTTCTCGCCGCCGATGAAGATTTCGCCGTCGTCAATGGGGATGGAGCCGCAGATGATGTTGAGCAGGGAGGTCTTGCCTGAGCCGTTGGAGCCCACGACGCAGACGAACTGCTTGTCCGGAATGGAGAGGCTGAAGCCGTCGAACAGGCAGGTCTCATTCACCGTGCCGCCCTGATAGATCTTGACGATGTTCTTCAGTTCAAGCATGGCGCTTTCCCTTCTTTCTGTTCTGGCCGCCGGCGATGATGATGATCAGCAGCAGCACGGCGGTGATGAGCTTGAGGTCAAACGGCGACAGGCCGAGGCTCAGCGCCAGGGCGACACAGCCCTTGTAGAGGATGGAGCCCAGCACCACGGCGGTCGTCGCGCGCAGAAAGCGGATGCCGGCGAGCAGCTGCGTGCCCATGATGACGGAGGCGACCGCCAGCACCAGCGTGCCGGTGCCCATGGAGATGTCGAAGTAGCGCTGATACTGGCACATGATGCAGCCGGCGAGCGAGACGAGCGCGTTGGCGATGGACAGGCCGAGGATCTTCACCTTGCCGGAATCCTTGGCGAGCGTGGCGACGAGTGTCGCGTTGTCGCCGGTGGCGCGCAGCAGAAAGCCCGAGCGCGTGGCGAGGTAGGCATCCATCAGCAGCTTGACGGCAACGGCGATGATCGCCAGGATGATGACCGGCGCATAGGGCTGGATGCCCGCCGGGAGACCGGAGATGAATTCATTCTTGAAGATGGTATCGTAGGAGAAGAGCTGGACGTTCGCGCGCCCGGCGATGTGCAGGTTGATGGAGTACAGGCCCGTCATGACGATGATGCCGGCCAGCAGGTCGCGCACCCTGAACTTGACGTGGATCACGCCCGTGATCGCGCCCGCGATTGCACCGGCGATCATGGAGACCGGCAGCGTCAGCAGCGGGGAAAGACCGCCCTGAATCATCAGGGCGGTGACGGCAGCGCCGAGGGGAAAGGACGAATCGACGGACATATCCGGAAAGTCCAGAATTTTGAAGGTGATGTACACGCCCAGGGCAAGGACGGCATAGATCAGGCCCTGCTCGAGGACGCTCAGAAGAAGACTCATGGGATACCTCCGTCGGAAATGATGTGATATACGAAGCTTGATTCATTTACGTGGTCTCAAGAGAGTTTGCCGCGATTCCAATCCTTTCTCGCTGGCGAACGAAGTTCGCCATCAGCAGGCCTGCATGGAGCTGCCGCGAAGCGAAGAAGGGAGTCTGAGGGATGAAATCCCTCAGGCAGGTTTGGGCGGCAGCCCAATGTTACTCCACCTCGTTGGCACGCGCCGCGAGCTCGTCGGAAAGCACGATGCCGAACTTCGCGAGCGCATCCGCGTTGACGTACAGGCCCGGCTCGGTGATGATCTCGTACGGGATTTCGCTGGCCTTCGCCTCGCCCTTGAGGACCTTGGCGGCCATCAGACCGGTCTGGCGGCCCAGGGCGATGTAGTCAAGCCCCTCGGCGGCGACGCAGCCCAGCTTCACCTGCTCGATTTCGGAGCCGAAGACCGGCTTGCCGGCGGCGTTGGCCTTGTCCAGCACCAGCGCGAGGGCGGAGACGACGGTGTTGTCGGTCAGGTTGGTGAGGCAGTCGACCTTGCCAAGCAGCGCGTCCAGCGCCAGCGGGATGTCCGCGGTGGTGGAGATGCCGGACTCGACGATCTCAAAGCCGTAGTCGCCGGCCATGCTCTTGTAGATTTCGATGGCGGAGATGGAGTTGACCTCACTGGTGGTGTAGAGGATGCCGATCTTCGTGGCGTCCGGCAGCATGGCGCGGATGGTTTCCAGCTGCGCCTTGATCGGCAGCGCGTCGGAGGTGCCGGTGACTTCGCCGGCGGCCGTGCCGTCCGCGCTCGCAAAGCCGGCGGCGACCGGGTCGGTGACGGCGGTGAAGATCGTCGGGATCTCGCCGGCAGCGGCGTTGTAGCAGGCCTGCGCCATCGGGGTGGCGATGCCGACCATCATGTCCACCTTCGCGCTGGCGAACTGCGCGGCGATCTGCTGGGCGATGCCCATGTCCGCCTGTGCATTCTGCAGGTCGATTTTGAGGTTTTCACCCTCTACGAGGCCCGCTTCCGCGAGGCCCTCGACGAAGCCCTGGTAGCAGTTGTCCAGCGAGCCGTGCTGCGCGAACTGGCCGATGCCGATGGTATAGGTTTCAGCAAAGGAGACTGCGGCGGCGAGGACCAGGGCGATGGAGACGATGATGGAAATGATGCGCTTCATAATGTGTTCCTCCTGTCAGAAAATGGTTTGTCGATCGGGTAACAGTGACCAGTCGTGGATGAAGCGCCGAGACCAGGAAAACAAAAACGCCTCATATTCCTTACGGAACATGAGGCGGAATATACTTCCGTGGTGCCACTCAGTTTGGCCTTTCGGCCCGCTTTACCCCGTACCAACATACGGTGCAGCCTGATAACGGGTCTGCGTCCCGTCCCTGTCTAATAAGGCGGCATGCCGGTTGACAGGGCCCTCGGAAAGTCCATTTCAACATCCTTCTGTACCGCACTCCCAGCAACGGCGGCTCTCTGAAACAGGCGGGGATCTTTACTTCTCTTCCCTCAAACGGTTTGTATTTGGATTGATTCGCATTATAGCAGGCGTATGTTCGGTTGTCAACCCCGTGTTGAAAAAAATTGTGAACTTTCGTTCATGAATTGTCGCAGATGACAGAATTGACGGCTGAAATCTCCATGAATACATGGAAAATGTGTGTTTTATATTCTATCTCGGGGTGACGGTTTGTATCCCCACTTGAAGTGAGCGGTTTTGTATGCTATAATGCAAACATCTATTAATATGTTCAATAATGCCCGAATATTCGGGCAGGAGGATAATGTTTTCATGAACGATTTCAAAGTCAGAAGCGATTGGATGCCGTTCTGCATGCCGGATATCACGGATGCGGAGGTGCAGGCTGTCAGCGACACGGTGCGCTCCGGCTGGTGGGCGAAAGGTCCCAGAACGATTGAGTTTGAAAAGCGTTTTGCCGAATACGTGGGCGCGAAGTACTGCGTGGGCGTCAATTCCTGCACTGCGGCGCTTCATCTGGCCCTGATGAGCCAGGGCATCAGCCCGGGCGACGAGGTCATCACCACGCCGCTGACCTTTGCTTCCAGCGCGAATACCATCCTGCATACCGGCGCGACCCCGGTGTTTGCCGATATCGATCCGGATACCGGCCTCATCGATCCCAGGGAGATCGAAAAGAAGATCACAGACAGGACCCGCGCGGTGGTGCCGGTGCATTACTCCGGTCTGGCGGCGGATATCGGCGAGATCGGCAGGCTGTGCGACCGCTATGGCCTGTTCCTCTCCGAGGACGCGGCGCATGCCGTGGAAACCCGCTACAACGGCGAGCTCATCGGCCATCATCCCAAGGGCACGGTGTCCTATTCCT
This sequence comes from Candidatus Ventricola sp., assembly GCA_051883755.1. Lineage (GTDB taxonomy): Bacteria > Bacillota > Clostridia > Christensenellales > Aristaeellaceae > Ventricola. Next base: position 77,138 of record JBJEUI010000218.1, read on the forward strand.
TCTATGCGACCAAGAACCTGGCCTGCGGCGAGGGCGGCGCGCTGGTGACCGACGATGAGCAGATCTACAAAAAGGCCTGCATCCTCTCCTGCCACGGCATGAGCGCGGGCTCCTGGAACCGCTACGGCAAGAGCGGCTCCTGGCGCTATGACATCGAGGAGCCGGGCTTCAAGTACAACATGTTCGACATTCAGGCCGGTCTGGCGCTCGCCCAGCTTAAGCGCATGGACGACATGCAGCGCCGCCGCTTTGAGGCGGTGGACGTCTACGAGCAGGCCTTCAGCGGCGTTCCGCAGCTGCGCCTGCAGAAGACGCCGGAATACTGCCACCACAGCCGCCACCTGTACATCCTGCGCATCGTGCCGGAGAGGCTGACCATCTCCCGCGATCAGTTCATCGAGGAGCTCAAGGCGCGCAACGTCGGCGTGAGCGTGCACTTCATCGCGCTGCACACCATGAGCGCCTATGCCAGGCGCTTCGGCTACAAGCCCGAGGATTTCCCGAAGGCCTACGCGTTCTCCGAGAGCGAGATCTCCCTGCCGATGTACTCCACCCTCGGCGTGGAAAAGGCGCAGTACGTCGCGGATGCGGTGCTGGATGTCGTGAAGAAGTTCAAGAGGTAAAAAGCATGTAAAATCCCCGCCGGCAGACGTTCGGCGGGGATTTTTGTGTAGATTTTTGCCGGAAAGTCCGCTATAATCAAGGTGAAAGTCCATTTACTGTGTAAACCGTTCTGCACAGCCCCGTTTTCGGGCGCGAAGCAGCAGGTTTTTGATCACTTTGCCGGTGATGCAGCCGGCATTATGCCGGTTGAGAAAGGATGCTTGACACATGGAACCCATGACAGACCAGACCATCTTCATGAACCGGGAGCTTTCCTGGCTCAAGTTCAACGAGCGCGTGCTGGAGGAGGCGGAGAGCGACCTGACGCCGCTGTGCGAGAGGCTGAGCTTCGCATCGATCTATCAGAGCAACCTCGACGAGTTTTTCATGGTGCGCGTGGGCTCGCTGGTGGATCAGGAGCACCTTTCTCCCCAAATCCGCGAAAACAAGACCCAGATGACCCCGTCTGAGCAGCTGCGCGAGGTGCTCAAAACCGTGCGCAGGCTCAACGAGCGCAGGGACTTCATCTACGCCAAGCTGCTCGGACGCGTGGAGGAGGCCGGCGTGCGCCTGGTTGATTTCAAGAAGATCGGCCGGCAGGAGAGCGAGAAGCTGGAGCGCTACTTCGACGGCGCCATCGCGCCGCTGATCTCCCCGATCGTCGTGGGCCGCCGTCAGCCGTTTCCGTTCCTGCGCAACAAGGACATCTACGCCGTTGCCGTGCTGGAGAAGAAGAACGGCAAGCGCAAGCTGGGCATCGTGCCGTGCAATGCGGGCGTGTTCCCGCGGCTGATCGAGGTCCGCGCAGGTGAGAAGACCTACGTGCTGGCCGAGGAGCTGATTCTGCACTTCCTGCCCAAGGTCTTTGAGGGCTATACGATCCGGGAAAAGTCCCTCATCCGCGTGACGCGCAACGCCGATATCGACGCGGACGCGCTCTACGAGGAGGACATCGACTACCGCGAGTTCATGGCGGAGCTGATCAAGAAGCGCAAGCGCCTGGCGCCGGTGCGCCTGGAGCTCTCCCGCGAGCTGGACGGCGAGGCTGTGCGCGCCCTGTGCAAGCACATGGACGTTCACAAGGATCACGTCTTCAAGAACAACTCGCCGCTGGATCTGTCGTTCCTCTTCGGCATTGAGGACATCCTGCGCCAGAAGACGGAGCTGTTTTACGAGCGCCGCATCCCGCAGCGCAGCGCCTCCATCACGAGCGACCGTCCGGTGCTCGACCAGATCCGCGAGGGCGACAAGCTGCTCTCCTATCCGTATGAGAGCATGAAGCCGTTTTTGACGATGCTGCAGGAGGCCGCCAACGACGAGAGCGTCGTCTCCATCAAGATGACGCTCTACCGCGTGGCCAAGCAGAGCAAGATCGTCGAATCGCTGATTGAGGCCGCCGAGAACGGCAAGGACGTGCTGGTGCTCGTGGAGCTCAAGGCGCGCTTTGACGAGGAGAACAACATCGAGTGGAGCCGCAGGCTGGAGGAGGCCGGCTGCAACGTGATCTACGGCCTGGACGGCTACAAGGTGCACAGCAAGCTCTGCCTGATTCAGCGCATGGAGGACGGTCACGCGGCGTACTATACGCAGATCGGCACGGGCAACTACAACGAGAAGACCGCCCGCCTGTACACCGACCTGAGCGTGATGACGCACGATCAGGCGATCGGCCGCGAGGCGGCGGAGGTGTTCCGCACGCTGTCCATGGGCGAGACGGTGCAGGAGACGGAGCAGCTGCTGGTTGCGCCGCACTGCCTGCAAAACAGGGTGCTGGAGATGATCGACGAGGAGATTGCCCGCGCCAGAGACGGCGAGGACGCGTACATCGGCGTGAAGATCAACTCGCTGACGGACAAGGCGATCATCGACCGGCTGGTGCAGGCCTCCTGCGAGGGCGTGAAGATCGACCTGATCGTGCGCGGCATCTGCTGCCTGATTCCGGGCGTGCCGGGGGCGACGGAGAACATCCGCGTCATCAGCATCGTGGGCCGCTTTCTGGAGCACTCGCGCATCTACATCTTTGGCCGCGGCGCGCGCGCGAAGGTGTACATCGCCTCGGCGGACTTCATGACGCGCAACACGCTGCGCCGCGTGGAGGTCGCCGCGCCGATTCTGGATGAGACGCTCAAGGCGCAGATCGTTGACATGTTCGATCTGCTGCTTGCGGACAACGTGCAGGCGCGCGAGATGCAGGCCGACGGCAGCTATGTCCGCCGCCAGCCGCAGGGCGAGAGCGCGCGCAACGCGCAGGAGCTCTTCTACCAGCAGGCGTATGAACGCGCTGCGGGCAAGCAGGGGTAAGCCGCATGGCTGGTTCTATTTGAAACAGGATGACATCAATACATAAGCGAGGCTGTCAGATCACATGCATCTGACAGCCTCGCTTTGATTCGCTTATCCCCGGGTCATCCGTTCCGGCAGAAGCAGCAGCGGATCAGCCTGCAGGGCATCCATCGGCACGACGACCTCCGCGCATGAGCCGTCGTCCAGCAGGGCTTCGACCAAGACCCACTGCGTCTGCTCACTCAGGTAGGGCATGCCGACGGCTGCGTATTCGCCGATGATGCGCACCTGCGCGCCCTTCTTTAGGGGGCTGCCGTGGTTGGCGTCCCATGGCGCGGGCTCCGTTTCGCCGTTTCCGGTCATGACGGGGACGTCCCGCGTCAGCACGGCAAGCGTGCTCGGGCTGGCCTTCGGGACGGCCTTCAGCGCATCCCCGCGCACAAAGCCGTAGGTGTGCTGCCCGCCGAAGGGATCCCATTCCTGTACGGCGACATAGCTGCCGAAGACGCCGCCTGCGGTCAGCGTGCTGAAGCAGCTGATCTCGCCGCGCACGGCTGTCTTGTCCATCTCCGCATACCAGTCTGCCCGCTCCTCCCGAAGCTCCGCAACCGGCATTCGGTACGCCTGCACACCGGCGGCGGAGCTGTCCAGATAATCCTCCTTGACATAGCCGAACACGACGCCGCCGAAGGTCACATGCGCCCAGCCGTCGCCGACGGTGTGCCAGTCAAACAGGTTCTGCAGATCGCATCCGGGATACAGGCTGCCGATAATCACCCCGTTCATCGAGGGACTTTGGCGGAGATTGACCCGCTGTCCGCTATCGCTGGCCGTGACGACGCAGCTGCGGAAGTTCTCCGTCATGCACAGCTCGATGAGCGGCGCATAGCCTGTCTGCACGCTGCCGTCCGCGTTCAGGCGCAGCACATGCAGCACGGTTTCGCTGACGACGCCGAGCACGCGGACATAGTCCTCCGGCTGAAGCCGGAAGCTCACCGTGCGCAGGCTGTCCTCCTCGAACACCGGCACGCCGCCCACGCCGGCAAAATCCTGCGGACGAATCTGCTCCGCAGGCTCGCCGATGCGGTCGGACTCGATCTGTTCCTTACGGCTCAGGTACCTGCTCATCACATAGCCGCTTCTCCCGAAGATGCTGACCTTTGCCCAGCCGTCTTCCTCGCCCAGCACATCGACCGGCACGTCCTCGTAGTATTTTCCGAGAACCTGCGCCGTTTTGTCCGGCGCGGCGCGCAGGTTGAGCCTGCCTGCGTGGTCGAGACCGCCGATATAGGCCTGCTCCGCCTGAGCCGCTGCGCAGCAGCACAGCAGCGCGGCCAGCAGGCACAGTGCCAATCGTTTCATGCGTCTTCCCCCGTCCGTAGATTACTCGTCCCTGCGCACCCAGCCCACCGCGCCGCGGAGGCTGACCAGGAGCCAATCGCCCTCCTCGCGGAGGATCGGGAGCTTTTCGCCCGCATCGAGCAGGGCGACCTTTTTGGCTGCGGCTTCATTCCAGGCGTACACCGGCGTGCTTTTTTCCGTCAGATAGTACGACGGATCGATGAGCACATAATCGCTGAGCACCCAGCCCGCGCTGCCCGTGCCCTCCGCATCCGACAGGAAGCAGTCGCACCAGCCGTCCTTCAAAACCTGCTGGCAGGCAAAGACGTCCCCGTACTGAAGGCGTCCCACAGCGGCCGATGAAGTGCTTTTGCCGGAGCGGATGGTCAGCTCCTCGCAGAGCACCACCGCCTCATAGCCGATCTGTCCCAACCCATACGCCGGGATGATCTCTGCCTTTGCGGAGGCCGCCAGCAGCATGGCGGCCATCCAGATGAGTACTCTTTTCATACCGTCCTCCTGTGCGTGCTTTGATATCCATATGACGCAGCGGATGCGTCCTTTCATCCCGGCCGGCAGACAGATTCTGACAAAAAGCAGGATGCGCAGTCTTCCGAACAAGCCCTCCAGATGAGGAGGGCGAACGCTTACTCTGCGTAAATGATGTCGTCCCTGAGCCGGTAGATCGTCGCACCGTACTTGCTGCGGCAGAAGGCGTCGACAAACCAGTCGATCTCCTTCACCGCGTCATACTGGACGTAGGCATAGCGCTCGCCGTTCACGCTCTTGCCCTTCATGTTCGAATCGGCCCAGTGCACGCTGTCCGTTTCCGGATCGTAGTCCTCGATGAAGATCATCGAGTGCGCGCCCACGCCGTAATAGTAGTTGGCCGCCATCTGGAAATAGTCGCCGCGCTTTACCTGCATCAGGAATTCCCGGGCCTTTTGCCGGTTTTCCTCCTTGGACAGGCTGTCGTCATAGCGGAAGGAGGCCGCGGCGTAGAAGGGATTGCCGTCGCTGGCATCGACGTCCTGCCACTCCACACCGTAGACGTAGGGCGCGCAGTCCGCCTTCTTCTGGTTGTTGGGGATGACCAGCTTGACGTCCGGGTACTGCGCGATGCGGAAATCGCCGCAGTTCTCGCGGAACAGATGAACGGTGAAGTTTTTGCAGATGTAGATATCGCCGCTGTACTGTGCGCGCTGGGGCTTGCCGCCCGCCGCATCGTACAGCGTCCTGGCGGTGGCGATGATGCGGTCGATGAAGTCCTCGCGCGCGGCGAATGCCTGCGAATCAGCCTCCTGTGCCTCCTCGGTGAGGACGAGAGCGTCCTGCGCGGCGAGCATCTCCTCCATGGAGAGCGTATCGCCCAGGGCGCAGGGAACGGCCAGACAGACCAGCAGCAGGCATGCGGAAATCAGCTTCATGAAGACAGCTCCTCTTTGTGATGATAGCTTATTGTATCACGGACGCGCAAACGGCGCAACGGGCGCGCAGCGCGGCATGCCGGGCAGAAAGGTTATGACAAAAATTGTGGGGAGAATTCGGCACGGCACACACACTTCCGGTGTGACCGGCAAGCCGGAAAAAGCCAATTCCTGCCTGCATTTGTACACGTTATTTTGTGTACGATACATCAGGTGAAACGTTAAATTTGTGCAGAAACAGGGCCTGGAATCTGTTGACGGCTATGCAGGAATATGTTAATATAAACTGAATTTGTGGGCAACAACAGCCAATTGTATCATATCACGACAGGAGTGGGAATATAATATGCCGCCGAAACAAAGAATCACGAGGGAAATGATTCTGGAGAGGTCGTACGAAATGTTTTGCCGCGAGGGCATGGATGTGGTGAACGCACGCTCTGTTGCGAAGGCGCTGAACTGCTCGACGCAGCCGATCTTCAGCTATTTTTCCGGTATGCAGGATCTCAAAACCACGCTCGAGGAGAAAGCCAGGGAGCAGTTTGAGGCTGCGCTCAATGTGAAGAATCAGTCGGGCGATCCGCTGGTGGAGACCGGCTGTGCGTACACGCGCTTTGCCGCTGAGCAGCCGCATCTGTTTGCGCATCTGCTGATGACCCGCCAGGATGACGCGCTGTATCCGTTTGACGGCGAGGAGCGCCGCGAGGAGATGCTGCGCCGCGAGGAAGAGGTCCTCGGCCTGACAAGGGAACAGACCGAGACGCTCTACAAGCATATGTCCATCTATATCCACGGTCTGGCCGTCGTATGCGCGGTGCAGCAGGCGGACTATACGCCGGAGGAGATGGCCGGGATGATCCGAAAGACCGAGGAGATGACCCTCAAGGCGATCTGCGCGTGACGAAGCAGAGCAGGTCCTGAATGGATCCATAAAGAGAAAAGCGGGCAGCGTGGACTGTCCGCTTTTTGCGATCAAAGCTGCACAGCCTCCTGCGGCTGTCGTCTTTGGACGCGCAGCTTGGGGCGCAGGCGTCACTCGATGGTCAGCGCGCCGTCCGCGTTCAGGATGATGTTGCGGCTGTACAGCGAGGCGAGCGCGCGCACCATGTAGTCGACGTCCGCGCAGCCTGCGGTCTCGTAGCTGGAGTGCATGGCCAGCTGCGCCAGGCCGATGTCCACCGTGTTCATGGAGGCGTGCTTGTTGGCGATGTTGCCCAGCGTGGAGCCGCCCAGCATGTCCGAGCGGTTGGCAAAGTGCTGGACCGGCACGCCCGCCATCGCGCACAGGCTGGAGAAGACGGCGCAGGACACCGCGTCCGTCGTGTACTTCTGGTTGGCGTTGTGCTTGATGACCACGCCGCCGTTCATGAGTGTGCGGTTCTGCGCGTCGTACTTCTCCGGATGGTTCGGGTGCAGGGCGTGCGCGTTGTCCGCGGAGGCCATGAAGCTGGCCGCGATGGCCGCGCGGATCTCGCCGTCCGCTGCGCCCAGCGCCGCGCCCATGCGGGTGAGTACGTCGGTGAGGAACGTGGAATCCGCGCCCTGCTTGGAGCCGCTGCCGACCTCCTCGTTGTCAAACACGGCGAGCACGTTGATGTGGCCAACGGCCTCGCTGGCCAGGAACGCCGCGGCGGAGGCATAGGCGCACTCGAGGTCATCGATGCGCGGGCAGGAGAAGAACTCGTTCTGGGCGCCCCAGACGCTGCCCGGCGTGCGCGCGTAGAGGAACAGATCCTGGGCGACAATGGCGTCCTCGCTGACGTCCGCTGCTTTGGCGATCTCGGCCCGGAGCCTGCCCTTGCTGCCGGCGCCGCCGTAGAGCGGGAGCAGGTCGGCCTGCGCGTTGTACTTGTAGCCGTCGTTCACCTCGCGGTTGAAGTGGATGGGCATGTTGGGGATGAGCACCGCGTCGCGGCCAAGGTCCACCAGCCTGGTCGTCAGGGCATTGCCCTCGCGCACGAGCACGCGGCCGGCGATGGAGAGCGGACGGTCAAACCAGGTGGACATGATCATGCCGCCGTAGCGCTCCACGTTCAGGCGCAGATAGCCGCCGGCCGTCTCATCCTCGCAGATGTGCTTGAGCTTGAAGGTCGGGGAGTCGCTGTGGGAGGAGACGATCTGGAAGTGCGCAAAGCCGGTCTCGGGCACGGCAAAGGCGACGACGCTGGAGAGGTTGCGCGTCACGTAGTACCTGCCGCCGGGCACAATGCACCAGGGCTGGGTCTCGGAAAGCGGGGTGAAGCCGTGGGCATCGAGCGCGGCGCACAGGGTTTTTACCGCGTGGAAGGCGCTCGGGGATTTCTTGATGAAGTCAAGAAAGAGCTGAACATGATCGGACATGGGAAACCCTCCTGATAGGCAGTATTGGATGAAGATGATTATACATGCTTGGGGGCGGATATGTCAAACGCGATGAAGGCGCTCCCTCAGTCTGCCTGCGGCAGCCAGCTCCCTCAAGAGGGAGCCTTGGAAAACTGCCTCCCTCTTGAGGGAGGGGGACCATCCGAAGGATGGTGGAAGGAGTTCGCGACGGCAAAACGATGTACGAAAACGAAACGCACCGCGGGAGGCGGTGCGTTTCAGGCGTATGGGATTTGCGGTGAATTCGTATTGCGCACCGGATCAGAAAAGCCCGGAGAAGAAGATCACCAGGATCAGCACCGGCAGCACGAACTGGAAGAACGGCTTGAGCTTCGGGGAGAGCTTGAGGCCCTCGCCCGCGTTCGCCTCGGCGAGGTAGCTGTCAAAGCCCCAGCCCCAGCGGGTGGTGCAGAAGAGCAGATAGACAAGCGAGCCCAGCGGCAGCAGCAGGTTGCTCACCAGGAAGTCCTCGGTGTCCAGCACGTCGCGGCCGCCGATCAGATGGAGATCGGAGAGCACGTTGTAGCCCAGCAGGCACGGCATGGACGCCAGCAGGATGAAGACACAGTTGACGATGACGGCCTTTTTTCGGTTCCAGCCGAACATGTCGATGCAGTTGGAGATCAGGTTTTCAAACACGGAGATGACCGTGGTGAAGCTGGCGAAGGTCATGAACAGGAAGAACAGCGTGCCCCAGAAGCGGCCGCCGCGCATGCCGGCAAAGATGTTGGGCAGGGTGACGAAGATCAGCGACGGGCCGGCGTCCGGCTGTACGCCGAAGGAGAAGCAGGCCGGGAAGATGATCAAGCCGCTCATCAGCGCCACGAAGGTATCCAGCAGGCAGATGCGCACGGCCTCGCCGCCCAGCGTGTTCTGGCGGGTCATGTAGGAGCCGAAGATCTCCATCGCGGCGATGCCCAGGCTGAGCGTGAAGAACGCCTGATTCATTGCGGCGGTGATCACCGAGAAGAGGCCCTGCGAATTCGCGCGGCTGAGGCTGGGCAGCAGGTAGAATTTCAGACCTTCTCCCGCGCCGGGGAGCAGGCAGCTGTTGACCGCCAGCACGATGATGAGCAGCAGCAGCGCGGTCATCATGAGCTTGGAGATGCGCTCCAGGCCCTTCTGCAGGCCGAAGCTGACGACAGTGAAGCCCAGGATGACGACCAGCGCCATGAAGAGGGTCATCTCCGCGGGGCTTTGCAGCATCTGGCCGAACACGCCGCTGATGCTGACAGAATCCAGCCCGGAGAAGGCGCCAGTCAGGAACTTGACAAAGTAGTTGAGCATCCAGCCGGCGACGGTGGTGTAGTACATCATCAGCAGGCAGCAGCCGGCCACGCAGAACCAGCCGTGGATGTGCCACTTGCTGCCCGGCTTTTCCAGCGCCTGATAGCCCTGCACGGCGCCCTTGCGGCTGGCGCGGCCCACGGCCAGCTCCATCGTCAGAACCGGCACGCCCATCACCAGCAGGAAGACCAGATAGAACAGGACGAACAGGCCGCCGCCGTTCTGGCCGGCGACATAGGGGAAGCGCCAGACGTTGCCGATGCCGATCGCACAGCCGGCGCTCACCAGCAGAAAACCGAGGCGGGATTGAAAGCGCTCGCGTTTCATGAAAAGACTCCTTTTTGGGTCAGCGGATGAGAGATTGCATACGCGCAAAACTTTAGCAGAATCAAGGGGAAAAGTCAATTGTTTTGGCCCAAAAACCGAGACGGTACGCGCAGGATTCGGCGGTGGCCCGGCAGGAGGCGCCGCCGGCTTCTTGGCCGTTGCCGAATTCCTGAATATGCCGTATAATGGACACAGCATCGACAGGGGAGGAAGAAGGATGGACAAGCTGCTTTTCGGCGCCGCCTATTACGACGAGTACATGCCCCATGAACGGCTTGACAGGGACGTGGAGATGATGAAGCGCGCAGGCGTGAACGTGGTGCGCATCGCGGAATCCACGTGGAGCACCTGCGAGCCGCAGCCGGGCGTGTTCGACTTTTCACATGTGGAGCGGGTCATGGACGCGATGGAGGCGGCGGGCATCGGCGTGATCATCGGCACGCCGACGTACGCGGTGCCGGCCTGGATGGTGAAGCTCCATCCCGACGTGCTGGCGGAGACGAAGCAGGGGCCGCAGCGGTACGGCCCGCGCCAGATCATGGACATCAGCCATCCCGCGTACCGCTTCTATGCCGAGCGCGTCATCCGCGAGCTGATGAAGCGCACGGCGCACAGAAAATGCGTCATCGGCTTTCAGCTGGACAACGAGACCAAGCATTACGGGACGGCAGGCCCTGCCGTGCAGGCGGCGTTTGTCAAGCACCTGCGCCGGGTGTTTTCTGACGACCTGGACGCCATGAACCGCGCCTTCGGCCTGGATTACTGGAGCAACCGCGTGGATGCCTGGGAGGACTTCCCGGACGTGCGAAACACCATCAACGGCAGCCTGGGCGCGGAGTTTGAAAAGTTCCAGCGCGGGCTGGTGACGCAGTTCCTGCAGTGGCAGGCGGACATCGTTGGGGAATACAAGCGCGACGACCAGTTTGTCACGCACAACCTGGATTACGCGTGGCGCGGCCATTCCTACGGCGTGCAGCCGGACGCAAACCACTATCACCAGGCGCGCTGCCTGACGATCCCCGGCGTGGACATCTATCACCCGGGCCAGGACGAGCTCACCGGCGCGGAGATCGCCTTTGGCGGCGACATGTCCCGCTCGCTTGCCGGCGGCAATTACCTGCTGCTGGAGACGCAGGCGCAGGGCTTCCCCAACTGGACGCCGTATCCCGGCCAGCTGCGGCTGCAGGCGTACAGCCACATCGCCAGCGGCGCTGGCAGCGTCATGTACTGGCACTGGCACTCCATCCACAACGCCTGCGAGACCTACTGGAAGGGCGTGCTCAGCCACGACTTCGCGGAGAATGCGGTCTACCGTGAGGCCTGCACGATTGGCGAGGAATTTGCGCGCCTGGGCAGCCATCTGGTCAACCTGAAAAAGAAGAACGACGTGGCGATTCTGGTGAGCAACGAATCGCTGACGGCGCTCAAGTGGTTCCCCATCCGCGCGACGGCGGCAGGCAGCGGCGATCTTGACTACAACGACGTGGTGCGCTGGCTCTACGACGCGCTCTACCGGATGAACGTGGAATGCGATTTCATCTGGCCGGAGACCGAGGATCTCACGCGCTACAGGGTCATCGTCGTCCCCGCGCTCTACAGCGCGCCGGACGCGCTGCTTAAGCGGCTAAGCAGCTTCTGTGAGCAGGGCGGCACGCTGATTGCGACGTTCAAGTCCGGCTTTGCCAATGAGTTTGTCAAGGTGAGCGACGAGGTGCAGCCGCACATCCTGCGCTCCTGCATGGGCGTGCGCTATCATCAGTTCACGCTGCCCAGGAACGTGAACCTGCAGGGCGAGGCCGTGGGCGGCGCGGAGGATCGGGCGGCGAAGGGCTTTATGGAGCTGCTCATCCCCGAGGGCGCGCAGGTGCTGGCGATCTACGAGCACCCCGCGTGGGGGCAGTACGCCGCCATCACGAGGAACTGCTTCGGTCAGGGCACGGCCATCTACCTGGGCTGCATGACGGGCGAGGCGGTGCTCGGGCATGTCCTGCGCGGCGCGCTGGCGGAGGCCGGCGTGCATCTGCCGGAGCAGCGGTTCCCGGTGATCGTGCGCAGCGGCGTCAATGATCTCGGCAGGCGCGTGACGTTCTATTTCAATTACAGTGCGGACGCGCAAACGGCGCGCGCCTGCATGGCGGGCAGGGATCTGCACAGCGGCGCGGCGGTCGCGCTGGGCGAAGCGCTCGCGCTGGCGCCGTGGGGATTTGCCGTCATCGAGGAAGCATAAGGGAGGAACGACATATGGAAAAGCTGACTGTTCTGGGCACGGGCTACGCCCTGGCGACCCGCTGCTACAATACCTGTTTTGCGATCACGAACGACTGCGGCACGCTGCTGGTGGATGCCGGCGGCGGCAACGGCATCCTGCGCCAGATGGAGGACGCAGGTCTTGGCTTTGAGACGGTGCACGACCTGTTCATCACGCACGCGCATCCGGATCACCTGAACGGCGTGGTGTGGGTGCTGCGCAAGATCATGACGATGATGAATGCGGGCAAGTATGAGGGCGAGCTGCACATCTACTGCCACGAGACGGTGCGCCAGGGCCTGGCGGTCATCGGCGAGCTGATGCTGCAGAAGAAGATGCTCAGGCACATCGGCACGCGCATCTTCTATCATGACATTCACGACGGCATGACGGCAAGGCTCTGCGGCTGCGACATGACGTTCTTTGACATCGGCAGCACGAAGCTGCTGCAGTTCGGCTTCACCACCACGCTGCACAGCGGCAGGAAGCTCACCTGCCTGGGCGATGAGCCGTACAACCCGATCTGCGCGCGCTATGTCGAGGGAAGCGACTGGCTGCTGTGCGAGGCGTTCTGCCTGCTCTCTCAGGCGGACGTGTTCAAGCCGTATGAAAAGCACCACTCCACCGTGGCCGACGCGGCGAAGCTGGCCGCAGCGCTGTCCATCCCGCATCTGGTGCTCTGGCACACGGAGGACAAAAACTACGCAAACCGCAAGGCGCTCTACACCGCCGAGGCGCGGGAGCATTACACGGGCGACCTGTTTGTGCCCGACGATCTGGAGGTCATTGAGCTGTAATGGACATCATTTCATGCCTGGCGCAGGAGTTTGACGTCAGTTCCGCCATTGCGCAGCGCGTCGTGACGCTGCTGGATGAGGGCAACACCGTGCCGTTCATCGCGCGCTACCGCAAGGAGCAGACCGGCGCGATGGACGACCAGAAGCTGCGCGAGCTGAGCGAGCGGCTGGACTATCTGAGGAGCCTTGACAAGCGCCGCGAGCAGATTGAAAGCGCCATCGACGAGCAGGGCAAGCTGACGGACGAGATGCGCGCGCAGCTGGCCGGGGCGCAGACGCTGGCGAGCCTGGAGGACATCTACCGCCCCTTTAAGCCCAAGCGCCGCACGCGCGCCATGATCGCCCGGGAGAAGGGCGTGGAGCCGCTGGCGAAAGCGATCTTTGCGCAGCGGCGGGGCGACGATCCGATGAAGCTGGCGGCGGCTTACATCGACGAGGCAAAGGGGGTGCCGGACGCACAGACGGCCATCGAGCTGGCGAAGGACATCCTCGCCGAGGAGATCAGCGACGACGCGGCCATCCGCGCCAATCTGCGCGCGCTGGTCAGGCGCAGCGGCATGCTGCGCAGCGTGCAGGCGAAGGAGGGCGAGAACGTCTACGCGCAGTACGCGGACTACCGCGAGCCGGTGATGCGCGCGGCGGATCACCGCATTCTGGCGCTCAACCGCGGTGAACGCGAGGAATGGCTGAAGGTGACCGTCGAGGTGGACGACGCGCTGGCGCACCAGACGATCTGCCGCGCGGTGATCAATCCGCCCAGCGCCTGCTGCGAGATCGTGCGCGAGGCGGCGAAGGACGCGTGGAGCCGGCTGATCGCGCCGTCGCTGGAGCGCGAAATCCGCAGCGAGCTGACCGACCGCGCCAACGAGGGCGCGACGCGCGTCTTTGCTCAGAACGTGGGGCAGCTGCTCATGCAGCCGCCTATCCGCGGCAAGGTGACGCTGGGCGTGGACCCGGGCTTCCGCACGGGCTGCAAGCTGGCCGTTGTGGACGAGATGGGCAGGGTGCTGGAGACCGGCGTGGGCCATTTCACGCTCCCCGGCCAGGAGCGGCAGAAGGCCGCTGCCAGGCAGCTCATCCTCTCCATGGCGCGCAGGCACCACGTCACGGCGATCGCCATCGGCAACGGCACGGCCTCGCGCGAGAGCGAGCAGTTCATCGCGTCGCTGCTGCCCGAGCTGCCGGGCGTCAAGTACATGATCGTCAGCGAGGCGGGCGCGAGCGTCTACTCGGCCAGCAAGCTGGCGGCGGAGGAATTCCCGGAGTATGACGTATCCCTGCGCAGCGCGGTGTCCATCGCCCGGCGCATGCAGGACCCGCTCTCCGAGCTGGTGAAGATCGATCCCAAGGCGATTGGCGTGGGCCAGTACCAGCACGACCTCAAGCAGACGGAGCTGGAGGCGGCGCTTGACGGCGTGGTGGAGAGCTGCGTCTCCAGCGTCGGCGTGGACGTGGAAACCGCGTCCGTGCAGCTGCTCACGCATGTGGCGGGCATCGGCAAGGCGCTGGCAGCGAACATCGTGGCCTATCGCGAGGAGAACGGCATCACCTCGCGCGCGCAGCTCAAGAAGGTGCCCAAGCTCGGGCCGAAGGCGTTTGAGCAGTGCGCGGGCTTCCTGCGCGTGCGGGGCAGCAACCCGCTGGACGCGACGGCGGTGCACCCGGAGAGCTACCCGGCGGCGAAGGCGCTGCTTGCGCGCCTTGGCTACGACGCGAAGGACCTGCGCCGGGGCGGCATCGCGGGCGTGAAGACGCGCGTGCAGGAGATCGGCGCCGGCAGGCTGGCTGATGAGCTGGGCGTGGGCGAAATGACGCTGCTGGATATCGCCTCGGAGCTGGAAAAGCCGAGCCGCGATCCGCGCGACGAGCTGCCGCCACCGGTGCTGCGCACGGACGTGCTGTCCATGGAGGACCTTGTGCCCGGCATGGAGCTGACCGGCACGGTGCGCAACGTGATCGACTTCGGCGCGTTCGTGGACATCGGCGTGCATCAGGACGGCCTGGTGCACATCTCGCGCATGTCGGAGAAGTTCATCAGACACCCGAGCGAGGCGGTTGCCGTGGGCGACGTGGTCAAGGTCTGGGTGGTCGATGTGGATCAGAAGAAGAAGCGCATCGCGCTGACGATGGTGAAGGGAAGAATGTGACCCTACACAGGGCGGACGGCACCGGAGCGGATGCGCGCCGCATGGAAAATGAGCATGAAAAGAGGAGCTGCCCTGTTGATGAGGCAGCTCCTTTGGCGTTATTCACTTTTCCTCGGGCACGATGCCGTGCTGCGCCATGTGCCGCTTGATGGCTTCGAACGTCTCGTCGCTCAGGTCGTGCTCGATCTTGCAGGCGTCGCGCAGCGCGATTTCGCGGCTCACCCCCAGCGTCATCAGCATCCGGGTGAGCACCTCGTGGCGCTCAAAGATGCGGCTGGCAATCCGCAGGCCCTCCTCGGTCAGAAAGATGTGGTTCTCCTGATTGACGGTGACCAGGCCGTGCTCTCGCATCTGGCGCAGGACGATGGAGACCGTCGGCCGGGAGTAGGACAGGTATGAGCAGATGTCGATCGCATGCACCTCGTTTTGCTGCTGAGAGAGGATGTAGATGGTTTCCAGATAGTTTTCAATGGCTTCGGATACGGCCATGGGATCGCCTCCAGTCTGCCGCGCGTGGGAGCGGACGGTGTTTATCAATCAGTTTACCATAATCTGCGCCGCCAAACAACCGCTGAAGCAAAAATTTGGCATTTCCTGGCGGATGATTGCCCGGAGTCCATGGCGGAGCACCCCGGCGTGCTGCGCGGCATAGGGTAGTGCGAGGTGGTACGATGAGGTCTTTTGTATGGGCCGCATGCGGCACGGGCTTTACGTTTGCGATGACCGCGCTGGGCGCAGCGCTGGTTTTCTTTTTTACATCGCGCATCGGCGAACGGATGAACAGGCTGTGCCTGGGCTTTGCCGCCGGCGTGATGAGCGCGGCTTCGGTGTTCAGCCTGATTCTCCCTGCGATGGAGCAGGCGTCAGGCGGCGCGGCGTGGCAGGTGGCGGCGGTTGGCTTTGCTGCGGGCGCAGGGCTGATGCTGGCGCTGGATGCGCTGCTGTGCCGGGCGCAGGGCGCGCGGCTTTGTCAGGGAGAAGGCAGGCGGCTGACGATGCTGTTTTCCGCGGTAACGCTGCACAACATCCCCGAGGGCATGGCGGTCGGTCTGGCGTTTGCCGTCGCGGCAGGGGACGGTTTGGCGGGGCTGGCCGGCGCGTGCGCCCTGGCGCTGGGCATCGGCATCCAGAATTTTCCGGAGGGCGCGGCGATCAGCCTGCCGCTGCGTCAGAGCGGCATGAGCCGGCGCAGAAGCTTTGGCTTCGGCGTGCTCTCCGGCGCGGTGGAGCCGGTCTTTGGCGTCGCGGCGGCGCTGATGGCGAGGCTGGCTGCGCCCGCGATGCCGTGGCTGATGACCTTTGCCGCAGGCGCGATGATGTGGGTGGTGGTTGCGGAGATGCTGCCGCACGCGGCGGCCCGGCGCGACGGCGCGCTGGCGGCGATGGTGGGGTATATGGTGATGATGGCGCTGGATATGGCGCTGGGCTGATGCAGCAATTCCATCCGCACAGCTTGCTTTTTCCCCCGCAAGCGGGTATAATGAAACGGCATGAAACATCGTGCGGACAGGAGGCAATCATATGACCCCGGAACAGATGGAAGAGCGCGACGTCGTGGAGTTCGTCGATGACGAAGGCAATACGCTGCTGCTTGAGGTGATGGACTATTTCTTCTACAACGGCGAGGAGTTTGCCGCGCTGTGCGATGCGAAGGAAGACGGCGAAGCGACCGATGAGGACGCGGTCTATATCATGAAGATCAACAGCTTCACCGACGAGAACGGCGAGGAAATGGAAGAGTTCGTTCCGCCGGAAGAGGAACTGATGGAGAAGCTCATCTCCGTCGTGCGCACCCGCTTCAGCGAGGACGGCGACGAGGACGATGAGGAAGAATAAGCGCTGACCCAAAGTCTGGCGGGGCGGAAGAGGTTCCGTCCCGCTCTTTTTGTACCGGAGGATCAGGATGAACGACCTGCTGAAACTGAAAATCGAGCGGCTGCCCACCTGCCCGGGCTGCTACCTGATGAAGAGCGAGGGCAGGATCATCTATGTCGGCAAGGCGGTGAACCTCAAAAACCGCGTCAGTCAGTACTTTCACAAGAACCGCGATCACACGGTCAAGGTCCGCGCGATGGTATCGCGCATCGACGACTTTGACATCGTGCTGTGCGATACGAACCTCGAGGCGCTGATCCTGGAGTGCAACCTCATCAAGCTGCACAGGCCGCAGTACAACATCCTGCTCAAGGACGACAAGCACTACCCCTACCTGCGCATCGACGTGACGCAGGACTATCCGCGCGTGGAGCTGGTGCGCCGGGTGGAGAAGGACAAGGCGCGCTACTTCGGCCCGTACATGGGCGCGACGGGCGTGCGCGAGGTGATGGACGTGCTGCGCGGCCTGTTTCCGCTGCGCACCTGCGCGATGGCGATCAAGCCCGGCATGAACCGGCGGCCCTGCCTGCACCATCAGCTGGGCGAATGCCTCGCCCCTTGCGCGGGCCTGACCACGCCCGAGGCGTACGGCGAGGTGGTGCAGGAGGTCATCGATTTCCTCAGCGGAAAATCCGACGCGGTCATGGCGCGCCTTGAGGCGCAGATGACGGAGGCGGCCAGGGCGATGCGCTTTGAGCAGGCGGCGCAGCTCCGCGACCGGATGCGCGACGCGCAGAGCCTGATGGAGCGGCAGAAGGCGATCAACGTGCGCGGCGGCGATCAGGACATCCTCGCCTGCTGCACGGACGACATCGACGCGATGGTGGAGATCGTCTTCGTGCGCGGCGGACGGATGATCGGCGCGGAAAACTACGCGCTCGAGGGCGCGGGCGACCAGAGCTGCGCGCAGATCCTCTCGCAGTTCATCCTGCAGTTCTACGACGACGGCAGGCAGCCCGCCAGCGAGCTGCTGTGCATGGAGCTGCCCGAGCAGGCGGAGGACATCGCCGGCGTGCTCACGCAGCGCAAGGGCGCGAAGGTCGTGCTGCATGAGCCGCAGCGCGGCACCAAGCACAAGCTGATCGAGCTGGCGGTCAAAAACGCAAACGACGCGCTGGCCAAGCGCAACGCGCACCTGGCCCGCCAGCAGGAGCGCACGACCGGCGCCTGCGCGGCGCTGGCGCAGGCCGTGGGCATGGCGACTGTGCCGCGGCGCATCGAGGGCTACGACATCTCCAACACGCAGGGCGAGCAGTCCGTGGCGAGCATGGTGGTGGCCATCGACGGCGCGGCGGCGAGGAAGGAATACCGCATCTTCAAGATCAAGACGGTCGAGGGTGCGAACGATTTCGCCTCCATGAACGAGGTGCTCACGCGCAGGCTGACGCGCGCCTCGCAGGAGCGGGAGGCGCTCATCCGGCAGGGAAAGCTGAATCCGGACGGCACGCTGCCCGAGGGCGCGCCGCCGCTGTCCGGCTTTGCCGACCTGCCGGATCTGATCCTCATCGACGGCGGCCCGCAGCAGCTGCGCTTTGCGCGCGAGGCGATGCACAAGGTTGGCTACAACATCCCGATGTTCGGCCTGGCCAAACGGCTGGAGGAGATCTTCCTGCCGTCTCAGGAGGAGAGCATTCTGCTGGACCGCAAGAGCCCGGCGCTGCACCTCATCCAGCGCATCCGCGACGAGGCGCACCGCTTCGGCATCACGCATCACCGCAGCCTGCGGCAGAAGGCGAGCATCCATTCGTCGCTGGAGGACATCCCCGGCATCGGCAAGACGCGCAGGCGCGCGCTGCTGACGCACTTCAAGTCCGTGAAGCGGATTGCAGAGGCTGGCGTAGAGGAGCTGTGCGAGGTCGAGGGCATCGGCCCCGCGCAGGCGAAGGTGATCTACGAGCACTATCACAAGGAGGTCAGCGACGATGGACAGGCTTGAGGCGTTTGAGCGCATGCTGGCCGATCTGCAAATGCGGCTGGCGGATACGCAGGAGAAGATGCAGGCGCTCAAGGCGCAGGGCCGCGAGAAATCGGCGACCTACCGCCAGCTGATGGGCGACAAAATGCAGCTCAGGGCGATGCTGGATCTCTATCGCCTTTACGGCCTGCTGTAATCATGGCGATTTGGAAACAGATGAAGGAGGGTGCATATGCTTGCCAGCGTACACAGCATGGGCCTTGCGGGCATTGAGGGCTACCGCGTGACGGTCGAGGCGTTCAGCGCGGACGGCCTGCCGATGTTTGAGATCGTCGGCCTGCCGGACGCGGCTGTGAAGGAGAGCCGGGAGCGCGTACGCGCGGCGATGGCCTCCTGCGGTCTTTCGTTCCCGGTCGCGCGGCTGACGGTCAACCTCGCCCCGGCGGACATCAGGAAGGAAGGCCCGGCCTACGACCTGCCCATCGCGCTGGCGATCCTGGCGGCGGCGGGCCTGCTCGATGCCGCGGGGCTGGCGGACACTGCCGCCGTGGGCGAGCTCTCGCTGACAGGCGGCGTGGTCGGCGTGCGCGGCGCGCTCTCGATGGCCATTGCGGCGCGGGGCTGCGGCATCAGGCGGCTGCTGCTGCCCGCAGACAATGCGAGGGTAGCCGCCTGCGTGGAGGACGTGGAGATCCTGCCGGTGACGCATCTGCAGGAGGCGATTGACTTTCTGCGCGGCGTACGGCAGATTGCGCCGGAAAAGGCCGTGCCCTACGCGCAGATGATGCGCACGCACCGGACGGCGAACGACTTTGCCGACGTGCGCGGCCAGAGGAGCGCCAAGCGCGCGCTGGAAATCGCGGCGGCAGGCGGGCACAACGTGCTGATGATCGGCCCGCCGGGCAGCGGCAAGACGATGATGGCGCGCTGCCTGCCGGGGATCCTGCCGGATATGACGCTCGAGGAGGCGCTGGAGGTGACGCGCATCCACAGCGCGGCGGGCACGCTGCGCGCGGGCGAGGGTCTGATGCTCGAGCGCCCGTTCCGCGCGCCGCACCACACGGTCAGCTCCGTGGCGCTGGTGGGCGGCGGCAGCAAGGCGAGGCCGGGCGAGATCAGCCTGGCGCACGGCGGCGTGCTGTTTCTGGACGAGCTGCCGGAGTACCAGCGCGCGGCGCTGGAGGCGATGCGCCAGCCGCTGGAGGACGGCTTCGTCAGCGTCGTGCGCGTGAGCGCGCAGGCGAAGTATCCCGCTCGGGCCATGCTCATCGCCGCGATGAACCCGTGCCCCTGCGGCCACTACGGCTCCAAGACACAGGAATGCCGCTGCAAGCCGCACGAAATCGAGCGGTATCTCTCGCGCATCTCCGGGCCGCTGCTGGACCGCATTGACATGCAGCTGGAGGTCTCCGCGCTCCCGGTCAGCGAGATCACGGCAGGCGCGAAGGAGGAGCCCTCCAGCGTCATCCGTGCGCGCGTGCAGGCAGCCAGGGCGCGCCAGCAGGAACGCGCTGCCAGGACGCACGTGGCCTGCAACGCGGAGCTGTCCGCGCGGCAGGTGAATGAGGTCTGCGCGCTGGGTGAGGATTGCCGGGCGCTGCTGGAGCGGGCGTGCGAGAAGTACCATCTTTCCATGCGCGCGGTGAGCCGCATCCAGAAGGTGGCGCGGACGATTGCGGACCTGGCGGGTGAGGAGCAAATCGGGAAGGCGCATCTGCTGGAGGCGCTGGCGTACCGGAATCTGGACAAGGATTATTGGAGAAGATAAGGACGCGCTGCATCGCATTTGCCAAATCCGGCGTCCTGTGGTAAGATAGGAAAAACTTCCGGGGCGCGGCCCCAGGGAAACGGAGATAGGCGACATGATTCAAAAGCGAGAGATTCTCTTTACGCCCGCGGGTGAGATGCGGACGCTGCATATTTACCTGCCGGACGATTACGAGACCAGCGGCGAACGCTATCCGGTGATGTACTTCTTTGACGGCCACAACCTGTTCTTTGATTCGGATGCGACCTACGGCAAGAGCTGGGGCCTTAAGGAATTCCTGGATCAGTGGGGCAAGAAGCTGATCATCGTGGGTGTGACCTGCTCGATGACCAACCGCCTGGTCGAATACTGCCCGTATCACTTCACGAAGGGCTTCCTCGGTGAGATCAGGGGCACGGGCGATGCGACGATCCGCTGGATGCTTGAAGGGCTCAAGCCCGTCATCGACCGGGATTACCGCACGATCCCGTTTCGCGAGTGCACGGCCATCGGCGGCTCGAGCATGGGCGGCCTGATGAGCCTGTACGCGGTCATCCGCTACAACACCTGGTTCTCCAAGGCGGCGTGCCTGTCCAGCACCACCCAGCCGTGCATGGAGGATTTCCGCGCGGAGATCGCGCATGCGCCGATGTCGCCGGACACGCGCGTGTACCTGTCCTGGGGCACGGAGGAGGGCGGCGGCTCCAAGCTCTATCCGCGTCAGGACACCAACGACACCATGGCTGCGCGCAACGGCGAGCTGGCCGCGCGCATGGCGGAAAAGGGCGCAGTCACGCGCATCTACGGCCAGCCCGGCGGCCGTCACTGTGAGGCGGACTGGGAAAAGCAGGTGCCGATGTTCATGAACTTCCTGTGGTGCGACGGCTGATTCTACATAATTCCCCGGCCTTTGGACATACTCTCTGAGCAAAAGGAGATGATGTGCCATGAAAAGGGCCGGGCTTTTTCTGCTGATTGTGTGGTTGGCACTGACGATGACGGGCTGCGCGGCCGGCAGCGGCAAGGATTCGCCTGCGCTGCCCAAGCCGCAGAACACCACCGCAGCACAGGCCAGAGCCAGCGCGTCGCCGGGCAAGGCCGCGGCCGATCTGGTGCCCGCACGGCTTGAGCGCAACGGCGAGGGTGTGCCGGTTCTGCACGTCTATGACGTGAAAAACGAAAAGCTGGAGGCGCTTTCCGTGGAGGACTATCTGCCGGCGGTGCTCGCGGGCGAGATGGCGGGCGACTGGCCGATGGAGGCGCTCAAGGCGCAGGCGATCCTCGCGCGGACATTCGTCCTGCAGTTCGTGACGGAGAAAAAGTCGCGCTACGAGGGTGCGGACATCTCCACGGATATCGAGGAGGCGCAGGCCTACGACGCGGCAGGCGTGAACGAGCGCATCCGGCAGGCGGTTTCTGAGACGCGCGGTCTGGTGCTCAATGCCGGCGGCGAGCTGCCCTACGCCTGGTTCCATGCGCACTCCGGCGGGCTGACGGCGCGCGCCAAGGAGGGCCTGGATTACGAGAAGGACGAGCCGGGCTACACGCAGTGCGTCAAGGGCATGGAAAACGACGAGGCGCCGCCCGAGGCCGCGCATTGGGAGGCGGCGTTTACGGCGGAGGAGGTCATCGCGGCGATGAAGGATGCGGGCGCACCGATCACCGAGGTGACGAGCGTTTCCATCGGAGAGCGCGGCGAGAGCGGACGCGCCGAGACGCTGATCGTCTCCGGCCGCGAGGTCTCCGCGCCCGCGCTGCGCATTGCGCTGGGCTCCACGAAGATGCGCTCCTGCCTGCTGGAGAGCCTGCGCGTGGAGGACAATCAGGTGAAGATGAAGGGACGCGGCTACGGCCACGGCGTGGGCATGAGCCAGTGGGGCGCGTACGCGATGGCCAAGGCGGGAAAGACGGCAGAGGAAATCGTGACGCACTACTTCAGGGGCGTGACGCTCGATCAGGCTTGGGAATGACGGGAAAGAGACGCGCAATCTTTTTGGCTGACCAGCAATTCTCCTCTTGCTTTTTTCCCGGAATGTGGTATAATATTCTTCGCTTGAGTAAGCACAAAAGCATATGGGGCATTAGCACAGTTGGTAGCGCGCTACATTCGCATTGTAGAGGTCACCGGTTCGAATCCGGTATGCTCCACCATTTTTTCGGATCCGTCTTGGATCCGATTTTTTGCACGTATAGCTCAACGGATAGAGCACCTCTGTAAGAAAGAGGAGGCTGCGGGTTCGAGTCCCGCTACGTGAAAATATCAATGTGTTTATTCACATTTCCATACAAAGAAGTCCGAGCTTAACGGACTTTTTCTTTATATTAAGCGCTGATCGGCTAAGCATCGATCAGTTTTTTGAAATGAATACGGAATCGTTCAGCCCGCAAGCTTTTCGCTTTCTTGCGTGAAAGCGTGCGGGAAGTATAGTACCCACTAAAGATCATCGCTGGCTTGTCACGGCTTAAGGCTATCCTTTATTGAGCTCGATTGCAGATAGCTGTCATTTTGCTGCAGCTGAATACAAACCAGATTTTTTATGCTATACTTTAGCAAAGTAGCCGAGGATCAATATGAGATATCATCGGTTCACAGGGAGGGATGGCTATGCCGAGAAAATCCGGGCGGAATACAAAGGGCCGCATCGTTGCGGCGGCGTGGAAGCTTTTTTACGAGCAGGGGTATGACAACACCACCGTAGAGGATATCGTCTTTGCTTCCGAAACCTCGAAGGGCTCGTTTTACCATTATTTCAGCGGCAAGGATGACCTGCTTGGCTCGCTGTCGATGATCTTCGATGATAAATACGAGAAGCTGCGGACGGCTCTTCCCAATGACATGGCTGCGGAGCAGAAGCTGATCACGATGTCCCACGAGCTGTTTTCCATGATTGACAACAGCGTGTCCATTGAACTGCTGGCGCGGCTGCTCTCCGCACAGCTGGTCACCCATGGCGAAAAGCACCTGCTGGACAGGAGCCGAACCTACTTCAAGCTGCTCAATCAGGTGATCCGCAGCGGGCAGGAGCGGGGTGAGCTTCGGGATGACATGACCGTCAACGAGATCGTCAAGGCCTATGCCATGTTTGAACGCGCGCTGATGTACGACTGGTGCCTCTCCGGCGGAGAATACGCGCTTTCCAAGTACGCAGATCAGATGATTCCGATCTTTCTGGCGGGCTTCAGAAAAATTCATCCTTCAGAATAAATAGAAGTTAAGGGATGCGTCTATATTGAATATCCTTATTATACAACAAAATATTGAATATCAATCGCAAAACCGTATTGTATTGATTCTATACATGATTCTGTATTTACGTCTATTCATTTTTCTGCTATACTCCGTTCATTAACGTACGGAGGAAAAAGACAATGCCTTCTTCTCAGATCATCATTGCAATCACCATGGTGCTGTATCTTGTCATGACCATTGGCATTGGCGTGGCATTTTCCAAGCGCAGTTCGTCCACCACGAGCGAGTTCTACCTCGGCGGCCGCAGGCTCGGCCCGCTGGTGACGGCCATGAGCGCGGAGGCCTCTGACATGAGCTCCTACCTGCTGATGGGCCTGCCGGGCCTGGCGTATATCGCCGGTGTTGCGGAGGTCAGCTGGACGCTCATCGGCCTGGCTGTGGGTACCTATCTCAACTTCCTGCTGGTGTCCAAGCGCCTTCGCATCTACACGGAGCAGCTGGGCTCCATCACGGTGCCCGATTACTTCTCGCGCCGCTATGGGGACAGGCGCCATCTGCTCTCCATGATCGCTGCGCTGGTCATCATCGTGTTCTTCGTGCCCTACACCGCCTCCGGCTTCAAGGCCGTGGGCACGCTGTTCAACAGCCTCTTCGGCTTGGAATACCACGTGGCCATGCTCATCGGCGCGGCCGTCATCATCGGCTACACGGTGCTGGGCGGCTTCCTGGCCGTGTCCATGACCGACCTCATTCAGTCCATCTTTATGACGGTCGCGCTGATCGTCATCGTGTTTTTCGGCATCAATCTGGCTGGAGGCATGGACAATGTGATCGCCAATGCGCAGGCGCTGCCCGGCTACCTGAGCATGACGCAGGGCTACAACTGGAGCGAGGGCACAGCCGGCAGCTTCGGCGGACTGAGCATCGTCTCGACGCTGGCCTGGGGCCTGGGCTACTTCGGCATGCCGCATATTCTGCTGCGCTTTATGGCCATTCGCGACAAGAACGAAATCAAGGTTTCCCGCCGCATCGCTACCGTGTGGGTGGTGGTGTCCATGAGCGTTGCCGTGCTCATCGGCATCATCGGATACAGCGTATCGGTCATGGGCTATGTTCCCGTGCTGGGCAGCAGCGCGGAAAGCGAGACCATCATCATCAAGCTGGCAGATGTGATGAGCGGCCACGGCGTGTTCTTCGCCATTGTCGCGGGCATCATTCTGGCGGGTATTCTTGCAGCCACCATGTCCACCGCAGATTCGCAGCTGCTGGTGGCGGCTTCCAGCGTGTCTCAGGACATTGCGGTGGAGTTCATGGGCGTCAAGCTCAGCGAAAAGAAGTCGCTGCTGTTGGCTCGCCTGACCGTGATTGGCATTGCGCTGGTCAGCCTGCTGCTGGCGTGGAATCCGAACAGCTCCGTCTTCCGCGTGGTCTCCTTTGCGTGGGCGGGCTTCGGCGCGGCCTTTGGCCCGGTGATGCTCCTGTCGCTCTTCTGGAAGCGCTCCAACCGTGCCGGCGCGATGGCGGGCATGATAACCGGCGGCGCCATGGTTTTCATCTGGAAATACGGCCTTGCGCCCCTGGGCGGCGCGTTCGCCATCTATGAGCTGCTGCCCGCATTTATTGCGGCGCTGGCTGCGGATGTGATCGTATCGCTGGCCACGCCGGCGCCTGAGGCGGAGATCGTCAGCACATATGACGAGGTGTGCGGACTCTGCAAGGAGTGACGGGCCGGCTGTGCCTGTATCCGGCGGATCGCATCCTTTCTATAGATGCTTTGGCAGGAAAACGGGGGAAGCTGCCCTTGTTTTCCTGCCTTTCCTTTTTGGAGAAGAGCCGCTTTGCACCCTCCCGCCTTCCGGCACATAGGCTGTCATGGGGAGGTGGAAAACCTATGGAAAGACATGACTGCAATTGCCGGTGCCGCTGTGGCCTGACCGCGCTGATTGCCAGCCTGCTGCTCGGCGTGATCGCGGCGTTCCTGCGCATCACGGGCGTTCTGAACCTGACCACGTCGTTCCTGTGGGCGGCGTTCATCATCGCTGTCGTCTATCTGGCCGTGCTGATCCTGCCCATCGCTGTGGCAGGAAAGCGGGAAGCGTGCGCCTGCCTGTGCACCAACCTGCGGGCGATCGTCGCCGGCGCGCTGGGCACCATTCTGCTTGCGCTGGTGCTGCTGCTGATTGACGTCGCGGCGGCGTCCGTCATCGGGGCGATCCTCGCGGGCGTGCTGATCTTCTTCTTTACGCTGATGTTCGCCGGTACCGCGTGCCTGATCAAGTGTCTGGCTGACTGCAGAGACTGACCTGCACACAGAAAAAGGGACGTCCCTTTAGGATGGCGCTCGCAGGACAGTAAACAGAAAAAAGGCGTGACTCTTTATGGTCACGCCTCAGACCGTCGACAAAGCCCATGTTTTGCAAGTCAAAACATGGGCTTTTAGCA
>JBJEUI010000219.1:159-35345 GCA_051883755.1 Candidatus Ventricola sp.
TTTCTGTGGTCGAGGTGACAGGATTTGAACCTGCGACCTTTTGGTCCCGAACCAACAGAAACCCCCTTGACTCTTAAGGAAAAAATGATGATATGTTGTGAACATGCTGTGAATACGGATCAAAAAGAATCTGTGATCCGCTGCATGGCCTTGAGGTCCTCGGATTGATAGATGCGCACGGTCGTCTCATAATCTGAATGACCCATGAGCGCGGCCTTATCCTTGTCAGCGCCGGCGGCGTATTTGAGGAGGTTGGAGAAAAAGTGCCGGCATGAGTAGGGGACATACGTCGCGGGCTTCTCCTTGCTCGGCAGCTCCTGGATGCCCAGATGGGCAAGCAGAGGATAGAAGATCTTCTCCCGATAGTATTCGTCGTCGATCATCTCGCCGTCAGGCCCGGGAAAGATGTAGACGCCAGGCGCTTCGACGAGCCGGCGGATGATCGGCGCGATCTGCGGGGCGATGGTGACGGCGCGATCCGTGCCGGCCTCGGTCTTAAAGCCGCCGATGAGGTACTCCACATCGTCCGTCTTATGATACGCATTCTTCATCAGCTGCAGCATCTCATTCGGGCGATAGCCCAGATAGCAATGGCAATAGACGTACTCCGCGAACGGATACTTTCCGATCTGCCCGCGGATCAGCTCGACGTGCTCCGGCTTGAGGGCCGGGCGAGGTTTATTTCCCTCACGGGATATGTAGATATAGGACGCATAGTCCCGATCGACAATCGCGCGGCCGATGGCGTACTCATAGAGCCGCTTTCCGAGGGACTTCATGTTCTCCTGCGTGCGCCGTCCCTTCGGACAGGCGTCGATGCAGTCCTGCAGGTCATCCGCAGATAGGGAGGCGAAAGGCGCATTCCAAAGCTCGCGGAAGTAGGCCAGGGCCGCCCGGTGGCCGTTCATCGTGCTGCGGTCGCATCTTTGCTCGTAGAACGGATACCAGCGATCATAGAGGGCCTTGAACGTGATATCGTCAGTCGGAGATTTACGCCGATATGCCTCGATAAACGTCAGGGCATCGGTGAGCGTCGGCTGCTGTCTGGCGATATTCATCGCCTTGTTGCGCTCCTCCTTTGGGATCTTATGCGACGCCTTGAGGACGGGGACAAAGTCCATCGCCTCCGATTTTGTTGGGAAACCTCCGAGCGTCACAGAATCCGGCACGCGCTTTCCGTTCTTGACGATATATCCGGCGATGTATACGGCCGTCCAGGTTTTCCCGCGCCGATAGGCCGTGCCTGATCCATTGGGCCGCTGCCGGCGCGACCGCCTGATCTCCTGACGGATTCCGCAGTATTTGCAAAAGACGGAATCGTCGTCGATTGATTTCTTGCATTTTCTGCAAAGCATGAGCGTTCCTCCTTTACAAGACGGACTGCCCATGCTATAATATATGAGCCGTCCATGAGTGCCACCAAAGCTTATAGACGCAGCCCGGATCGTTAGTCAGCGCGGTCCGGGATTTTTTATTGTTCCGAATTCTGGCGATAGATTCCCCTCGTCGGGTCCGCCATATCAAATGCACGATACGCATAGATATTATAGGACATCGATGCAAAGAGGACAACGGCCATGATGACAATGATGATCAGGCGCTGATTGGCCAGGCGCTTGAGATAATTCCTGCCGGATGTGTTCCGCTCTCTGAGCTCGCGCTCATGCGCCACGGTCTGACGGGCCAGCTCGTCATAATGGGCCTTCTCCGCCGCGATGCGCTCTGTATACCTGCGCTCCATGTCGGCCATGAGCTTATCATACTGGGCCTGCACCGTGGCCAGGCGCTCACGATACTGGCGCTCCTCGGAGGAGACGTAGTCATCCATGACGGCGACAAAGTTCTCGCGGATGAGCAGGACGAGCTTCTCGAGCAGCTGCTGATCGTTGGCCCCGGCGAAGATCATGTTCTCCTCGGTGGTGGACGGCAGCGAGTCGATGCGCATCTGGCGGATCACGTCCTCGCCGTCGCCGAAGGCACTGGCGATGCGGATCAGCGCGTCGTCATCCGGCTTATTGACCTGCCCGCGCGCGTAGCCGTAGATCGTGCTGAGCGGCACGCCGCTTTTCGCGGCCAGATCGCGGTAGGTCATCTTATTTTTCTTCAGCCGATCATTGATATACGCGGACACGTGCAGGTGAAACATATTATCCTCCTTTCTGTCCGGATTGTTTGAAACAATATCCGAACACGTTTCGTCGTTGACTGAACGCAGATCGCTGTTATACGATCGAACCATGAGAGACAGGAGGAGACAAAGATGAAAAACGCAAGACCTGCCAACCTGTACAGCCACCGCGCGCACCGGTGCGCGCAAGTGATGACCCCTACAAAAAGTATATCACCAAATCCGGATGATGAGAAGGGAAAATCACAATCGATTTTGATTTTGAACGACGACACGGACGAGCAGGCGATCCTTGACGCGCTGGACGCGCTGCCTGCCGAGTATGTGCGCAAGGTGAGGATTTACGCGACGACGCTGGTTGAGATTTTTGTGCAAAAGATGTGAAACATGCGCACATGCATATTGACGTAAGCAGATCATGCGCTCTATAATGAGCTATCACACACAGGAGGAGAGATCACCATGAAGGATCGCATGAGCAACTGGGCGTTGGTATGCAAGGTGTTCGGATGGATCTGCATGATCGTCGGTGCGCTCGCCATATTCAAGGCGTACTTCATTACGCTCGTTCTTCTGCCTGTCGGCCTTGTCCTGCTGCTGAATTGCGCCATCTTTGAATGGATGGACGGCGTGACGGCGCAGCTGATCGAGAGCAAAGAGGTACAGGCAAAGCAGCTGGCCGTGCTTGAGCGGATCGAGGACAAGCTGATGCGCGCCGAGACGACCACGCCGACGGACGATCCACCGCACGATGCGGAGACCGGCGCAGGCAGGCGCAGAGCGCAGCGCCAGACGGAGTCGGAGGTTGTCGAGCAGGCGCAGCAGGGATTTGACCCGCAGAACGTTGCGGACATGTACAGGCTGTCGCAGAAGCTGAGGAAGTAATCACGACATAAATCAACGATCCCCCGAATCCAGGGGATCGTTTTATTATTTCAGCTCGACCAGCTTTGCGGAGATAAAGCATTCCTGATCGCGATACTCAACCTGATGCCATCCATCCGTATAATTTGCTTTGATGACTTTAAGGCGCTCTCCCTGCTTGACGGACGCTACCTTCTCGCTATCAGCGCTCGGCTCTGCGCGAAGATTTGCACCTTTCTTTGTTCTGGCAAACTGGTAAGTCTCAACTTGTGGTGTTTCCTCGATACTGTATTCGTGTGTATACAATCCTTCTTCACCATGGTTTACGATCTGCATGGTCGTAAGTACCAATGGATAGTATAGGCCGAAATCTGCAATCCCATAAGCTGATCCATACACTTCCACATCATCGCCGAAGTTAATGCCGCTTTCGCCAAGACAGCCATCAGGCAGCGTAATGTAAATCATTTTTGATGCGTCACTATCACACATTACGATTGCGTAACCGTATCCATCATCAAAAATATCATAGAATAGCACCGTACCAGAAATATAAACGCCAGTACCTTTATACAGTGTAGGCGAGCGCTTTGCCAGATCATAATTGTACGGTTCATAGATTTTTCTTAGTGTAGATCCGCTATAATCATCCGGACTTGGAATGCTGTTGTCAGAAGACAACGCAGACAATGGGGAAAAGATCAGGCAAGACACCAACAGAATCAATGATACGCGTTTCATTTTATCACCACAATCTATTTATGATGATACATTGTATCAGATTCATTCGGATAATGGAATACAAAAAGTTGTATTTATAAAAGAAATGGCCCGGATTTCCGGGTCATTTCTTTTTTTGGTCGATCTTCCACTTGTAGAACTCGACGAGCTGATCGAGCAGCTCGTCCGGCAGATCACAGATGAGCTCGACCAGCTGTCGCTTTGCTTCGCTCTGACCCTCCATGACCTTGGCCACCTTGACGAGCAGATCGTCCGTCTCCGGCGGATACATCGGCTCCTCGCCGGTCTTCAGCCATTCGTACCGCACGCCGTAGGTCTTGGAGATCAGAATAAGTCGATCATCAGTAATGTTAACTCTATCTCTCTCGAGATTATTCACAACATCACGTGATACGCCAATTCTATCACCGAATACTGTTTGAGATAGATTCAAGCTTTCTCTAAGCTCTTTTACTCTTGAACCTATAGTTCCCAATGGTTTCACCTCCTTGTCAAAGATTATATCACGAAAATATGAGCTGTGCAACTCAAAAATTTCAAAAAATGGGTTGACAATTATTCGCGTCCATCTTATAATGAGCATACAAACTCAAATAGATGAGCCGACATGCTCATTAGACAAGGCGGGAGGTGAACTCGTGGACACTCAAGAGAAAGAAAACCCGGTAATCGAAATCTATCAGGACGGCTTACGCTATCGCGTAGTGATTAACGGCAAGGAGATCGAGCATCTCAAGTCGTTTTCCATCCGAATCGATAACAGGATCGGCATCACGGTCAAGGAGCCTGCTCATTATCAAATTGAGCAGTACCTCCCATTCAGGAAGACAGGCCGAGCTTGTTCAGGATCAGTTTACCGGCGATCTGCTGAATCAAGGGAAGTGACGCCGTAATCACCGGGCCGAACCTCTTCTTGACCATGGTCCAGATCGTCTCATCGGCAATGCTTCTGAGGAACATGTGTCCATCGTAGGTAATATCGCTGATAAAGCAGTAATCATCCATTCCGATATCGTACCCGATGGAAGCCGATATGTAGCCTGCCTGAGACAGGTTATGGACGGCATAGAAAACATCCTCAAGCGGATAGCAGCCAACGTCTGGATCGGCCATCAAATCCTGAAGGCTGTAAGGCTGGAATGAGAGTTCTCCATCGTCACCGACAATGCTCAGATTCTTTTCCAGCGAGATCAGAACGCATCGCAGACAATCATAATTCAAATGCACAAATAACTCCTCCTCTCTGACTTTTCATTATATCAGAGATCCGGAGGGCGGACAACAGAAAGGAGGATGAACATGGAGGACACGAGAGAATCGAAGCTGATGCATATCTGCGAGGCCGTGAAGGCCCAGACCGAGGAAGACATCCTCGCGCAGAGCATCATGCTGCACATGGTCTACGCCGCCTATGAGCAGGGCCGGCTGGACGAGAAGACGGAGAAGAGCGCGTGAGCGCTGAGCAGAACCAACGCAAGAAACCAGGCGGGAGGTGAGTGGATGAACATCTATGAAGCCCTGGCAGAGGCGAAAAAGTCAAGCGGCGTGATTTGCAGGCCGTTTACCGAGGTTTCCAAGATTCTGGTTAGACCGGATTTTGAAGGATTTATGCTTGAAGTTGCGGTTTTGTACTCCTCACTTACAAAGCCGGATTACAAGTATGGATGGAATCCGACGGTAGAGGACCTGACGGCGACGGACTGGGAAGTCTGGACCGATCACAACAAGAAAGGAGGAAGAATATGGAGAACAAGAAAGAAGCAAATCTGATGTTTATTTGCGAGGCCGTGAAGGCCATGACCGATG
Organism: Candidatus Ventricola sp.; assembly: GCA_051883755.1. Taxonomy (GTDB): domain Bacteria; phylum Bacillota; class Clostridia; order Christensenellales; family Aristaeellaceae; genus Ventricola. The sequence goes on from JBJEUI010000219.1 coordinate 5,699, forward strand.
AAGATGCTGAGGCGCAGAAATATATGCTGCGTCTTGTCCAGTCCGCCTATGATCTGGGCGGTTTGGATAAGAAGACGGAGAAGAGCGCTTAAACCTCATCCGTCACGGCATACGCCGTGCCACCTTCCTAAGAAGGGGAAGGCAGGAGAGGTGAGACGCGGCATACGCCGTGCCGCCTTCCCCAGAGGGGAAGGCAGGAGAGGTGAGACGCGGCATACGCCGTGCCACCTTCCTAAGAAGGGGAAGGCAAGAAAGGAGAGATGCTGCATGAGCATCATCAGCGAGATCGCCGGGAAGCTGCCGGCGGAGGAAATCCTGTGCCAGTGCGCCGAGGAATGCGCGGAGCTGGCGCAGGCGGCGCTCAAGCTCCGGCGCGCGATGGCCGGGACGACGCCGGTGACGCCGTATCAGGCCATCGCATGCGTCAACGAGGAGGCGGCCGACGTGCTCAACCTGCTGGACGCGCTCCGGGCGATCGGGGCGACGGACCCGGAGAGCGTGGACGGCATCCGCGCCTACAAGGCGCGCAGGTGGCATGCGCGTGTGTTCGGCGAGGCGCTGCCGGAGGACGAGGAGGAATAAGGATGGAGCACCAGGGAATCAGGCTGTCTGTCTACATGGCGGTGTCGTGGCTGATCGTCATGACGATGCTGCTGACGAGATAAGAAAGGCAAGGTGGCACAATGGAGAGGCATGTGGAAGCGCTGGAAGCGCTCAAGACGCTGGACAAGCTGATGATCACGCCGGCAGAGGCCGCGCCGGTGATTGGCTGCGATCCGCACTATATCCGCCTGATGGCCAGGAGCGATCCGGAGAAGCTGGGCTTCCCGGTGACGGTGGTCGGCACGCGCACGAAGATCCCGCGGATTCCGTTTATCCGCTTTGTCGAGGGCATGGGATAAGCCATTCCCTCCGGATGGGCGCCGACAACACAAAAACAGAAAGGAGTACCCTCTTGTGATCAACAGCAGGATGTGCCAAACCTGCGGCGCTCATCCGGAGGAATCAACCTCATCCGCCCCTTACGGGGCACCTTCCTAAGAAGGGGAAGGCATTATGGCAGACGCTGAAGGAGCATGCGGTCGGGCATAAAGTTTCTCCTCTTTCCTGATATGGGTTTTTCCCGCCTCCCGTGATCATCATATCCATTTGACGCGCAGCACCTTACGCCCAGCAGGCCGGTTCGAATCCGGCGTCTGCCACCAGCACGGAGCAGCCGTGCGAAAAGGTTATTGAGTTCTGTCAGCCCGGAAAGACGGGCAGTCCTGCGGGACGGACCTCATCCGCCCTTCGGGCACCTTCCCCATAGGGGAAGGCGAGTGCGTCATGAGCGCGATCCGGCGCGCGAGAGGAGGATTTGCCGGATGTACGATCCCACAATTACATAAGCGGATCGGCAGACGCAACATCGATGACAATGTATCGCTGTTCCGCGTGCAAAGCACAGTATCGCCGGTCCGCTATGCGGGCGTAGCTCAACGGCAGAGCACCGGCCTTCCAAGCCGGGGACGCGGGTTCGACACCCGTCGCCCGCTCCACAATCAAAAGAGAGGTGGCAAAGATGGACAACGCAATGACAACCATGCAGGGGACAAGCCCTGCGCGCAGCCTGATCGAGATCGAGGCGGAGATTCTGGCGCAGAAGCGCACGATGGGCCGGAGCATCGTGATCATCGGCCAGGCGCTGAGAGAGGCGAAGGGCCAGCTCGCGCACGGCGAGTGGGGGGACTGGATTCGCGACAAGGTCAACTTTTCCCAGGGCACGGCGGAGAACTACATGCGCATCGCCGAGCAGGTGAGCGGGGAGAGCATGCTGCTCGACCTGCCGTACACCAAGATCCTCGCGCTGCTCTCCGTGCCGGAGGAGGATCGCGAGCAGTTCGCCCAGGATAATCAGGTGGAGGACAAGAGCGTCAGCGAGATCAAGCGGCTGATTGCGGAGCGGGACGAGGCGCGCAAGAGCACCATGGAGCAGATGGAGCGCGCGGACAAGCTCTACAAGCGAGCAGAGCGCGCAGAAGAACAGATCAAGGCGGAACGCCGCGATCAGGAGCGCCTGACCAATATGCTCAACCGGGAGCGCGAGCACGTCGCCGAGCTGATGGCCAGAGAGCCGGATACGGTGACGATCGAGCGCGAGGTGCTGCCGGCAGACTACGAGGAGATCAAGGCCGACAACGAGGCGATGCGCGAGGAGCTGGACGCGCTGCGCGCAGATCAGGAGGACGCGCGCGATCCGCTGGCCGTCGTGCCGTTCTGCGACGCCTGCGCCGCGCTGCTGGGCGCGCTGTTTTCCGCGCCGTATGCAAAGGATTTCTTTGCGACGCGCAGCGACGCGGAGCTTGAGCGGTACAGCACCAACATCAATCTTGTCCTCAAGTGGGCGATGGACACGCAGGACGTCGTGGACAGCATCCGAGCAGATCGCGCTCCGGACGACGGATGCTTTAAGTTGGCCCTGTAAGCGCGGGAAACCGCGCATTTTACGGGAGACGCAGGACGCGCGCCGCTGGCCCCTTGCGGCGTCCGGGCCCGATGCCCGGGTCTCCCGCCAGATCCGGAATTACCGGAGATCGAAACTGCAACCAAAGCCCGGGATATACCCAGGGCTGGCGACTGCATACGGAAAGGAGGATAAGATGGTCTACAAGGGAGAAATCATCGTCGCCATGGACGCCGATCTGCGCGATATGTACTTTTGCGAGGTGGTGCGCGGCGACGAGGAGAACAGGCGGAATCTGCTGTGCCGCGTGCTGAGCATGGTGCAGTATCCCATCCAGCACGCGGTGATGGACGGCAGCGTGCCCAACGAGAACCCGCCGCTTCTTGAGGGACAGCGGGCAATGCTCAAATTCGTGCGCCGCGTGGACACGCCGGACAAGCATCTGCACAACTATGAGGACAGCGTAAGCCGGTGCCTGGAGCGGTATGCCCAGGCGCGCAGCACGCTGCGCACGCAGCTTATGGACGTTCCGGAGGCGCTTCGTCATGCGGCGATGCCCAGCGAGGAGGAATTTGCCATCCTCGAGCGGCACAGGCGGCGCGAATACGCGCGCAGGAGGACAATCATCGACCACTGAGGAGGACGTATATGGCATACGTCAACTATGTGCGCGAGATCAACGCTTTTCATCGGTTCGCAAACATAAATTGCCTAGGCAGCAGCGAACGGCTTCTGTGGTTTGGATTGATGGACTACATCAATCAGACCTATGCAAGCGGGGCTGACTGGCCGGGCGAGTTTATCAGCGTGCCGAACAAGGCGTTGCTATCTCACGTACCATTCGGCGAGGACGCCCTGATCGACGCGAGGAACCGCCTCAAGCAGCGCGGCCTGATCGAGTACAATCCGGGAAAGAAGAACCAGAAGGCACCGGAATACAGGATGCATTACTTTGATGCAGACGAGTTATCCACAGGATACCAACAGAATATTGACGGTTTTTGCACGTATAAAACGGGTAACGTGCCGTGTAACGTGACTGGTAACGTGCCGTGTAACGTGACGGGTAACGTGACGGGTAACGTACCTGGTAACGTGCCGGACATTACTCCAAACGTATACTCATACCGTAACCAAAACGCATACGCAAACAAAACCCTGTCATCCTCACTTGACGAGATCAAAGCCCAATGGCGCAGGACGTGGGGCAAGGATGCCGATGACAGGGAGGCGGACGGGCTTAAAAAAATCGTGGAGACGGGGTATGCGACAGGCGACATCCTGGACGCGATCCACAAGGCTTATCTCAACGCGGACAGCAACCCGATCGGCTACATGATCCGGCTGCTGGAGGACTGGCAGCGCTTCGGACGTCCGAAACGGCCCAGGGAGAGCCGGGAAGGACCGATGCAGCGATACACGCCGGAGGAAAGGCGGGAGACGTACATGCCGGCGATTGTCGATTTTGACGAGATGTGAGGAGGTGAGCATTTGCAGGGGATTCCCAGGGCGCTCTATGCCAGGATCGAGAGAGAGCTGCACGCACAGCCCATCCGCGCATTCATAGCCGCCGAGGAGGCGATGAGGAGGAGGATGGAGGATGCACACAGCCTGAAATCGCCTGCGCTTGACGGTGCCGGAGGAAAACCGGGAGGGCCCTCCAACCGCGTGCAGGACGGCGCGCTGAGCGTGCTGGATGCGGAGCGGATGCTGGAGGTGCGCAGAAAATGGGCGCAGGTGGCGATCCTGCTTGACAAGGCGTTTTCCGGGACGGAGACGCAGACTGTGGCCAGGCTGCTGTACACGGATGGCATGCGGCCTGGAGAGATCGCCAGGCAGCTCGGCGTGGACAGGCAGACGGTCAGCAGGCGGCGGGACGAGTACGTCACACGCGCGGCGCTGCTGGCCGCGGAGCGAGGACTGATCCGGATGAGCGATTACGACAGGAGGAGCACATGATCGATCGAAAAAAGGCGGAGGATATCGTGCGCGCGCTGAGGTGCACGAGCAAGCCAGGCATGGAATGCGATGGGCAAGCATGCGCGTACTGCACGGTTGAGGAGCTTGACGAGGTAACAAGACAGGTCCTTGGCAAGGATGTATGGACATCATGCAATATCGACGGAATCGGCATCGACGCGGCAGACATGATCGATGCGCTGCTCGCGGAAAACGATCGGCTGAGCGAGGAACTCATGGTGCTGCGGATCAAGGCGCGCGGAGACTGCGGCGTGTGCCGTCACCAGCATGTCAACGTCAAGGAGGAGCCGTGCGCGTCGTGCATCATGACAGATGATCACGACAGCTGGCAATACGAGGGAGATGAGGAGCATGGCGAGCCTTAACCCTGAATTTAAGCGCAAGTACATGAGCCGGAGCCTGGACGTATACGACAGCCTTCCGCATGGCCTGCTCACGGGCGGATTCGAGGCGAAGGACAGGCCGACGATCCACAAAAACATCGGCCTGTACACGGATAAATGCGCGGAGTGCGGAGCGCGGTTTGAGCACACGACGGAGCACGCCTACAATCGCAGCGTGAACGGGAGACAAAAGCTGTTCTGCAGCTATCACTGCATGCGGGCCTTCGACAGGAGAGTGGAGGACGGGAAGACCGTGAAGACCGGGAGCCAGGGACGCCCGAAGATGAGGGACGCGGACAGGATCGCGTGCGCCGAGATGATGATCCGGGAGAATCAGGAGGCGCTGGCGGAGTGTACGGATCCTAAGGAGCTGCAGAGGATCAAAAAGCGGATCCAGTATCACAGGAAGGTGCTGGATAGTATAAAGGGATAAGGAGGTGCAGTCCGTATCAAAAAGGTTCAGACGATCAAAAACCCTGACAAGCTTCGCGAGATTCAGGAGGTTCTGGAGAGCGAGGAGGACTGGCACTGGCGCCGGATTTACCTGATGTTCATGGTCGGCATCTACACTGGCCTGCGCGTGTCCGACCTCGTGCGGCTCAAGGCCGGTCATGTGCGCGGCGAGGAGATCATCCTCATCGAGGAGAAGACGGAGAAGGAGCAGGTGCTGCCGATCGCGACGATCCTTCAGCGCGTGATCGCCGACCGGACGGCCGGCATGGACGACGAGGACTACCTGTTCCCCAGCCGGAACCGCAGGAGGGACGGAAGCGTCAAGCCGATCGAGACCAGGACGGCCTACGACGACATGCAGAAGATCGCCGACAGGTTCGGCCTGCGCGGGTCGATCGGCTGCCATACGCTGAGGAAGACCTTTGGTTACTGGCATTACAAGAAGAATCACGACCTCGAGATTCTGAGGCAGTGGTTCAACCACGCAAGCGTCGAGGTCACGCGCAGGTACATCGGCGTGGACGTGGAGGAGCGCAAGAAGAGCGTGCAGGGCTTCGTCCTGGGCTATGAGCCGAAGGCAAGCAGCAGGCCGTGCAAGGCCGCGCCGGTCGCGATGAGCGTCACGCGGCAGAATCGGACGGAGAACGGAAAAAGGTACGGACAGAGGGCCGCGCAGAAGGCGGCGGAGCAGAGGAGGAAGAGGAAATGAAGGTCAAGTTTAGCAGCTACCTGGAGATCGATACGGATCATATTCCATATGACTTTGATGAGCTGGTCCTGAAGGCGTTTCAAAAGTTTACTGATGGGACGAGCAAAAATTACACCTATCAGGACAAGCTGCTCTTTATCGACACGATGCGTAAACATCTGCACAAAGCAGATGATGCGGATGAGCGCGTCAGAGAGCTGATGCACGAGATGCTCGATTATGAGGTTACGGAGCATGGAGATTTCCCGCAGCGCGAGGATTATCTGTCAATCGAGTTTATGTCCTCATGCTACGACGCAGGACGAACAAATCTCTATGCGCAGTACACCAGAGACAGACATGTCAACGAGGTCATCATGCAGATGCTGGTGAGAGCGATCAAGGTTGTTATCAACTATTGATACGGATGCTTTGTTTTATGGATGCAACCACATTGCAGATGACGTGTGCGGAAGCTGGACGAAAACCTGGGAGAATGCAGGAGGAGAAAAGATAGAGGATAAAAAGGAAAAACGGAAATGAGCGGGCGGCGAGGCGAGCTTCATAGAATTATACAGTGAATGTGATAAAAGGAGTGAAAGAGATGACACTTGAGGAAAAGGCAAAAGTCTATGCGTACCACATCATGAACGCATACAGGAATCCGGAGGATCGCATCGATCCGGGCGTCGTGCTGGAGCTTAAAAACGGAATGGATTGGACGGAAGAGCTGACGGCCATGATGATGGCCATGCTTTCTATGACTGACAAACTATATCCTGGACTGGAAGAATACTACACTGATCTCGTTGGGTTCACGCACTTTCTCAACAGAGCGGCGATCCAGAACAGTGATTTTCCTGACGATTGATCGATGTATCATACTTGACGTACGATTTACCCTGTGTTATCATTATGGTGAGCATAAGCGCCACGAGCAAATCGGCGGCGCTTTTCTTATGCAAAATCGAAATCGATTTGGATTTTGAAGAGGTGAGATCATGGCTGCGCCGTTCGCCAGAGCGCTTTACAACAGCAAGACATGGCGCAGCTGCCGGGATGCGTATTTCTCCTACGCGAACGGAATCTGCGAACGATGCGGCGCGCCTGGCGAAGAGGTCCATCACAAAAAGGCGCTGACGCCTCAGAACATCAACGATCCTCAGATCGTCTTTGGATGGGACAACCTTGAGCTGCTCTGCAGGGATTGCCACATCCTCGAACATGAGAAAAATAAAAACCTCAGGCGAGGAAAGCCGGTGCGCGAGAGCGACAAGCGGGTCAGGTTTGACGCGAATGGCAATCCTCGGCCGGTCGGTGCAGTGGTCATTGTATGGGGCGCGCCGGCCAGCGGGAAAAGCAGATACATCAAAGAGCACATGCAGCACATGGACGTGGTTGTGGACATCGACCGCATCATGTACTGCTTCACAGGTTTAATCAATATGGCAGATGATTCGCAAAGCATAGCGGACTATCTGCCTTTTGCTTTATCTGTCCGTGATGCGGTGTACAAGCTGGTCAGAGATGGAGGACACGGAATCGGAACGACGTGGATCTCTGCCGGGCTGCCGAAGAAGCAGGACAGAGAGCTGATGCGCGTCAGCTTCCCAAGGGCAACGATGGTGCACATCGATGAGGATATGCAGACGTGCATGGAGCGCGCAGCGACCGATGACAAGAGGACGGATAAGGAGCAGGCTCGAAAGGCGATCACAAAGTATTTCCGAGAATATGATCCGGATGTTTAATAACTCCCCCTATTCAAAGTATTTGAGGAGGAGGCCGTAGACCGTGGCGGAGCAGCATGAATAGTAGCGCGTAGAACGCGCGTTAGGGGGTGTATATATGGCGAGTAAGAGCGAGAAGTCGAAAGAAATCCTCATTAACTGCGAGATCAAACGACTGAACAAAATTTTCGGACTGAAAGGCGAAAATGCGAAGGGTTTTCAGCAGGAATTAATACAGAACGCTGCGTTCATGGCCGTATCGCTGCGGGAATTGCAGAAGATCATCAATGAGAACGGATATTCGGATGAATACCAGAATGGACGCGATCAGGGAGGAACGAAGAAGACGCCCGAGGTGGATATTTACAACACGATGATCAAGAATTTCAATACGACGATGAAGCAGCTCTACGAGATGATGCCTGATAGCGGGGAGAAGAAAAACGGCGGCGATGATCCTCTGCTCAGCTACATCTCAGGGCGCGGACCCGGTTGATTGAGCGCGCTTGAGTATTATGCGACGTCTGTGCTGGATGGCAAGATCGCCGCGCCGAAGAGAATCAAGCAGCAGTACCGCCGGCTGCTCTACTGGCTTTACAACCCTGGACAATGGCACTACGACCAGACGGTGGCGGACAAGCATATCGGTTTCATGGAGCGCTTCTGCATCCAGCCGGAGAGCGGAAAGCCGCTTCACTTTGAGCTGTTCCAGCGGGCGAAGTTTGAGGCGGTCTTCGGGTTTGTGGACGACTACGGCCTCAGGCAATGCCAGGAATGCCTGACGATCGAGGGACGAAAAAACGGAAAAACCACGGAGATGGCGGCAGTCGAGCTGGATCTGCTGATCAACGACGGGGAAGGCGCACCGCAGGTCTACAACGTCGCGACAAAGCTGGACCAGGCCAAGCTGGGCTTTAACGCAGCCTGGGCGATGGTGAGAAGAAGCCCGCATCTGAGTCGCCACATCAGAAAGCGCGTCGCGGATCTGTACTTCCCGTACAACATGGGCATTATCAAGGCCCTGGCCAGCAATTCCAACAGCCTGGACGGCCTTAATGCGAGCGGCGTGGTCATCGACGAGCTGGCAGCGATCAAAAACCGCGACCTGTACGACCTGATGAAGCAGTCCATGAGCGCCAGAGAGCAGCCGCTTCTCTTCTGCATCACCACGAACGGATTTGTTCGGGACAATATCTATGACAGCCAATACGAATACGCATGCGGGGTACTCGATGAGAAGATCGACGATCCTCGTTTTTTTGCGTTCATCTATGAGCTGGACGATCCTGACGAGTGGACGGATGAACGCTGCTGGATCAAGGCGAATCCGGGGCTTGGAACGATCAAGAGCGTCGAGTTCCTTCGCGACTGCGTGAAGAAGGCGATCGCCGACGACGCATTCAAGCCGACGGTCATGGTCAAGGACTTTAACCTCAAGCAGACGGGCGCAAGCGCCTGGCTGAGATGGGAAGAGCTTGACAATGACGAAACCTTTGACATCCGGGAATTTGACTATGCGATCGGAGGGTTTGACGCCGCGGACACGACGGACCTGAACAGCGCCCGCGTGATGATGCAGCGACCGGACGACCCGAAGATCTACACGCAGAGCATGTACTGGATCCCGGAGAGCGTGCTTGAGCAGATCGAGCGCACCGGACTTCGGCGCGAGCGCGACAACATGCCTTACGACCTGTGGGTCAAGCAGGGACTGATGCGAACCTGGCCGGGAAACAAGGTGGACAAGAGCTGCTTCTTTGACTGGTTCTCCGAGATGCGGGAGGAACACGATCTGTACACGCTGTTTATCGGCTATGATCCATGGCACATCGACGATTCGCTGCTTTCACGATTCAAGCAGGCGTTTGGCGCAAAGAGCATGATTCCTGTGCGACAGGGCATCTACTCGCTGAGCGACCCGATGAAGGAGCTCAAGGCCGATCTGCAGGCGCACAGGGTCGTGTACCAGAACAACCCGATTGACAAGATGTGCTTTGCCAATACGGAGATCAAGGTGGACATCAACGGAAACATTCAGCCGGTCAAATCGCTCGACCAGCGCAAACGCATTGACGGTACTGTCTCCATGCTGTGCGCATACAAGACGCTGCGCGATCATCGGGAGGAATACGTCAACCTGAACGAGACGAGGTGAAACCATGGGAATTCTTGAGAGCGTCTTTAGGCGTCCTGAAAGGGCAGAGAAGGCCGTGCAGGGATACTTCAAGACGCTGACGGCCTATCAGCCGGTTTTCACGAGCTTCGAGGGCGGCGTATACGAGGCGATGCAGACGCGCGCAGCCATTCACGCATTCGCCACGCACGCCAGCAAGCTCAAGCCGGAGATCGTCGGAAGCCGGAATGAGCGCCTGAAACGCACGCTGTGCTACAAGCCAAACCGGTTTATGAATACGAGCCAGTTCCTCTACAGGATCGCGACGCTGTATGCCTGCACGAACAACGCATTCATCGTGCCGATCGAGAACGAGTTCGGCGAGATTTCCGGCTATTACCCGCTGGCGCCTAATCGCGTGGAGCTGGTGAACGTTGGCGGCGAGCCGTACCTGCGCTATACGTTTGCCAACGGACAGCGTGCTGCGATCGAGTTTGACCGCGCCGGCGTCATGACGCAGATGCAGATGCGGGACGACATCTTCGGCGAGAGCAACGCGGAGGTCGTCAACCCGACGCTCCAGGCAATCAACATGCAGAATCAGGGCATGATCGAGGGCGTGAAGATGGGCGCGGCGGTTCGGTTCATCGCCAGGCTTGCCCAGGCGTACAAGGACAAGACGCTCAATGAGGAGCGGGAGAATTTCCGCAAGAGCAACCTGTCCATGGACAACAACGGCGGCGTTCTGCTGGTGGACGCCAAGTACGCAGACGTCAAGGAGATCATGAGCAAGCCGTTCATCATCGACGCCGAGCAGATGCGCATGATCGACGACAACGTCAATAGCTACTTCGGCACGAACACCGACATCTTGCAGAACAAGTTCGATGAGAAGACGGCCAACGCCTGGTATGAGGGAAAGATCGAGCCGTTTGCCGTTCAGCTCGGACTGACGATGACGAACATGACGTTTTCGGAGCGAGAAATCGCGTTCGGAAACGAGATCATGTTCAGCGCAAACCGCCTGCAATATGCCAGCACGACGGCCAAGCTGCAGGTCAGTCAGCAGCTCTTCGACCGCGGCATCCTGAGCCAGAACGACGTATGTGATATCTGGCAGCTCCCGCACATCGAGGGCGGGGACAGGCGGTTTATCCGAGGAGAATACGTCAACAGCGCGGATCGGGAGAAGAACACGCCGGACGCAGGGACGATCGAGAAGAATGACGAGCAGAATGTGCAGACGAACGGAGGGAACGAAAATGCCGGTCAGGCATGACGATCGGGAATACAGGAGCATGAGCGCCATGACGGCGGTCGTGCCGGAAGGAGAGAAAAAGAGCTATCGGGCGCACGGATACGCGACGACCTTCGACGTGCCGTACCTGCTGTTTGAGAGTAACGGCGTAAAATACTACGAGGTCATTGACAGCCGGGCGCTTGACGACGCCGACATGAGCGACGTCATCATGCAGTATGACCACAGTGGGCGCGTTCTGGCGAGAACGAGCAACGGATCGCTCAAGCTGACGCCGGACGCGCACGGCCTTGTGGTCGACGCTGATCTTTCCATGTCCAGCGCAGCGAGGGAGATGCACGAGGATATCCACGCACAGCTTGTCACGAGGATGAGCTGGGGGTTCAAGGTGCGCGAGGAGAGCTATGACAATCAGACCCATACGCGCACCATCACCAAAATCTCGAAGGTTTACGACGTTTCGGCGGTTTCCATGCCGGCGAACGACGATACCGAAATCAGCGCACGGTCCTATGTAGACGGAGTGATCGAACGGACGAGAGCGGAGCGACTCTTGCGGCGCATACGCATTCTGAAACTGATGATCGACACAGAAACGGAGGAATGAACCATGGGAAGGATTGCTGAAATCAATGCCCGTCTGATCGAAATCCGCGGACTGCTTGACCAGGACGGCGCGGACATCGACGCGCTGGAAGAAGAGGTGAGGAACCTGACCGAGGAAAAGCGCAGCCTGATGGACGCGCAGAGCCGCCGCCAGGGCATCCTTGATCAGATCGCCGGCGATGATACGCTTGAAGGCGTGACGCAGGAAGATGTGCAGGCGCGCAGCTTCAACCCGACGGCGGGCGGCCGCAAGAACGCTGGCGCGGAAGCGAGCAGCGGCTCCGTCTTTGAGACGGTACAGTACCGCAGCGCGTTTTACCACGCGCTGCAGAACCGCACGCTGACGGCTGCCGAGCAGAGCGTGATGGCGCAGGCGGAAATCGAAAAGCGCGCGCTGTCCTCGGCGAGCGATTCCGCCGGTCACGTGATTCCGACGCAGACGCAGAACGAAATCATCCGCAAGATGATCAAGCTGGCGCCGATGATGGAGGAGATCACGCTGCTCAACGTGCCGGGCAACCTGAGCCTGTTCGTGGAGAACGGTTACACCGAGGCGAAGATCCATACCGAGAATGCCGAGGGCACGGACGACGACGACAAGCCGATCACCGTCACCCTGGGCGGCTACGAGGTCATGAAGCTCATGAGCATCAGCGCGAAGCTTGAAGCGATGAGCATCAGCGCGTTCGAGGACTGGCTGACCACGATCCTGTCCGAGGGCTGCGTGCGCAAGATCGAGGACTGGATCATCAACGGCACCGGCACCAACGAGCCGACCGGCATCGAGAAGGCGAACAGCTGGAGCGAGGGAACCAACATGGTCACGTTTGCCGGCGCTGCGCCGACGTATGCGGAGGTCTGCAAGCTCATCAGCCTGCTGCCGGCGGAGTATGACGGCAACGCCAAGATGCTCATGAACAAGAAGGCGTTCTGGACGCTCATTCAGCCGATCCGAGACGACGGAAAGGCGCCGATCGTGCGCGGCGACAACGGCATGTACACCGTGATGGGCTATCCTGTGCTCATCAGCGCGAAGGTCGCGGACGGCACGATCTACCTGGGCGACTACAAGCAGTACTACGGCAACATGGCCGCGCCGATCACCGTCGCTTCCAGCGCGATCTCCGGATTCCGCCGCAACGCGATCGACTACCGCGGCACCTGCATCTTTGACGGCAAGCCGGTTGTGGGCAAGGCGTTTGTCAAGGCCGTGACCGGCGCGTAAGGAGGAGCTTATGGCGATCATCGACAGGGTTCGCACGGCGGTAGGACGGACGAGCAAGGCGTATGACGATGATCTGCTGGACGTGATCGAGGCCGCCCGTGCCGATATGGTCGACACGGGCGTGCCCGTCTGCGTCGCCAGGAGCGAAGACAACCGCCTTGTGACGCAGGCCATCAAGTGCTACGCCAAGGCACAGGAGGCCTGGGAGGAACCGTCGATCGCACAGGCGCAGATGGAGAGCTACCAGTCCATCGTCAACAAGCTCAGCCTGACGCACAGAAACGGGGAGGAAAGCTGTGAAGCGCAGATGTGAGATCAAGCTGCTTGACAAGACCGTTTCGCGGTCAGGCAAGGGATTTGCGAGGTACAACAAGGACGAGGGACGCGTCGTGCTGGCCTCTGTCGGCGGCGTGAGCCGAAGAGAGTTCTACACGGCAAGCGCGGCGGGCATGAAGCCGAGCGCGACCTTCAGCGTGCATCCGGCGGACTACCGGGACGAAAAATTCCTCGTTTACGAGGGAAAGCGATACCGCGTGCTTCGCACCTATCCGAAGAGCCTGCGCGAAATCGAGCTTGTCTGCGAGGGGGATGAACCGAATGACGCTTGACGGGTTTATCGAGCTGATCCGCAGCATCGATCCGAAGGCGGAGCGCTATGACGCCATCGGCCAGCCGGGAGAAAAATACACCGTCTACACCGATTACATGGAGACGGCCTTTTACGCGGATAACGTGCCGGCGGAAAAGATCGACCATGTCCAGGTGGAGTATTACACGGTCGACGAGGATGATCCCGTCGCGCGCGCATACATGGACGCATTTACGGACAGCGCCGAAATCTACTGCTCCTACGACAAGGATTTCGACGAGCAGAGCCGCATGATTCGCCATCTGTACGACTGTCAGATCATCTGAGGGGGCGCTTATGGCGAGCTTCAAGGTCAACGGCATCACCGATGTGATCAAGGAATACGAGATGGCCGCGCAGAAGTCCCCGGCGCTCTGCGAGAAGATGGTGAACGCCGGCGCGGAGACGGCGGCGGAGACGATCCGCTTTTACATCCTCAAGCACGATCTTGTGGACAGCGGGAAGATGTTCAAGTCCGTCAAGGCCGGAAAGATCACATCTAAGCTGGGTCAGTACAGCTGCGATGTGTACCCAAGGGGAAAGGACGGAAAGGTGAGAAACGCTGAAAAGGCGTTTGTCAACAACTACGGCACCACAGGCCGCGTCCGGAAAGTGCCGGATACGCACTTTTTTGACCAGGCCGTTGAGGACATGCGTCAATCCGTGCCCGATACGATGGAGCGCGTATTCGACGAAGAGATAGGAGGAAAATGACATGGCATTTGTCGGACTGATGTATTCGCTCTTTGCTCCGATCGAGAAGGAGCTGGCGTATCAGCCGGTCCAGTACAAGAGCGGAGCCGCTGTGGTCGTCGGCAAGATGATCGGCGCGGATGTGACGTTCAACCGGGACAGCAACTCGCTCTACGCGGACGACGCGGAGGCCGAGAGCGACAACTCCATCACCGGCGGCACGCTGACGCTCAATCTGGACGACGTGAGCGAGGAGGCCGAGGTCGTCATTCTCGGCACGGTGAAGACGAGCGACACCGTGAACGAAAAGCAGGTCGACGTCTATCAGGAGGTCGGCGACGCGTCGCCGTACGGCGGCTTTGGCTATGTGCGCGTGCGACGCAAGGACGGCGTGACCAGCTACCAGGCCATCTGGATCCACAAGACGCAGCTTGGCATCGCCAGCGAGAACGCGGCGACGAAGGGACAGAGCATCACCTGGCAGACGCCGAGCCTGACCGGGCCGATCATGGCTGTCAAGAACAGCGACGACAAGAAGAATCACTTCCGCGACAAGGCGCGCTTTGAGACCGCGGCGGAGGCGATCGACTGGATCAACAAGCGCGGCGGATACACCGAGGCCGCGTCGTAACGGAGGGAAGCAAGAGCATGAAACCCATGGAGGCGGGCGGCAAAACGCTCTATTTCGATTTCGGCGTTCGCAGCTATCTTGCGATCGAGGCGCGATACGGCAGCTTCGAGGAATTCACCCGCAGGATCCGCGAGCACGACAGGCCGTATGAGGCGCAGATCGCGCTGGCGGCGGCCTGCGCAAGCAACGGAAACAGGCTGCGCGGCATCGAGGAGGAGATCACGCCGGAATGGATGACGGACAACCTCAGCAAGCGGGAGATGGACAGGGTGATCGCCGCGTCTATTGACGCTTATATCATCGGCATGCGCCGCGAGCATGTTGGCGGAGAGGACGAGGACGTTGACGTCGTCGCCCAGGAAATCAAAAAAAAACCGGAGCAGGACGCGCGCTGACGGGGCGCTGCCTGATCGGATACGGTCTCATCGCGGGGCTGACGCTTGAGGAAACCATGGCGTCGGCCCCGGGCTTTGTGATCGACCTGTACCTAATGCGCAGGGACTACGACGACGAGCAGCACGGCCTTACGCGCAGGACGGCTGCGGAGTGGGAGGATTGACGGATGCCTGTACGCGATATCCGCGCCACGATCGGCGTGGACGGAGAAAAGGAATTTACAGACGCGCTGAACGACGCCGTGCGCAGCATGAAGCTGATGGACGGCGAGATGAAAAAGGTTTCCGCAGCGTACGAGCTTTCCGGCGATCAGACGGAATACCTCGCCCAGAAAAGCCAGCTGCTTGACAGCGAGATGCGCCAGCAGGAGAGAATCATCGAGGCCCTGACCGGCGCGCTTTCGGACGCGGAAAAGAAATACGAGGGGAACACCTACAAGATAGACCAGTACCGCACGAAGCTGAACGCGGCGGAAACGACGATGCTCAAGCTGCGCAAGGCCAGCGCAGACACGGACAAGCAAATGGAGGAGCTTGGCCGCGACAGCGAGCGCACTGGGCGCAGGCTTGAGCAGGGCATCGGCGAGGCGGCGGACGACGTGAGCCGGAAGTTTGACAGCATGGTCAACAAGCTGGACAGCGACATCGGCGGCATAAAATCCATGACGGGCATGTCTCTCACACTCGAGGTTATCAGCACTGTCTACGGCGCGGCGAAGGGCGCATACGACGCGGTGACGGGACTGGTCAGCGAGACGGCGGAGTACAACCGTACGATGTCCTTCCTCAAGATAAACGCCGAGCAGGCCGGCATCAGCTTCGAGTCCGTCAAAAAGATGGCCATAGAAGTCTCCGGATTGACCGGAGATATGGATGCATCAATAGAGGGTCTGAGCAACCTGCTTGCCTCCGGTTTTGAGGCGGACGAGCTGGCTACTGCCGTCAAGCGCTTGAGCGGCGCGATCATCCAGATACCGGATACGCTCAAATTTGAGAGCCTGGCGGACGGACTGCAGGAGACCATCGCCACGCGAAACGCCGTAGGACAGTACGCCGAATACCTGGAGCGCATGGGCCTTGATCTGGATACTGTCAACAAAGCGCTTGCCAATGCCGGAAAAGAAGGACAGGAGGCTGTGGAATCCGCAGCGCTTGCCTTTTTAGGTGGACACGGCGCAGAAGAAGCGTATGAAAAATATATAGCAGAATACGAGGAGCTTGTCAAATACTTTGAGGCGCAGTCCAAGCTGACAGATGCACAGGCGAGGCTTGGAGAGACGATGACACCCGTCGCGACGGCAGGTATCGAGATGGCTGCAGGATTTGTGGATAAGATGACCGACATGATCATTGAGGCTGGCAAGGTCGTCGAGACATGGAAGGATGCAGCTGAGAAGGGTCTTCTTGAGACGAGCAAGGACGTCGAAGAGGCAAGGAAAAACCTAAGTACTGAAGCATGGGCTCCTGGCATCACGACGGACGGCTCTGAAGCGAATGAGGCAGGAAAAACGGATGCCGGAGACTACAACGACGGCGTTAAGGAATATTTTGAAAGCACGCCAATCTACATTCCGTCATGGGACGATATGAACCCAGGTATCGAAACAGGTGCAGCAGAAACAGGTAAAAACCTTGTGCGATCTCTCGGTGATGCGGTCGAAGACAACGCATATTACGCTGTTGCCAAGGTCAATGCGATGATGTCCAGAATGCAGTCGGCGCTGAACCGCAAGATCACCTATCCGACGATCAGCCCGTCCACGACAACGTCCTCGGCGGCCTACGCCAGCGCGGGCACGGGCAAGACGACGCTGTCCATCGACGGAAAGAAGCTCGGCGAGGCGACGGTCGCCTACAACAACGCGGCGCTGGGTCAATCCCTGGCGCGCGCGGAGATTTACGGTTAAGGAGGAGCGCAGATGATTTTTAACGGCGTCGAGCTGCGAACGGTGCACCGGGCGCTCAGCGTGGAGAAGGAGATTCCGCCCGGCACGGCGCCGCGCGCGCAGGAGACGATCGAGACGGCGGACGGCGAGATCATCGCGGACGAGCGCCTTGAGGCGGGCGAGTACATCGTTCGCGTCAACATCGCGGGCCGAAGCCGCGAGGAGGGCTGGGCCGTGCGCGAGCTGCTGGCCGCGTGGGCCGGGAGCGCCCGCGGCACGGCGACGGCGGAGCTGATCCCCACGCACAGGCCGTCGCGCTGCTACGACGCGAGGCTCAAGAGCATCAGCGACCCGGAATTCGTGCGCGGCTTTGTCAAGGTGGAGGTGCGCTTTGCGCTGCCCAGGCCGCTGGCGCGCGACCGCGCGATCAGCCTCTCCTCCGGTGCGGGAAGCCTGAACGCGCGCATCGGAGGCTCCTACGCCTGCAGGCCGGCCATCCGGCAGACGCTTGCGCAGAGCCGCAGCGGCCTCGTGTGGACGATGGACGGCGTGCCTATCCTGACGCTCACCGGAACGCTTTCTGCCGGGCAGGTGGTCATCATGGACACGACGACCGAGAGCCTGACGATCGACGGGGTGCACGCGGAGGCGCGCATCAACGTCGCCGGCACGCTGTGGCGGCCCGGATACTGGCCGGGCAGACACGAGATCGCCTCCACGGACGGCGGAGAGCTGGAGATGAGGTGGCATAACGAGTGGCAGTAGACGCGCTTTACCTGCTTGACAGCAGGCGGAGGATCAGGCGGGCCATCGTCTGGGGCGTCTACGAGCTGATCCACGACGAGGCCAGCTATAAGCTGGACGCGGAGATCGACGTTACATACAGCGCGGAGCCGGGCGAATACCTCGGCTTTTTTGACGTCGATCATCATTTCCGCCTCTTTTCCATCGACAAGGCGGATGACGACGACCAGCGCGGCGTGACGGTGATCACGGCGACGGATTCGGCGATCGCGCAGCTGGCGCACTCCATCGTGCCGGAGGTGCGCCTTGAGGCCGCGACGGCCAGGCAGGCCGCCGAGGCCGTGCTGAGCGGATCCGGCTTTGCGCTGGGCAGCGTGACGGACAGCGAGGAAACCAACGGCATCTCCGTCTACATGCAGGCGCGCTGGAAGGTGCTGCGCGACATGGCCGTGCAGTATCAGCTGCGCATCACGCCGTATTACGAGATCGTTGACGGCGAGATCGCGGGCCGGCGCGTGGACGTGACGGAGCGGACGAGCGAATACAGGGGCCGTCTGCTCGAGGGCGCGAGCGGCACGTCGCAGATCTATGTGACGCGCAGCGGCATCCCGATCACCCGCATGTACGGATACGGCAAGGCGACCGGCGAGGAGGACCCGCCGACGTGCGTGACGTTTGCCGATGTCGTGTGGAGCCGGGCAAACGGCGATCCGGCGGACAAGCCCGCAGGACAGACGTACATCGACGATCCGGACGCCGACAGCGCGGACGTCTGGGAGGAAGCCTACAACGACAAGTACGAGGAGGACCCGGAAAATCTGCTCGCGTCCACCTGGGCGGAGCTGCAAAAGCGCCGTAAGCCGAAGGTCAGCGGCACGGCGACGGCGTCGGACATGGAGGACATCCCCGGGCACGAGCACAAGATCGTGCGCCTGCACGACAAGGTTGTCGTGCGCACCAAGCGCGGGGAGGACGTGGAGGCCTCGGTCATCGGGATCAAGCGCAACTATCTGCAGCGCGGTCTTACGAAAATCACCGTCGGCGAGGAGACGGACGACAGCGGCCTGATCCAGCGCATCGCCAAGCTGAGCAGCGACAGCAGCGCGCAGGAGAAAACGGCGCAGGCTACGTCCAACCGGCTGATCATCACCAAGCAGCTCGTGCAGGTCAACGCGGACACCATCCAGCTCAACGCGCGCCTGCTCGAGGCGAACACACAGAAGATCGATCTGACGGCCAGCAACCTCAAGAAATTTGAGGAGGGCACGGACGAGCGCCTGACCGCCGCAGAGCTGGTCATGTTCGGCGACGGCACGAGCGCCAACGCAGGCCTTGTGGCCAGGGTGAGCGACGCGGAGGGCGAAATCTCCCACGCGGCGCTGACGCTCTACGGCGATGGGACGAGCGCCAACGCGGGCCTTGTGGCCAAGGTGGGCGACAATGCGGCGTCCATCACGCTGCACGCGGACGAGCTGGGCACGCTGGCGGAGATCAAGGCGGACAAGGTCGATCTGGGCAACTATGCGACGGTCAAGAAGCTTGAGGCCGAGCTGTCTGATATACAGCTTGCTCTTGCAGATTCGATCACGACCAGAACGCTCAACGTCACGAGCTCAACCAATACGGATACGCTGCTTGCCAATTCTGCATCGATATCCTCGATGCGCCTGGAAGGGTACAACATCGAGATGAAAAGCATGAGTGTCGTGACAAGTGTTCCGTTGCTGGTGACGTCAACAGGAGGCGTCGTGACAGCGGTAGAGGCAAAGCCTGTATCGGCCACACTCAAATATCTAACCTGGACGGCCTAGGAGGTATAGCAAATGACACGAGATGAGATGATTCTGGCGCTCGGCAACGCGCTGATCATGCTGGACAGGGTATCGTGCGAGGGGGAGAAGAACCACAACGCGATCCTGGTCGGCATCCAGCAGGTGCGCAGCGTCTACAAGGCGCTGCAGGAGGAAGGAGGGGATGCGCATGACGATCAGGCTTGACGGCGGCGATATCAGGGCGTGCGAATACATCGGCGACAGCGTGACCACGCCCGGTCATCTCTTTGTGGAGATCAAGGACGAGCGCGCGCTGTCCGCGATCGCATCCGAGTTTGAGGGCGTCAAGCGGATTGACGCCGTGCGCTGGTACGATCAGGAGAGCGTCTACGAGGGCTATACCGAGCTAATCGACATCCGGCGCAACCAGGCGGACGGCACCGTGAGGATGACGCTAAAAAGGACGTAAGGAGGGACGGATATGGCGGACATTGCGCAGGAGATGCGCTACAAAATCGACGTTGGCAACGGACTGGTCAAGCAGCCGATGGCAGGCGTGCTGATGCGCGGCGACAAAAACGCCAACCGGATCATTGCACAGCTGGTTGACGGCGACAAGGACGTCTCCCTGGACGGCGTGACGGTGACGGGCAAATTCTTCCGCGGCGGCGACGGCATCGAGATCCCGCTCGAGGGCGAAGCGTCCGGCAACGAGGCGACCGTGCTGCTTGACGAGCACTGCTACGCCGTGGACGGATACTTCGAGGCCAGCATCAAGCTGACAACCGGCGGCGCGACACGCACCATTCTGACGATCACGGGCAATGTGGAGAGCGACGGCGAGGGCGGCATCCTGGACATCGAGAACGTCGTGCCCAGCGTGGCGGACATCGTGGCGCAGTACCAGCGCATGCAGGAGATCACGGCGCAGACCGAGGCGGCGCGCGACGAGGCGCTTGAGGCGAGCAGGCAGGCCGGATTCCGTGTACTCGACCGGTACACGACGTACGAGCTGATGACGGCTGCGCATCCTACGGGCGAGGCCGGTGAGGCGTATGCCGTCGGCACGGAGGAGGACAACGTCGTCTACATCTGGGGCGTGGACGTGCTCGCATGGGTCAACATTGGACCGATCATCGGCCCTGTAGGTCCTAAGGGGGAAACCGGACAAACGGGCGACACGGGCGTAGGCATCGCGTCGATCGAGCGCACGGCGGGCGACGGAAGCGCGGGCAGCGTGGACACCTACACGATCACCTACACGGACGGCACGAGCGTGACCTATCAGGTGAGAAACGGTGCGGACGGGAAGGACGCCGATCTGAGCGATGACGCACCGAATCCATTGGGGACGGCAAGCTCAGGCACGAGCGGACTTGCTGCGCGTGCCGACCACGTCCACAAAATGCCGAGCGCATCGGATGTTGGCGCGCTGGCATCGGGTGGAACGGCGGCAGATTCAAGCAAGCTGGGCGGAAAGTCTCTTTCCGATGTTATGCTGGCGATTTATCCCGTCGGCGCGATCTACATCAGCACAGTCAGCACAAGCCCCGCCACGCTGTTTGGCGGTACATGGGAGAGGATTCAGGATCGCTTCCTGCTCGGCGCAGGAAGCACATACAGCGCAGGGAGCACAGGCGGCGAGGCAACTCATACGCTCACAATCGATGAAACGCCGAAACACTACCATGAATTCCCCTATCTGTATCAGGATCTCGGAACTGGATGGAGCAGCAGCGGAACGAATCAGATCATGGACAGCACCGGCGCGACGTCAGAAGTCGGCGGCGGTAAGGCGCATAACAATATGCCGCCTTATCTCGCGGTCTATATGTGGAAGAGGGTGAGCTGATGATCGTAAGACAGTACGCGCCGTGCAATCTGGGCAGAAACACCATCTGCCTGGGCAAGCAGGGCGAGATCAACGCGCTGCGCGTGGAGTTTGACGTGAGCGTCTGGATGGCCATGTATCCAGAAGCTTCGGTCAAGCTCATGCACTTCGCGCCGGACAGGCCGCAGGACAATCCGGTCATCCCGACGCTTGGCGTCGAGGGGACGACGCGCGTGTGGATCGTCGGTGAGGATGACACGGCCAACGCGGGAAACGGCGTGATCGAGCTGCTGCTCATCGACGAGCGCACCGGAAGCACGATCAAGAGCGCGACGGGCTACACGACCGTCCTGCACAGTCCGAGCGCCGGTATCGAGACGCAGGAGGCCGAGGCCGGATATGTGCGCTACGACATCGACCAGAGCGCGCTGCTGACGGACGAGCAGAAGGCCGTGGCGCGCAAAAACATCGGCGCAGGTACGGGCGAGGGCACGGGCAGCGGCACGGGCGGAATCACCGTCGAAAAGGACCCGACGGTGCCGGACTGGGCGAAGCAGCCCAGCAAGCCGACGTACACGGCCGGCGAGGTTGGAGCTCGGCCTGACAGCTGGACGCCTTCGGCTTCGGACGTAGGCGCGGACGCTGCCGGCACGGCGCTGGCGCAGGTGGGCGCGCACAACGTGAGCGGCGCGGCGCACGCGGATCTGCGCGCGCTGATCGATGGCCTGACCATCCGTCTCAACGCGCTGGCGGACAGCGACGATGAGACGCTTGACCAGCTCAGCGAGATCGTCGCGTACATCAAGAGCAACAAGGCGCTGATCGACGCGGTGACGACGGGCAAGGTCTCTACGAGCGACATCGTGGACAACCTGACGACCAACGCGAGCGACAAGGTGCTTTCTGCCGCCCAGGGCGTTAAGCTCAAGGCGCTCATCGACGCGATTATTATCCCGGACAAGCTGCCCAACCCGCAGCCGCTGACCATTAACGGCCAGAGCTACGACGGCAGCACGGCGGTTGAGGTTACGGTGACGGGCGAGGGCGCGGGCGTCGAGGTGGACGCGACGCTGACGCAGAGCGGCAAGGCGGCGGACGCCAAAGTTGTAGGCGATAAGCTTAGTGAGCTTAATGAGGCTAATGTTAAGCAAGACGAGCGCCTAACCACGATGGAAAACGCAAGCGGTATCTCTGCTCCGCTTCTCGGAAGTCTGACGCGCACGGCGATTTATCCGTGCTCGACGATCTATCTGGATGGCGACACGACTGACATGACGAAAGACGTTTCTGTTGTGCTTGACATCCTGATTACGGACGAATACGGCAACGAGTTTTTCCGTGGTAAGTCTGAAACGTCGTGGCAGGGCAGCGGCAGTCTTTCCTATCCGAATAAAAACCTGTCGCTCAAGCTCCAAGATGCGGCTGGCGAAAAGGCAAAGATCAGCGTATTCCCAGATTATGCGACGCATGCGTACCATCTCAAGTGCAACTATCTGGATTACTCGATGGTTCGCAATTCGGTCGGTGCGCAGCTCGCTCATGATTTCGACGATACGGTCTTCCCGGTTGACGCGCCGATCACGGTCAAGAGCATTCCGGTCATCGTGTATCTGAATGGCGCTTTCAACGGTTGCTACACGCTCAACTATAAGCAGGATGACAAGCTGTTCGGCATGGACAGCGAGACGAATCCGCTGACGGAGATCGTGTATCGAAGCGGTCTTGGAACGTGGACGCAGAGCAACTTTGAATACAGGGGCGATGCGGATGAAACGGCAGACATGCAAGCGAAGCTCCAGACGATGATGGACTTTGCCGCTAACTCGGATGACGAAACTTTCACGGCTGAATTTGAGAATCACTTCGACCTTAACAACGCCATCAATTACTGGCTGTATGCTGACATTGCCTGTGCGACTGACAGCATGATCAACAACTGGACGGTGGCGACGTGGGACGGCGCGAAATGGTACATGTGCTGGTACGACCTCGACATCATATTCGGACTGATGGAGAACGCAGGAAACGCCACTCATCCGAACGCGCCTGACACCGATCTTCTGAGCCTGACGTACACGACCAACAATCCGATTTGGGCGAAGCTGTATCGTTGCTTCTATGATCGGATTCGTACCCGTTATTGGGAACTGCGCGAGGGTATCGCCAATCCGACCAAGCTGGTCAGCCGGTTCAGGACGTTCCAAAGCAAGTGGGGAGCGGACAACATCGCAAAGGAGCGCGCAAAGTGGACGGCGAGGCCGAACACGAGCGCCGATGTCGATGACATGTATGCGTGGATGACGGAGCGTTTTGCGGTGCTGGATGCGAAGTATACGATCGCCGAAGAAATTCCGTGCACAGGCATTACGCTTGACCAGACAGAGCTGACGTTTGACGGCGCTGGTGCGCAGACGCTGACGGCGACGGTCACTCCGAGTGATACGACTGATACTGTGGTGTGGTCTAGCGATAATTCGTCTATCGCTTCCGTTAATGGTGGCGTGGTTACGGCAAAGGCTAACGGCTCTGCGACGATCACGGCGACGTGTGGCGACTATTCTGCAACTTGCATAGTTAGTGTGAGCGGAATTGAGGCTGGCGGTGTGACCGATGGACTACCGACCGGATATACGCGCTTGTCCTATATCGAGAGCAACGGTACGCAGTATATCAATACAGGCGCAGAGTTTCCTTTCGCTAGTGATGACGAGTTTTATATGAGATTCGCCATTACGGATACCAGCAAAACTCAAGTCCTGTATGGATATGGAGACGACGACACGAACAATCAGATTGCCGTGGTCAATGGCAAATTCAGAATCGACCCTGTGTCGATGAGTACCAATACTGATGCAATTGTACTCAATAATAAGTATGAGTATGTCGTTAGAGCCAATACGATTACGATCCACGGTAAAACATATACAATGGGTACGCTCAATCAGAATGGTATTTTGTATCTGCTTGCAAAAAACATGGACAGCAGTCCGAACGCGCCTGCTTATGCGAGGTTATATGAAATGCATTATAAAACGGCTGGCGAACTGACAATGCATCTTGTTCCGGTTCTTGATGCATCCGGTGTGCCGGGTCTGTATGATACCGTGAGTGGGCGGACGCTGTATAACGCCGGTACGGGTGAATTTGCATACGAGGTCTATTTTGATATAGATTATACGCCGACAGAGTATGAGCAAGTTGAGTATATCATGTCGGATGGAACTCAGCAGCTTCGCACTGGCGTAAATGCGTCCGACAGTATGCGCATTATTGCCGATCTTGGCATTCCGACTACCTCCTATGAGACTATCTTCGGCGCTGTGGATACCTCGGACAGCCAAGATTTCCGAACAATGTATACCGGAAACACCAACACCGTTTATTGTGATGTTGGCAACGATAGACTTACCGTTACTGGAATGACAAAAGGAAACTTTGCTGGTTATAGAAATGTGATTGAAATTGGCAATCATTATCTTAAGCTCACAAGCGCTGACGGGTTGTATGAACCTAAAGCGGTTACTGGGACAACTCAGACTGCTGACGCAATAGCATCCAACGAAATTGTATTGTTTGGCAGAGATAGTTCCATTGCAGCGCAGAATGATAAAAGGGTTGCCAACCTAAAAGTTTATTCGTTTGTTATTTATGATGGAGAGGAAAAGGTTCGGGATTTCATTCCGGTACTGACTTATCAAGGCGTTGCGGGCTTGTATGATCTTATCACCAGAAGACTATACGCCCACGATGATTCATCTATTGACAACGCTTATACATACGGCTGATGAACATTAGGGCAAGAATGCGCAGTAAGAATCCTGGTCTGAGGAGGTCAGCGTGAACATCATCATCATCTGGTTGGCAGGGGCCTGCGCGTTGGCGCTGGCCCTTGCGCGCTTCATCCGGGAGGGTAAAGGAGGCGAACCATGAGACATCTGAATGTATACAAGCGCATTTTTACGCAGTCCGACTGCTACAAGGCATACGTGACATCTCGCCTTGTCGGCGTTCAGGTGCACTCAACCGGAGCGAACAACCCGTATCTGCGCCGCTATGTGCAGCCGGACGACGGACGGATCGGCGTCAATCCATACGGAAACAGCCACAACAGGCCCGGCGTGGACGTGTGCGCCAACGCCTACATCGGAAAGCTAGCGGACGGCACGGTGGCCGTGTATCAGGCGCTGCCCTGGGACATACGATGCTGGATCAGCGGCAAAGGAGACAAGGGCAACGCCAACAAGCTCGGATATATCGGCTTTGAGATCTGCGAGGACGGCCTCACGGATCTCACTTATTTTGAGCAGGCCGTGATGGGCGCGGCGGTCAACTTGACGGCATACCTCTGCAGGATGATGGGCGTTCGTCCGGATGACGTGGTTGACGGCGCAAACGGCGCGCTGGCCGTGATGGATCACAGTGAGCTGGCGGCGAATGGCCTGGCATCCGGACATGCTGATATCACGCACTGGCTGCGCCGCTTTGGCAAGCGCATGAGCGACTTCCGGCGAGCCGTGGCGGCGGCCATGGACGAGGGCGTGGAGGTCGAGTATATCGATGCGGAGGAGGTGATGATCGAGATGGATAAGACAGTCTATGAGGTGATCAGTCCGAACGGCGGGTACGTCAACCTGCGCGATCGCCCGGACCTGGACAGCGCGTCGCTGGCGCGGCTGATGCCCGGCGAGCGCCTGTTTGTCATGGCGATGACGGGCGTGTGGAGCAAGGTGCTCTACAACGACGAGCTGGTCGGCTATGTGATGACGCAGTATCTTCGCAAGGCGGAGGAGCAGGTCGAGGAGGTTGGCAGCGTGACGATCAGGACGATCCTGACGGACAGCAAGGGCAGCACCTGGGAGCCGGACGGCGATTTCACCGTGCGCACCATCGTGGAGATCGACGGGGAGAGCATCGACTAAAACACTGGAGGATGAGGACATGGACAACCTTTACAAGATCGCCGCGGCTGCGGCCGGCGCGGTCATCAGCTTTTTCACCGGCATCCCGGTCATCATGTGGGTGCTGCTGGCGATGATGACGCTTGACTATGTGACGGGTCTTGTGACCGGCATGATGGGCGTATCGAGCAAGACTGACGGAGGAAAGCTCTCCAGCCGCGCGGCCTTCGAGGGACTGATGCGCAAGGTCATGATTTTTCTGGTCGTGATTCTGGCCGTGCTTGTGGACTTGGCTGTGGAGCACGCCGCAGGGGTGACGTTCAACGCGGTGACGGGCGCGACCTGCCTGTGGTTTATCGCAAGCGAGGGCGTCAGTGTTCTGGAAAACGCTGCGGAGCTGGGCGTTCCGATTCCCGGCATCCTGCGCAAGGCGCTCGAGGTGCTCAGGGACGGCAGCGGAGACGAGGAGGAGTAAGCATTGGGGGCAAATACCGATTCGACCTAATCCCGCCGGACGAGCGGCGCAGGATCGCCGAGGCCTGCGGCCTGACGGAGGATGAGACGCGCGTGTTTGAGGCGCGCGCACGGTCGGACAGCGTGGTGCAGACGTCCATTCGGCTTAATATGAGCGACAGGACGGTCAAGCGGCTCAGCGCGTCCATCGCGCGCAAGATCGCTCGTGCAGGACACGGAAGGCGGATTCGTGAGGGATGCGCGCAGGATCAGGCGGAATAAGTGCAAAAAACGAGGGCTGGGGCGGTATGCTCCGGCCTTTTTTGTTATGGCCCAGAACTGGCCCGCAAATGGCCCTTCTGGGCTCTTTTTTTATGCGAAAATAACATCAGAGGTGATCGATATGTATGACAACTATGGATACGGTCAGCCGATGATGCAGCAGATGCAGATGCGACAGAACGACTGGCAGCAGCGCATGCAGGCCAGGAACGCGCCGCGCTACGAGGTCATCCAGGTCAACGGCGAAAACGGCGCAAGGGCGTTTGCCATGGCCCCGAACAGCTCCGCGCTGCTGATGGATTCCACGGCTCCCATCGTATGGCTGTGCACGACGGACGGCGCAGGCTACCTAACGGCCTCCCCGTTTTCGATCACGCCGTATCAGCCGGAAAAGCCTGTTGATGTCAGAACGCTTGAGGAGCGGATAGAGAGACTGGAGGCGAGACTGAGTGAGCAATCCGATGCAGCGCCTGCTAAGCGGCGCGCAGCAAGGGCGACCAATGACGCAGACGCCGAATAACACCACCAGCGCGATGGGCATGCCAGGTGCAAACCCCATGCAGATGATGCAGCAGTTTGCCCAGTTCAAGCGCCTCATGCAGGGGCGCAACCCGCAGGCCATGGTACAGCAGCTGCTTGACAGCGGACAGATGAGCCAGGCCCAGTTTGCCCAGCTCAAGAGCATGGCGAGCTCCATGCGTGACATTTTGAGATAATCCGTCCGAGTGCACGCGGATACGGATTATGACACAATGACCCAACGACCAAAGGAGGACATATGGAAAATTATTCTCTCTCCGACATCCGGGCCGCGACCGATCACGAGCGCGATGACGGCTTCGGCGGCGGCGCGTGGTGGATCATCATCCTGTTCCTGTTCATGTTCGGCATGGGCGGGCTTGGCGGCTTTGGCGGCCAGAACGGCGCTCTGACGCGCGCGGAGATGCAACAGGGCTTTGATACGGCAGAGGTCACGCGCAAGCTGGACGGCCTCAGCTACGGCCTGAGCGACGGCTTCTACGCGCAGAACACCACGATGCTCAACGGATTCGCCGGCGTGACGGCTGCCGTCGAAAACTCCAGGTTTGCCGCGCAGCAGTGCTGCTGCGAGACCAACCGCAACATCGACGGCGTGCGCTACGACGCGCAGAAGAACACCTGCGACATCATCACCGCGATCCACGCCGAGGGCGAGGCGACCCGCAACCTGATGCAGCAAAACGAGATCCAGCAGCTTCGCGACCGCATCCAGCGCGCTGAGCTGCGCGACGCGATGTGTGGCGTGGTGCGCTATCCGATGGCGACCACGTACACCAGCGGCGGCAATCCGTTCTGCGGATGCGGATGCTGCGGCCAGAACGTGTAACGGACACACAGGCCCAGTTGGCCGGGATACGGGCGGGCCAACACCCGCCCCATTTTTTTGAAAGGAGAAACCTATGAGCTGCAAATCCATGATTTATACCGCGCTGACCAGCCCGACGGCAGTCGCTGCAAACGGCGTCATCCCTCTTGGCTCCCTCGTCCGCCGCTACGGCTGCGCGCTGGCGGCGAACGGAAACGGCGTCAACGTCGTCGAGCCTGGATACTATGACATCAAGGCGTCCATCACCGCGCTGCCCACGGCTGCCGGCGCGATCACCGCGACCGTGCTCAATAACGGCGTGCCGATTCCGGGCGCGACGGCCACCGGAACGGCTGCCACTGCAGGAGACGCCGTCAACCTGTCGATCGCCTCCGTCCTGCGCAAGTGCGGATGCGGGTGCCCCGATCTGCTGACGGTCGAGCTGTCCGCTGCCGGCACGGTTGACAACATGGCGCTTGTCATCGAGAGGGTGTGAGCGCATGCTGTGCGACAAAAACATGCGGATACTCGATGAGGAGATCGAGCGACTTGAGCAAAAGGAGCTGACGTGGCAGACATGCGACAAGCTCTGCATGCTCTACAACCTCAAAAAGCACATGGAGCATGAGCACGAAGACGGCTATCATGAGCACCATGAGCATCTGACGCGCGAGATGGCCGAGAAATGGGTGGACAGCCTTGAGAGCGACGACCCCGCCAAGCCGAGAGGCGCAAAGTGGACGACGGACCAGGTCAAGCCCATCGCGCAGAAGTATGGCGTGACGACCGACGGGGACAAGATTTACGAGTTCTGGGCGGTCATGAATGCGCTGTACTGCGACTACTACGCGGTCGCGAAAAAGTACAACGTTCTCAACGCGGATTTCTTCGCCGACATGGCCATGGCGTTTATCCATGACAAAGACGCGGTGGAGGATAAACCGATGGCGTACTACAAGCATATCACCAAGAGGTGATATTCAAAAAGGCTCCGTAGAATCGGGGCCTTTTTGAGTTTGACAATGTTGTGAATTTTGTTGTTAATGATGTTGTGAATAGTGTTGTGAATAAAACAACATTTTTCAAAATTTTACAAGATTATTCTAAAACGCAGGACAAAGAAAAACCCAGAAATCATTGAGATTTCTGGGTTTCTGTGGTCGAGGTGACAGGATTTGAACCTGCGACCTTTTGGTCCCGAACCAAACGC
>JBJEUI010000220.1:0-35288 GCA_051883755.1 Candidatus Ventricola sp.
CGCGGATCATGCGCATGACGGCCTCCGCCTGCGCCAGATCGATGCGCCCGTTCAGGAACGCGCGGCAGGTAAACTCGCCCGGTCTGGCCATGCGCGCGCCGTTTTTCAGCAGCAGCAGCAGGATGCGGCGCACCAGCGCATCCGAGCCGTGGCAGTGGATCTCGGCGACGTCCTCGCGCGTATAGCTGTGTGGCGCGCGGAAGAGCACAGCCATCGCCTCGTCGACCACGGCTTCGCCGTCCATCACATGGCCGAACGTCAGCATGCGGCCCGTCAGCGGGCGTCCGTTTTTGGGCCGGAACACACGCAGCAGAATTTCTTCGCAGCGCTCGCCCGACAGGCGCACGATAGCGATGCCGCCCTCGCCGCTGGCGGTCGCCTGTGCGGCAATGGTGTCCCTGCTGATCAACTGGCTCATGGGGATTCCTCCTGTTTATCCACAGCTTTGCGTCATCCTGTGCAAAACCGTGCGTTCTGCTCTTCAGTGTATCACGCTTTGGCGTTTTGCGCAATTTCGGGAAGACAGAAAAGAACCGGCCGGGAATTCCCGAGCCGGTTCAATGTGTTGTTTGGTCGATCAGCGCTCGACACGGCCGGAGCCGGAGCCCTTCATCAGGGAGGTGACTTCCGCCACGGTGACGCGGTTGTAGTCGCCGGAGATGGTGTGCTTCAGGCAGGAGGCCGCCACAGCGAACTCCAGCGCGTCGCTCTGCTTCTCGAAGGTCAGCAGGCCGTAGATCAGGCCGCCGGAGAAGGAGTCGCCGCCGCCGACGCGGTCAACGATATCGGTGATCTCGTACTTGCGGGAGACATAGAACTCCTTGCCGTCGTAGATGCAGGCCGCCCAGTCGTTGCGGTCCGCGCTCTTGGACTCGCGCAGGGTGATGGCGACGCGCTCCAGGTTCGGATACAGCGCCATGGCCTTCTTCGCGATGCCCTCGTAGACGTTGCGGTCCAGGGAGCCGGACTCGACGTCGGAATCCGCGGTGATGCCCAGAGACTTCTGGAAGTCCTCTTCGTTGGCGATGGCCACGTCGATGTACTTCGCGATCTCGGACATGACTTCCTTGGCTTCCTTGCCGTACTTCCACAGGTTCTTGCGGTAGTTCAGGTCGCAGGAGACCTTCACGCCGCACTTCTTGGCGGCCTTGCAGGCGGCCAGGGACAGCTCGGCAGCGGAGGCGGAGATGGCCGGAGCGATGCCGGAAATGTGGAACCAGTCGGCGCCCTCGAAGATCTTCTCCCAATCGAACAGGTCGATCGGCGCGATGGCAATCGCGGAATCCGCACGGTCATACACGACCTTGGACGGACGCTGGTTGGAACCGGTCTCCAGGAAGTAGATGCCCATACGGCCGTCGGTCATCTTGATGTTGGACACGTCGACGCCGAAGGAGCGGACGTCACGACGGCAGGCCTCGCCAATCGCGTTGTTCGGCAGCGCGGTCACGAAGGAAGCGTCCATGCCATAGTTCGCCAGAGACACGGCAACGTTGGCTTCGCCGCCGCCGAAGGTGGCTTCGAGGGACGGGCTCTGGAAGAAGCGCTCCAGCGCCGGGCTCTTCAGACGGAGCATGATTTCGCCGAAAGTAATAATACGGGCCATTGGTAATCACTCCTGAATTTTATTTGAGGCAACTGTGCAGAAAAATCCTCTGCAAATTCCCTCACTTTTGCCATTATTATACACGATGCAATCCTTGAAATCAAGTCATCAGACCAATTTTCTGCACCTTGCGCGATGTTTGTAAAAACAGGATAATATTACGCGCCATATTCTTGATGAAACACATCAACGGTGCGAATTGCCTGGATGATTTTGTCAGGTTCGCGTACTCATGCTGAGCTTGTGGGATATCGTGCGGGTTCCCGCGGCGCGCACGGCGCTTTACTTGAGCAGCTCGCCGCTCAGCCGCAGGATTTCCGGCGCGATGCGCGCGCGCTCCCTTTTGATTACGCGCGCGTACAGCGGATACGCCAGGCCCGCGCAGGCGATACCCAGCAAGCCGATGACGATGCCGGGCACAAACCACCTGTCTGGAAAGACCATCGTCAAGCTCATGCCGGTGCCCATCACCAGCGTGCCGGCAATGCCCACAGCCAGCGAAGCGGCTGTCGCCTTCTGCGTTACGCTGCGGTCCAGGCGGCGCAGCTGCTCCAGCTTGTCCTCCTCGCGTGGCAGGTATTTCTTTCGGATCGCCCGCACCTCCTCCTGCTGTCTGGCAGAATAAGTATAGGTAAAGACGCCGTCTTCGTGTTTCTTGTTTTCTTCGTTCATGACCATGCTCCCTCCTGCTTGATGCATACGGTGAACGTGCTGCCCCTGCCCGGCGCGCTGCTCACGGCGATTTCCCCGCCGTGGATATCCACCACGCGCCGCACCAGCGCCAGCCCCAGGCCGCTGCCCTGCGTCGCATGCGAGGGATCCCCCTGATAGAATTTCTCAAAGATGTGCGCGCCCACCTCGCTGCCAAAGCCGCAGCCGGTGTCCGCAACCGTCACGACGGCCTGGCCTTCCTCCTGCGTCAGCGTGACCGATATCCTGCCGCCGCGATCGGTGAACTTGACCGCGTTGGAGAACAGGTTGTTCCACACCAGCGACAGAAGTTCTGCGTCGCCGCAGGCTTGCACGCCGTCCTCGATGGCCGTTTCGATGTCCAGTGCCTTTTCCTCCCACGCGTCCTCAAACGCCAGCAGGCACGCGCAGAGCTGCTCGCTGAGGTCAAACGTCGTGAATGCCGGAAAAATCTGCTGGTTTTCCAGCTTGCTCAGCCGCAGAATGTTGCTGATCAGGCCGGCCAACTGCCGCGATGTGTCGCCGATCACCTTCGCATAGGCCATGCGCCGGTCGTGGGGAAGATCCGGCTCCTCCAGCATCGTCGCGTAGTTCCTGATCACCGAAAGCGGCGTCTTGAGCTCGTGGGAGACGTTGCTGATGAAGTCCGTGCGCAGCGTCTCCGTGCCGGAGAGCTCCTGCGCCATGCGGTTGAAGCAGGCGGCGATCTCATCCAGTCCGTTGTGGCTGCCCAGGGTCTGCACCGGCGCGATGCGTACGGAGAAATCGCCCTGCATCAGCCGCTCCGCCGCATGAAGAATTCGCTGCACGGGCTTGTCGATCAGGTAATGGCGGCGCACGCTGTCCATCAGCGTAAACACGCCGGTGAGCAGCAGCACGTTGAAAAACGTGA
This sequence comes from Candidatus Ventricola sp., assembly GCA_051883755.1. Lineage (GTDB taxonomy): Bacteria > Bacillota > Clostridia > Christensenellales > Aristaeellaceae > Ventricola. Next base: position 3,189 of record JBJEUI010000220.1, read on the forward strand.
TCCGGGCGGCGTGCCGGATATCAGGCGGCGTCAGCTCAAGGCCCATCTCCCCCATCATGCTGGTGAGAAACAGCATCATGCAGCAGGTGATGCAGAAGCATGCCAGCATGAAAAAGATCACATAGCTGCGCACGGCGAAGAGGATGCGGCCGACTTGCTTCTTCCCCTGCATCATTTGATCACCGCCTTGTAGCCCAGGCCGTGCACGGTGACGATCTCAAAGCCCGTACATGCGGCGCATTTGTCGCGCAGCTTGGTGATGTACACGTCCACCGTCCGCAGCGATGATGAACTCTCGATGCCCCAGAATTCGTCCATCAGCTGTGAGCGGGTGAACGTCTTGCGGGGATAGGAGAGCAGCTTGTAGAGCAGGTTGAACTCCCGCACGGTCAGCGCGATGGGTTCGCCGTGCAGATACGCCGCGTGCTCGTCCGCGTCCAGCACGAAATCGTCCACGACGATCTTGCGGCTCCGGGCGATCTTCGCCCGCCGCAGCAGTGCGCCGATGCGCATGACCAGCTCATCCAGCTCAATGGGCTTGGTCATGTAGTCGTCAATGCCGAGGCGAAAGCCCTGCTGCTTGCTCGCCAGATCGTCGCGGGCGGTCATCAGGAGGATCGGGATCTCCTGATTGAGCTCGCGAACGGTTTTTGCAAACTCAAACCCGTCGACGCCCGGCATCATCACATCCGACACGATCAGGTCGAACACATGGCTGTACATCGCGTCATAGGCCTCCTGTGCGCTCTGGCAGCCCGTCGTCTCGTAGCCCTGGCCGTTTAAATAGGTGCACACGCTCTGGCACAGCGCGCGGTCGTCCTCCACCACCAGAATCTGAAACATTCGCCATCCCTCCATGCTTTGCGTATACAGAGAGGATAGCACACAGATGTTAAGAATTTGTTGACACGGAAAAGGGCGGCGCTTTTTCGCACCGCCCTCGTCTTATTTCAGCCCCATCGTCATGGGAATCAGGCCCAGCAGCATCACGATGCCGACCAGGCTCATCACCATGCCCGGAACCATCCTGTTCATGGCCAGCGCCAGGCTCATGCCGCCGCCGAACACCAGCACGCCCGCAGCGCCGTAGAGCACCTTGAGCAGCAGACGGCCATCCACGTGAACCGTCGGGCAGCCCGCCAGCTTCCACCTCAGCGCCAGCAGCGCGACCAGCAGCGCGATGCCCACGGCAACGACCGCCACGCCGGGCTTAAACAAGCCCCACTCCTTGATCAGGCACATGCACATGCCGATGCCGAAGACCAGAAAGGCCACAACGCCCAGCACCAGGGAAACAAAATCCATCGTCTTCATACTTTATCCTCCTGCATTGTTCTGTCCTTGTTTTCAGGCGACGGACAGATTCTACCGCCGGAGTTTTATGAAATTGATGAGGTTTTATTGAAGTTTTGTTAAACCCTCACGCCCTGCACAGCGCGTTGGCCAGCGCGTCGATCTGCGCGCGGCTGGCGTCGCTGACCGCGCAGGTGATCTTCACCGCCGGTTCGGCAAAGGTCAGCTCCTTGCTTCCCTCCAGCATGCCGCGCATGACCTTCGCCGCCATCGGGGCCCAGGCGCCGCTTTCCATCAGCGCGACCGTGCGGTTACGGAAGCCGCGCTCCGTCAGCTGATGGATGTATGTCTTCATGAACGGGAACACGTCGGCGTTGTAGGTCGCGCTGGCCAGCACCAGACGGTCATAGCGGAACGCGTCGCTCACCGCCTGCGCCATGTCGCAGCGGGCCAGGTCGTAAAGCACGACGGTTTCGCCCTGCGCCTTCAGCCTTTCGGCGAGCAGCTGCGCGGCCTGCATCGTGCCGCCGTAGATGGAGGCGCAGGCGATGACGACGCCGCGGCTCTCCGGCCGGTAGGAAGACCAGGCGTCATAGAGCTTCAGATAGGGCGCGAGGTCTCCCGTCAGCACGGGGCCGTGCAGCGGGCAGATGGTCTGCACGTCCAGCGCGGCGAGCTTCCTGAGCAGCGCCTGCACCTGCGCGCCGTATTTGCCCACGATGCCGATGTAGTACCGGCGGGCTTCATCGACCCAGTCCTCCTCAACATCCAGCGCGCCGAACCTGCCGAAGCCGTCCGCGGAGAAGAGCACCTTTTCCAGCGCGTCGTAGGTGACGATGACCTCCGGCCAGTGCACCATCGGCGCGGCAAAGAAGCGCAGCTCATGCCGGCCCAGCGCCAGCGTGCTGCCCTCCCCCACGACGAGCCTGCGCTCCGCAAAATCCCTGCCGAAGAACGCCTGCATCATGGCAAACGCCTTGGCGGACGAGACGATCACGGCCTCCGGGTACGCGTCCATGAATGCCTCGATGCTGCCGGAATGATCCGGCTCCATGTGCTGCACGACCAGATAATCCGGCCTGCGTCCGCCGAGCGCCTGCCCAATATGGTCAAGCCACTCGCCGGCAAAGTGCCGGTCCACGCTGTCCATCACCGCGATCTTCTCGTCCATGATCGCGTAGGAATTATAGGACATGCCGCTTGGCACGGCGTACTGCCCCTCAAACAGGTCGACCTCATGGTCGTCGACGCCAATGTATCGAATGTCGTCTGTGATGTGCATCTTCTTCATTCCTCCTGCATCTCTTTTGCTTTATGCTCTGTCGCTTGTGTCCGGGTTATGCCTTGACGCGTCCGTCGGTCGTGATGGTCGTCACCTGCAGGGGCAAAGCCTTGCCGCTCGCCTGCATGGCGCGCCGGACTGCCTGCTCGATACCGCCGCAGCAGGGCACCTCCATGCGCACGACGGTCACGCTTCTGACGTCGCTGCCGGCAAGGATGGCCGTCAGCTTCTGTGTATAGTCGACTGCGTCCAGTTTCGGACAGCCAATCAACGCGATCCGATTGCGGATGAAGTCCTGGTGGAAATCGGCATAGGCGTACGCCGTGCAGTCCGCCGCGATGAGCAGGTGCGCGCCGTCGTAGTACGGCGCCCTGACCGGTGCCAGCTTGATCTGCACCGGCCACTGCCTGAGCTGGCTTTCCGCGCGCGCTGCGGCAGGCGCTTCATCCGCCTGCGGACGCGCGATGGCCGCGACTGCTGCGCCCGGGCAGCTGTGCTTCTTCTGCTTTGCCGCGAGCACCGCCGCCTCGTCGTAGGCGGGCGCCTCGCGCTCCTCAAAGGAGATCGCGTCCACCGGACAGGCCGGCAGGCAGTCGCCCAGGCCGTCGCAGTAGTCCTCGCGCGTCAGCCTGGCCTTGCCGTTCACCATCTCGATGGCGCCCTCGTGGCAGGCGGATGCGCACGCGCCGCAGCCGTTGCATGCATTCTCGTCGATTCGGATAATCCTTCTGAGCATATCAAACCTCCAATCCCGATTGCCGGGCGTTTCATGAATTCCGGGGAATTGTGCAAAGCGCGTACAGCGGGCGCAGAATCACGTCACGCAGCAATGCTGTTCGGGATCGGGTACGGCCCGCTTGTCTTTGCGAGGTCATTATAGTATACTGGACGCAGAACGTATGTTGAAATTTCAACATGAGGAGTGTATTGCATGCAGAAATATATGGACTGCCTGACAGCCTGTCCCCTGTTTGCGGGGATTGGAGAAGGCGGGCTGCTGTCCGCGCTGACGTGTCTGGGCGCGCAGGTGCGGCGCTGCGAAAAGGGCGAGACGATCCTGGCGGAGGGCGAGCCCGTCCGTTATCTGGGCATCGTCCTCTCCGGCGCGGTGCAGATCGTCCGCATGGGCTATGACGGCAGCCGCAGCATCCTCTCCAAGCTCGGCCCCTCCGACCTGTTTGCGGAGGCGTTTGCGTGCTCCGGCATGGAGACGATGCCCGTGGACGCCGTCGCCGCCGAGAAGGGCGATGTGCTGCTGATCCCCGCCAAGCGGATCCTGCATCCCTGCGATCATCCGTGCGGCGATCATCACCAGATGATCTACAACCTGATGCGCATTCTGGCGACGAAGAATCTCGCGTTTCACCGGCGGTCGGAAATCACCGCCCAGCGCACCACGCGCGGCAAGCTGATGACCTATCTGCTGCTGGAGGCCAGGCAGGCGCACAGCCGCAGCCTGACCATCCCCTTTGACCGGCAGGAGCTGGCGGACTATCTGGGTGTGGACCGCAGCGGATTGTCCGCCGAGATCGGCAGGCTGCGCCGGGAGGGCGTGCTCTCGTGCACGCGCAATCACTTTACGCTGCACACCATCGGGGAGGACGAACAGGCGTGACATGACGCCCGCCTCATTCCCCGTTCCGCCAGGCATCCCTGGGCATGCCGGCGATCAGATCGATCAGGCTTGAGAGCTGAGCGTCCTTTCTCGTCTTCATCCAGACCAGCCCGATGGGGATGGGCGATTTCAGACTGAGCGGCCGGCAGACGACGGGCGCGTCCAATTCAAGCGGGCAGGAATAGAAGGTCACGCCCCGGGTCGGGCGCAGCAGCGGAATTGCCTGAGTGAAGGAATCCTTCCAGTCCTCGCAGGGCAGCGGCGAGCAGGTGAGCAGCTCTGCGCGGATGCTCTCCAGAAAGGCCGTCTGATCGGCGTACCAGTAGAGCTGTTCGCCGGAGAGCGCCTGCGCGGTCAGGGACGGCTGCGCGGCCAGGGGATGCTCCCGGTGCAGGTAGGCGTACACGCCGCTTTTGAACAGCGGACGGCAGGCCAGCTCGTCCCGCTGCAGCTCGGGAAGCGACAGGTCGGAAATGAGCAGGTCGATTTCCCCGCGCAGAAGCTGCTGCACATGCGCGGGCGGCTTGAGGGCGATGCGGGAGTCCAGCGTGATGGGCGGGTCCGCCTGCTGGGCAAGGCGCGCGATTTCAAAGAGGGAATTCTGATTGGCCTCAATCATGATCTCCGGACAGCCCAGCACGAGATGGCTGCCCGCGCCGGTGAAGGAAGCGGCCTGCCTGCGCGCATGCTGAAACAGCGTATAGAGCTGCTCGGCGTCGTGAAGGATGGCCTGCCCCGCAGGCGTGATCTGCGTGTGCACGGTATTGCGTTCAAAGAGCTGGACGCCGAGCTCCTTTTCCAGCGACCGGATCTGGTGCGTCACAGCGGGCTGGGACAGAAACAGCTGCCGGGATGCAGCGGTAAAATTGCCGCCGTGCGCGACGGCGAGAAAGCACTCAATCTGGCGTTCGTTCATGGTTCCTCCGGTGCATGTGCTGTCTCATGGACTTGACTGATAAACAACATTTATCATTCGATGCGATTTTTGAAATTCCTGCCGTCCAATCGATGTGATATCATAACGGCAACCGCTGTATCAAGGCAGGAAAGGAGAAACAAAAAATGAAAAAGCTGTTTGTTCTGATGCTGGCGCTGCTGTGTGTGGTGAGCGCGCAGGCGTTTGCGGAGGAGATTGACGCGTACACGTCCGCTTCCGCGACCAAGACGACCCTCTCCGGCGACGAGCTGAATGCTGCCGGCGCGCTGCTGGCCGCCAACTGCTCCGATCTGGCGACCCTCGCGCAGACGAAGGAGGAGGGCTATACCGCCCCGACCGGCATCAATGCGCAGATTATGTCTGTCAATCCGGACGGCAGCGTCGGCCTGTCCACGATTTCCGAGTGGAAGTATGTGCAGGGCGCTGACGGCAGGGATCAGGTGATCGTCGAGCTGACCTATGGCCAGAATGCGCTGAACCTGAGCGAGGACGGCGCGCGCGGCACGCTGCTGGCGGTGCTGGACGGCGTGAGCTATCTGGTGCATCTGGACGTCGTTGATTCTGACGAGCAGGTCTACACGGACGAGGCGTACAACGCGGGCGAGTTTGACGCGCATTATTCCGGCGCGGCGAACCAGCTCAGCTCCTACACCATCACCTGCGACGTGCTGTCCATCGAGACCAGCCGCCTGCTGCTGTTCTGATCATCACGCATATCTGCAAAAACCGCTTCCCCATCGGCGCCGGCCGTGCGGGAAGCGGTTTTGTCGTGACCTGATCGGCGGTATAGCGCCGGCTGCGTTCTCCGTGCCGTCCGTGGTGATGACAAACAGCGTGTGCTCCGGGCGGTCCTCCGCCCAAATTTCGGGTTGATTTTCTGCCGGAAAAGCGATAAAATGTGTTCATGGTTTGGGCGGCGTTCTTCGCCCGGATCTTAGCGACAACTGAATCAGCGAGGGAGCTTGTGTGGACAGGCTGAGAGGAAGGAATCACCTTCGACCTTTTTTACCTGACGTGGATAATGCCGCCGTAGGGAGCTTTTCTTGAAGTGAATCGGCGTTTCCGCAGGAAGCGCCGATTTTATGATGCTGTTCATGAGAGGAAAGCAGATGCTGGGAGAAATCATCGACAATACCCGAAAGGCCGGTCCGCTGGTGCACTGCATGGTGAATCTGGTGACGGCCAACGACTGCGCCAACCTGGTGCTCGCCAGCGGCGCGTCGCCCATCATGGCGGAGGATCCGGCGGAGGTTTCCGAGGTCGTCTCCGCCTGCTGTGGTCTGGTGCTCAATCTGGGCACGCCCAGTCCCCGCAAGATCGAGGCCCTGCTGCTGGCGGGCACGACCGCCCGGGCGCAGGGCAAGCCCGTGGTGTTTGACCCGGTCGGCGCGGGCTGCTCCGATTTTCGCAGGAACGCGGCGCACCGCATTCTGCGCGAGGTACAGCCCGGCGTCATTCGCGGCAATGCCAGCGAGATTCAGACGCTGCTGCGGGGCACCATGGCCCTGCGCGGCGTGGACGCGGACGATGTGGCGCAGGACCCGCTTGACATGGCGATGGAGCTGGCGCAGGCGTCCGGCGCGGTGGTGGTCGTCTCCGGCAGCGAGGACATCGTCACCGACGGAAAGATCTCCTATCGCGTACGCAACGGGCATCCCATGATGCACAGCGTCACGGGAACCGGCTGTCAGCTGTCCGTCCTCATCGGCGCGTATGCCGCCGCGAATCCGGGCGACCGGTTGACTGCGGTGCTCGCTGCGGTCTGCGCCTACGGCCTGTGCGGCGAGCTGGCGCACAGCAGGCTTGGCCCGCTGGACGGCAGCGCGAGCTACCGCACCTACATCATCGACGCACTGTATCATCTGAGCGCAGAAGCCCTGGAGAATGGAGCGAGCTATGAGATTTGCTGAAGACATGCTGCGGCTGTACGCCGTGACCGACCGGAGCTGGACGGGCAGGCAGACCCTTTGCGAGCAGGTGGAGGCGGCCCTTATGGGCGGCGCGACCTGCGTGCAGCTGCGGGAAAAGGAGCTGGAGCGCAGCGCTATTTTGACGGAGGCCCGAGAAATCAGGGCGCTGTGCGCCCGATATGGCGTGCCGCTGATCATCAACGACGATGCGGCGCTGGCCGTGGAAGTGGACGCCGACGGCGTGCATGTGGGCCAGGACGATATGGCCGCGCAGGAAGCGCGCCGCCTGATCGGCCCGGACAGGATTCTGGGCGTGACGGCCAAGACGGTGGAGCAGGCGCTGCGCGCGCAGGAGGCCGGAGCGGACTATCTGGGCAGCGGCGCGATCTTCGGCTCCGCCACCAAGCTGAATGCCAGGCCCATGACCCGCGAGCTGCTTAAGAGCATCTGCGCCAGCGTGTCCATTCCGGTGGCGGCCATCGGCGGCATCAGCCGCAGGAACATCGCGTCCCTCGAGGGCACCGGCATCCGGGGCGCGGCGATCGTCTCCGGGATCTTCGCGGCGGAGGACATCGAAGCGGAATGCCGCTTCCTGCGCGCGGAGATCGAGAAGATCGTTCGATAACAGTCCATTCGTGCCCATGGCACTTTGGAATAACACTTTGATGCGAAAGGAGGCCGGCAGTACGGCCTGAGAAGGCCCGTCAGAGGGGGAGCGCCCTGTGACGGAAAGCATTGCAGCGATGGGAAGCCGTGTTCCGGCGTGAGAGGAGACCAGCAAGTCTCGACCGACCGGCGGGGTAACTGTGCCCTGCCGTCCCCCGGGCGGGAGACTGCTTTGCTTGCTGCCGCCCTCCATCAATCATCAAAGGAGAAATCATCATGAAGCGCAATCAAACCCTTCGTCTCACCCTGGCGGCTGTGCTGTGCGCCGTCGCTGTCGTGGGCAGCATGCTGTCCTTCCCCGTCTTTGGTAGCAAGTGCGCGCCGGTGCAGCACGTGGTCAATGTGCTGTGCGCCGTGCTGCTGGGCCCGTGGTACGGCGTGGCCGTCGCCTTCTGCGCCAGCCTGATCCGCAACCTGCTGGGCCTGGGCAGCCTGATGGCCTTCCCGGGCAGCATGTGCGGCGCGCTGCTGTGCGGCCTGGTGTACAGCAGGTGCCAGAAGGTCATCCCCACGGCTGCTTCTGAGGTCTTCGGCACCGGCGTCGTGGGCGGCCTGCTGGCGTATCCGGTGGCGGTCCTGTGCATGGGCGTGTCCGCCTCCGCCGTGGCCTTCTACGCCTACGTCATCCCCTTCCTGATCTCCACGACGGTCGGCTCCGTGCTGGCGGTGGTGATCATCCTGTCCATGCAGCGTGCGGGCGCGCTCAGCAAGATTCAGGCTAGCCTGCGTTAAGCGGCATACAGCGGTACATCGGGGGCACCACCTTGTATCGCATAAGAAAAGTAATGCAAAGGAGTTTCGTATGAAAACAGCATTATCCATCGCGGGAAGCGATTCCTGCGGAGGCGCCGGCATTCAGGCAGATATCAAGACCATGACCGTAAACGGCGTCTACGCCATGAGCACCATCACCGCGCTGACGGCGCAGAACACCACCGGCGTGCGCGCGATTCAGGAGGTCACCCCTGACTTCCTGCGGGCGCAGCTGGACGCTGTGTTCGAGGACATTCGCCCGGATGCGGTCAAGATCGGCATGGTCTCCTCCGGCGCACTGATTCACGTGATCGCTGAGCGGCTGGCGCACTACGATGCGCAGAACATCGTCGTCGATCCGGTCATGGTGGCGACCAGCGGCTCCGCCCTGATCAGGACGGAGGCCATCGAGGCGCTGACGCGGGAGCTGTTCCCGCTTTCCGCGCTGGTCACGCCCAACGTGCCCGAGGCAGAGATCCTCTCCGGCCTGCACATCGCGGGCGAAGCGGATATGCTGGCTGCCGCCAGACAGATCGCCGGGCGGTACGGCTGCGCCGTGCTGCTCAAGGGCGGCCACAGCGTCAGCGACGCCAACGACCTGCTCTATGCGAACGGGCAGGCGCGCTGGTTTGCCGGCAGGCGGATCGACAATCCGAACACGCACGGCACCGGCTGCACCCTCTCCAGCGCCATCGCCGCCAATCTGGCGAAGGGATATACGCTGGAGGAGGCCGTGGCGCGCGCGAAGGCGTACATCTCCGGCGCGCTCAGCGCGATGCTCGATCTTGGACAGGGCTCCGGGCCGATGAACCACGCCTTTGATCTCCATTCCGAATTTGCAAAATAATCTGCCTGAAAGGATGAACCGTCATGAGAAACTACGCTACACAGATGGAAGCCGCCCGCAAGGGCATCATCACGCCTGAGATGCAGGCCGTCGCCCGCAAGGAATACCGCACGGAGGAAGAGATCCGTGAGCTCGTTGCCAGGGGTCAGGTGGCCATCTGCGCCAACAGGCTGCACACCTGCCTTTCTCCCAACGGCGTCGGCTCCATGCTGCGCACCAAGATCAACGTCAACCTCGGCGTCTCCCGCGACTGCAAGGACTACGACGTCGAGATGCAGAAGGTCATGGCAGCCGTGAACATGGGCGCGGAGGCCATCATGGATCTGTCCTCGCACGGCAATACCCAGCCCTTCCGCCGCAAGCTGATCGCCGAGTGCCCCGCCATGATCGGCACGGTGCCGGTTTACGACAGCGTGATTCACTACCAGCGCGATCTGGCGACGCTGACGGCGCAGGACTTCATCGACGTGGTGCGCCTGCATGCGCAGGACGGCGTGGACTTCGTGACGCTGCACTGCGGCATCACCCGCAAGACCATCGATCAGATCAGGAAGCACAAGCGCAAGATGAACATCGTCTCCCGCGGCGGCTCCCTTGTGTTTGCGTGGATGAGCATGACGGGTCAGGAAAACCCCTTCTATGAGCACTTTGACGAGATTCTGGACATTTGCCGCGAGTACGACGTGACCATCTCCCTGGGCGATGCCTGCCGCCCGGGCTGCCTGGCCGACGGCAGCGACGTGTGCCAGATCGAGGAGCTGGTTCGCCTGGGCGAATTGACCAAGCGCGCCTGGGAAAAAGACGTGCAGGTGATGGTCGAGGGCCCCGGCCACATGCCGATGGACCAGATCGAGGCCAACATGAAGCTCCAGCAGACGATCTGCATGGGCGCGCCCTTCTACGTCCTCGGCCCGATCGTGACGGACATCGCCCCGGGCTACGACCACATCACCTCCGCCATCGGCGGCGCGATTGCGGCGGCCTCCGGCGCGGCGTTCCTGTGCTATGTCACGCCCGCCGAGCACCTGGCGCTGCCCAATGTGGACGACGTCAAGCAGGGCATCATCGCCTCCCGCATTGCGGCGCATGCGGCGGACATCGCCAAGAAGATCCCCCACGCGCGCGACATGGACGACGCCATGGCCGACGCCCGCCGCACCTTCGACTGGGAGAAGCAGTGGGCCTGCTCCATCGATCCCGAGACGGCGAAGGCCATCCGCGACAGCCGCGCGCCGGAGCACGAGGATTCCTGCTCCATGTGCGGCAAGTTCTGCGCGGTCAGGAGCATGAACAAGGCCCTGAACGGCGAGTACATCGACATTCTCTGATACGGACGTCATTCAAGGAATCGGCTGATTTTTTCGTCAGCCGGTTCTTTTTTCATGCCGGTTCTCATAGGATAGAAGCGGCGGAACCTCCGCATTCACGCTTGAAAAGCGTCCGGAAGCATGTATAATAAGATGTATATGCCATATTTGGATACTATTTGTACGACGGAAGGATGAGGAGCGATGACAATTGAGGAGTGCTACCGTCAGCTGGACGGTGATTTTGCATTGGCACAGAAGCAGCTGACGAGCAAAGCCATGGTCGAGCGGTTCATTGTCCGGTTTCTTCAGGACGACAGCTTTGCATCGCTGGGCTCGGCGATGGAGGACGGCAGCCGCGAGGCGGCGTTCCGCGCGGCACACACGCTCAAGGGCGTCAGCGGCACCTTGGGCCTTTGCAGGCTGTATGCGTCCGCGTCGCAGCTGACGGAGCTGCTTCGGCCTGAAGCGCGGGCCATTCCCGCAGATGCCCGTACGCTGTTTGAAATCGTGAAGCAGGATTACCGGATCACGGAGGACGCCATCCGTGCCTACCGGGATTCGGATGGCTGATCAACCTATCGGAACGGAGGGACATGCAAATGAAGAAGCTTTTTTGCCTGCTGGTGTGCGTTATTCTGGCGTCCGTCCTGCTCACCGGCTGTGAAAGCCTGGAGGATGCCGTCCGGGCGAAGAACGACGACAGGATTGCGCTGAGCGTGTACATGTGGGATCGCTCCATGTTCAAGGAGCTGACCCCGTGGCTGGAGCAGAAGTTTCCCAACATCGATTTCACCTTTGTTCAGAGCTACAACACCATCGATTACTACACGGATCTGCTGGAGCGCGGGTGCGACCTGCCGGACATCATCACCTGCCGCCGCTTCTCCCTGAACGACGCCGCTCCTCTGGCCGGGCATCTGATGGATCTGAGCAAGACCGATGTGGCCGGCACGTTCTACAGCAGCTATCTGGAGAGCAACCGCGAGACGGGCGGCGCCATCCGCTGGCTGCCCATGTGCGCCGAGGTGGACTGCCTCATGGCCAACAAGGATCTGTTTGACCGCTATGGCATCGCGCTGCCCACCAACTACGCCGAGTTCATCGCCGCCATTGACGCCTTTGAAGCGCTGGGCATCAAGGGCTTTGAGACCGACTGGGCGTACGACTACACCTGCCTGGAGACCATGCAGGGCTGCGCCATTCCGGAGCTGATGAGCCTGGAGGGCACCCGCTGGCGCATGGAATATGAGAGCGAGACGCAGGACAATCCGGTGGGGCTGGATGATGTGGTCTGGCCGAAGGTGTTTGCCAAGTACGAGCAGTTTCTCAAGGACGTGCGCTTTGAGCCCGGCGACGAGCAGCTGGACTTCACGCCCGTGATCCAGCCCTATCTCGAGGGCAGGACGGCCATGATCCGCGCCACGGCGGCCATGGCCGAAAACATCACGGAGGAATACGGCGTCACCAGCGTCATCCTGCCGTATTTCGGCGAGACCGCAGAAGACAACTGGGTGCTCACCTACCCCATGTGCCAGCTGGCCGTGGCCAGGCATGTGGAGGATGACAAGGAAAAGAGAGAGGCCGTCAGGGATGTTCTGCTGGCCATCTTCAGCGAGGAGGGCCAGCGGGCCGCTGCCGCCGGCTCCTCCGTGCTCTCCTACAACAGGGAGGTGAGCATCTCGCCTGCGCCCTCCCTGCGGTATGTGGAGGACTGCATCGACAGCAACCACCTGTACATGCGCCTGGCCTCCACGGAGATCTTCGCCATCTCCCTGGATGTGGCCCAGAAGATGATGAAGGGCGTCTACGGCGCGCAGGGCGCCTGCGAGGACTTCAGCGCCCAGATCATGCACTACGTCAACCCGGAGGCCGAGGAGGTCATGTTCACGCAGGAAAACGCCTATTCCATCGACTTCGGCGAGCACGGCACCCCGGCCGGCTCCTCCCTGATGAACACGCTGCGGGCAGCAGGCGGCGAGCAGATTGCCATCGGCTATTCCAGCATTATCAGCTCGTCCATCTTTGCCGGGGATTACACCACGCAGCAGATCAAGTGGATCCTGACCTACAAGAACAACGTCTATGACGCCTCGTACACCGGCGAGGAAATCCGCCGGATCATGGACTGGCTGGTCAATGTGAAAGCGGACGGCTCCAACCCCGTGATGCACCGCAATCTGCTGCCCATCACCAGCGGCATGGAATACACCGTCACCGAGACGGAGCGCGGAGAGTTCGCCCTGGGCGACATCACCGTGGACGGGCAGCCGCTTGACGACGGCGCCGTGTACACCGTGATGCTGCTTGGCGCGGACACCTGCCTGGAGCATCCCACCTTCTGCAACTGCCCCATGCCGCAGGATCTGAAGGACAAGCGAACGCAGATCTGTGAGGAAAAGCCCACGAACCAGGGCTGCATCATGGATGCGCTTGAAACAACGAAGCAGCTTCTGCCGCCCACGGACTACGTGACCATTCTGCAGAAAAAGTAACCGCAGCAAAAGGGTATCGACGTCATGAAAAAGCGATGGATCACGTTTCTGCCCGCGCTCGCGCTGGCTGTCGCGGTGATTTGCGTCAGCATGTCCTATTATGCCAGCTTTGTCTCCCAGACGATCTACGAGGAAAGCATTGCCCATCTCGTGGAGATCTTCCATCAGGCGAATCAGACGCTGCACAACCTGGTGACCGTCAACTGGAGCCGCGTGCGCATGTGGGCGCCCTATCTGGATGCGGCCCAAAGTGAAGAGGACATCGTGGCCTACGTCAATCAGGCCCGGGAAGAGACCAACTTCACCGATTTCTACTTCATCTCCCGTGACGGCGATTATCTCACGCTGGAGGGAGAGCGCGGCTATCTGGATCTTCGGGAGCGGCTCTCAGATCTGATCCTTGACAGGGAGCCGATCGTCGCGCACTCCGTCGTGCCGGACAAGCCGGAGATCATCGTATTTGCCGCGCCTGCTGCGCCCAGCTGCTACCAGGGCTTTGCCTATGAGGCCATCGCCATCACCTACAACAACTCGGACCTGGTGGAGGCGATGAAAGTTTCCGCATTCAACGGGCAGGCGGGCACCTTTGCCGCCCTGCCCGACGGCCGGATCGTCGTGGACAACGGCGCCGAGGGGCGCAAGAACATCAGCAACATCTTCGCCCTGCTGGGAAGGTGCAGCCATCTGACTGACGAGGACCGCGCCGCCGTGCAGGCGGATTTTCTCGCGGGCAATTCCGGCGAGCTCGTGTTCTGCGTCGGGGGCGTGCGCTACTATCTGGTGTATGAGTCCGCGCATTTCCAGGACTGGATGGTGCTGGGCATCGTGCCCGTCGACGTGGTCAACGCCAGCATGAACAAGCTCCAGTCCACGACCATGCTCGTGGTGTCGGGCATCGCCGTCGTGCTGGCCGTCCTGATTCTGCTGATCGTCATTCTGCAGAACCGTCAGGCGCTCAAGCGCAAGGATCATGAGCTGCTCGTGCGCGACGAGCTGTTCTCCAAGCTGTCGGTCAATGTGGACGACGTGTTCCTGATGCTGGACGCCGCACATCTGCGCACGGACTATGTCAGCCCCAACGTCGAAAAGCTCCTGGGCATCCCGGCGGCAAGGATGTATGAGGACGCCCGTGTGATTGAGCAGATCCTGCGCAGGGACGATCCTGTCCACGTCTTCTACTGCCTCCCGGATCTCCGCCCCGGCGAGCAGGTGGAATGGGAACGGGAGTACATCCATCAGGTGACCGGCGAGGTACGCTTTTTCCACGTGATCACCTTCTGCAGCAACATTCAGGGCGAGAAGAAATTCATTCTGGACCTGTCCGACCGCACCGGCGACAAGAAGATCCACCAGGAGCTCGAGGACGCTCTGCGCGCCGCCGAGGACGCCAGCCGCGCCAAGACCACGTTCCTCAACAACATCTCCCACGACATCCGCACGCCGATGAACGCCATCATCGGCTTTACCAACATTGCGCTGAAGCAGGGGCCCAGGGCGGAGGTCAGAAGCTGTCTGTGCAAGATCAGAAACAGCGCCGATCATCTGCTGACGCTGATCAACGACGTGCTGGACATCAGCCGCATCGAGAGCGGCAAAATCGAGTTTGTGCCCACGCCCGTCGATCTGACGACGGTGACCGATGCGGTGCTGAGCATCATCCACGGCTTTCTGGCCGACCGCAGCCTCACCTTCCATACCGCGCTGGCCGTGCCCGAGACGCCCTATGTGCTGGCCGATTCCATCCGCATTCGGGAGGTGCTGGTGAACATCCTGAGCAACGCGGTCAAGTTTACGCAGGACGGCGGCTGTATCACCTTTGAATCCACCTATCATCCCGGCCCGGACGGCCGGCACATCATGGTGCGCTACCGGATTGCGGATACCGGCGTGGGCATGAGCGAGGAATACCTCCGGCACATTTTCGACGAGTTTTCCCAGGAGGAAAACGGCGCGCGCACGTACTACAAGGGCACCGGTCTGGGTCTGGCGATCACCAAGCGGTATGTCGATCTGATGGGCGGCACCATCAGCGTAGTGAGCCGGAAGGGCCGGGGCTCCACCTTCACCGTGGAGCTTCCCCTGGAGCTGACCGATGCCGTCGTGATTCAGGCGAAGGAGCATCCCGACACCGGCGTGTGCCTGAAGGACGTCAGGCTCCTGCTGGCGGAGGACAACGATCTGAACGCGGAAATCGCCATGGTGCAGCTGGAGGAGCTGGGCGTTCAGGTGACCCGGGCCAAAGACGGCAGAGAAGCCGTCGACCTGTTCGCCGGCAATCCGCCGGGCACCTTTGACATCGTCCTCATGGACATCATGATGCCGGAGATGAACGGCTATGAGGCCACGGCGTCCATCCGCGGCATGCCGGACCGCCCGGACGCCCGCAGGATTCCCATCATCGCCATGACCGCCAACGCCTTTGCCGAGGACGTGCAGGCCTCGCTGGAGGCCGGCATGAACGAGCACCTCTCAAAGCCCATCGTCATGGAGGAGGTCGCGCAGGCCATCGTCAGAAACCTGAGCGCCTGACGCTTTAGCAGCTTCCGCCCTGCCTTGACAAAACGCACAAATCCGCTTGACAGATGGTGGGCAGAACGGTAAAATAAGAATGTCTTCGAGCCCTCCTTCCTAAGGCATTGGCGATGGAATCAGGGCCGCGCCGGGCAACCGGCCAAGGGCTGCAAGGGAAACGGTGCAGCCTTCCTGTTTGAAAAGGAGACGGAATACGCACGGTCAGAGCGTCCGTTCAGGCTCGGCTTTGTTTGTCGTGGTCCGCATCCTTTTTTGGGATTGCGGACCATATTTTTATTTCCTCCTGTTTTTCGGCAATAGAAAACGGCCGAGGTTCCAGCTCAGCCGTTTCCTATAGATAGGAGAGGAAGCTGCTGCCAGATTCCTTGGCGCTCCATATCAGGAATATGATAGCGGCTTTCTCCCCGAAAATCAATATGTAAAGGAGAAAACCCGATGAAGACCCGAAAAATTGCCGCCCTTGTGCTGGCGCTCGTCCTGAGCGTGTCCCTGTCCGTGTGCGCCTGCGCCGAGAAGACCGAGCTGATCGTCTTCGCTGCAGCGTCCATGACCGAAACCATGACCAAGATCGCTGAGATGTACAAGGAAGTCGACCCGGACGTGGAGATCGTCTACAACTTCGATTCCTCCGGAACGCTCAAGACCCAGATTGAGGAGGGCGCGGACTGCGACCTGTTCATCTCCGCCGCGCCCAAGCAGATGAACGCGCTGGACATCTCCTCCGAGGCCAACACGGCGGGTCTTGATTTCGTGCTGCAGGGCACCCGCATCAACCTGCTGGAGAACAAGGTCGCCCTCGCCGTGCCGGAAGGCAACCCGAAGAACGTGACCTCCTACGATCAGCTGATCGAGGGCCTCAAGGACGGCAGCATCATGCTGGCGATGGGCAACTCCGACGTGCCGGTCGGCCAGTATACCCAGAAGATTCTGGCGTACTACGGCGTTGACGAGGCTGAGCTCGCCGCCGCCGGCGTGATCACCTACGGCTCCAACGTCAAGGAGGTCACCACGCAGGTTTCCGAGGCGACGGTGGACTGCGGCATCATCTACGGCACCGACGCGTACTCCGCGGGCCTGACCGTCGTGGATACCGCCACCGCCGAGATGTGCGGTCAGGTCATCTATCCGGCCGCCGTGCTGAACATCACCAGGAACGAAGAGGCTGCCAAGGCGTTCCTCTCCTACCTGACCGGCGAAGAGGCCAGCGCCGTGTTTGAGGCGGTCGGCTTCAGCCCGATGGCCAAGTAATCGGCATGACCGGCATCGCTGTGTAGGCAATACCCTTCGCGCTGCCATGGGCAGGCGGCGGTCGGCCGCCTGCCCCAGTATATTTAATGTGAAGAAAATTGCGCAAAGCATCGTGCGGCGGGCGCCGGGCAGCTTGATGATGAAAAGCTGTTCGGAGGCGTGAGCGCGCACGGCGCGCATGAAAGCCAGGTGAACACATGGACTGGTTTCCTCTGATCAACTCGCTGCGCATCGCAGGAATCAGCACGGTCATCATCTTTTTTCTGGGCATCTTTGCCGCCTACTACATCGCCAAAGCGCCGCGCCTGGTGAAGGGCATTCTCGACGTGGTGCTGACCATGCCGCTGGTGCTGCCGCCGACGGTCGTGGGCTATCTGCTGCTGCGCGTGCTCGGCCCCAAGCGCGTCATCGGCGCATGGGTGCTGGAGACATTCGGCGTGAAGCTGACGATGACCTGGTGGTCGGCCATCTTTGCCACGACGGTCGTCATCTTCCCGCTCATGTACCGCACGGCGCGCGGCGCATTTGAATCCTTTGACGAGACGCTGGCCTACGCCGGACAGACGCTGGGCCTCTCCAATACCTGCATCTTCTGGCGCATCCGCATGCCGTACTGCCGTCAGGGCATTCTCGCCGGCACGGTGCTGGCCTTTGCCAGAGCCCTGGGCGAATACGGCGCGACGAGCATGATCGCCGGATACACGCCGGGGCGCACGGCCACGATCTCCACGACCGTCTATCAGCTCTGGCGAACCAACAACGATGAGCTTGCCTTTCAGTGGGTCATGATCAACATGGCCATCTCCGCTGTGGTGCTGCTGGCGGTCAACATGCTGGAAAAGAAGCAGCGCGCAGGAAGGAGGGCGTCGTAATGTCCCTCCATGTGGATATCGAAAAAACGCTTGGCAACTTCCACCTGAAGGTGAAGTTTGAAGCTGAAAATAACGTGCTGGCCCTGCTGGGCGCCTCCGGCTGCGGCAAGAGCATGACGCTCAAGTGCATCGCCGGCATCGAAACGCCGGACAGCGGCCGCATCGTGCTGGACGGCGTGACGCTCTTTGACAGTGCGGCGCATGTGAACCTCGCGCCGCAGAAGCGGCGTGTGGGCTATCTGTTCCAGCAGTACGCGCTGTTTCCGAACATGACGGTTGCGCAGAACATCGCCTGCGGCGTGCGCGACAAGAGGAATGCCCGCGCGCAGACGGAGGAAATGATCTGCTCGATGCACCTTGAGGGCCTGGAGCACAAGAAGCCGCATCAGCTCTCGGGCGGCCAGCAGCAGCGCGCGGCGCTGGCGCGCATTCTGGTCAATGCGCCGGAGGTGCTGCTGCTGGACGAACCGTTCTCGGCGCTGGACAGCCATCTGCGCTTCCAGCTGGAAAACGAGGTGCGCAGCGCCATCCGCCGCTTCGGCAAGACGGTGCTGCTCGTCTCGCACAACCGCGACGAGGTCTTCCGGCTTTCGGACGAGATCGCCGTCATGCACGACGGCCGCATTGAGGCGATCGGTGAAAAGAAGGCCGTCTTTGCCGATCCCAGGACGGTGAACGGCGCGATTCTCACCGGCTGCAAGAACGTCGCGCGCCTTGAAAAGCGCGGCGAGCGGCTGGCGTATCTCCCCGACTGGGGCGCGACGCTTGAGACGGACAGGGACATCGGCGGAGCGACGCACTTGGGCATCCGCATGCACGACGTCGCCGCAGACGGCGGCGGGACAAACGCGCTGCGCTGCGAGGTCGTTGAGGAGATTGAAAACCCGTTTTCCTATACGGTCATGCTCCGGCTGCAGGGCGCGCCGGACGCCAGACCCTTCGGCTGGGAGATGGACAAGGACGTATGGAACCGGCGCAGAGCGGACACGGTGACGGTCTGCCTGCCGCCGGAGCAACTTCTTCTGCTCAGGGAGTGAAGACGATGAAAGAGACAATGGCCTTTACCGCTGCGTGCGACCTGCTGCTGGGGCTGGTTTCGCCGGTCGGCACGGAGCGCGCGGCGCTTCACGCCTGCGCGGGGCGCGTGCTGGCGCAGGACCTGATTGCGGCGGAGAATATCCCGCCGTTTGACCGGTCGCCCTACGACGGCTACGCCTTCAGGTCGCAGGACACGCAGGACGCGTCGAAGGCGCATCCTGTGACGCTCGCGATCCTCGAGGAGGTGCCTGCGGGCGCGGTGCCGGCGAAGACCGTCACGGCGGGCACGGCGACGAAGATCCTCACCGGCGCGCCGATCCCCCCGGGCGCGGACTGCGTGTGCATGTACGAGAAGACGGCGTTCACAAAGGAAACCGTCACGCTCTTTGCACCCATGCACCCAGGCGACAATGTGGTGCGCGCGGGCGAGGACGTGAAGAAGGGCGCGGAGCTGGCCCGCCGGGGCGATGTGATCGACACGGGCATCGCGGGCACGCTCTGCGCGCAGGGCGAGGCCTTCCCGCAGGTCTACCGCAGGCTGCGCGTGGGTATCGTCTCCACGGGCAACGAGGTGGTGGAGGCCGATGCGGCGCTCATGCCGGGCAAGATCCGCAATTCCAACCGCCATGCCCTGGAAACGGCGCTGATCAGGGAAGGCATGGAGCCGGTCTATCTGGGCCTTGCCGGAGACGATACGGACAACATCGCGCGTCTGATTGAGCAGGGGCTCTTCTCCTGCGACGCCGTGCTGCTGACCGGCGGCGTGTCCGTGGGCGATTACGACCTGACCCCCGCGGCGATGGAAAGCGCGGGCGTTCCGGTGCTCGTGCGCGGCGTGGACCTCAAGCCGGGCATGGCCTGCGCCTACGGCGTGAAGGGCGGCAGGCCGGTGTGCGCCCTGTCCGGCAATCCGGCGAGCGCGCTGACCAACTTTTACTGCATCGCGCTGCCCGTGCTGCGGAAGCTGGCGGGAAGAAACGATCCCATCCCGCCTGAGATCACGGTGACGCTCAAAAACGGCTTCAGAAAAAAGAGCCCGGGTACGCGCGTGCTGCGCGGCCGGCTTGACCTCTCCGACGGAACGGTGAGGATGGTGCTGCCTGACGATCAGGGCAACGTGGTGCTCTCCAGCACCATCGGCTGCAACGTGATGGCGATCGTGCCCGCAGGCAGCGGCGCGCTCCCCGAAGGAACTGTGCTGAAAGGATTTGTGCTATGAAAAAGATTCCGGTTGAGCAGGCCGTCGGCATGACGCTCTGCCACGATATCACCAAGATGGTGGACGGCTTCAAGGGCCCGGCGTTCAGGCGCGGCCACGTGATCCGCGAGGAGGACATTGAGGAGCTGCTCAATATCGGCAAGAGAACCGTGTTCGTCTGGGAGGAGAACGCGGGCGAGATCCACGAGGAGGACTGCGCGCTGCGCATGGCCGCGATGGCCCCCGTGGCGGGCGCGCACTACACCGCCCCGTCCGAGGGCAAGGTGCTGCTGATGGCGGATACGCGCGGCATGCTGCGCGTGAATACCGCGCTGCTGCGGGAGATCAATTCCATCGGCGACATCACCATCTCCACCCTGCCGGACCACTATCCCGTGGAGGTTGGCGCGCGCCTGGCCAGCATGCGCATCGTGCCGCTGGTGACCAAGGAAGAGCAGATCATTTCGGCGGAGCGCCTCTGCGCGGAGGAAAGGCTGCTCGATCTGCGCCCGTATCAGCACAGGAAAATCGGCGTGGTCATCACCGGCTCGGAGGTCTATTCCGGCCGCATCAAGGACAAGTTTGAGCCGGTCGTGCGCCGCAAGATGGAGCAGTATCCCGCCGAGATTCTGGGCGTGACGATCTGCGACGACGATCTGGACATGATCGTGAATGCCGCGAAGGCGTATCTTGCCAAGGGCGCAGACTTTTTGATCTTCACCGGCGGCATGTCCGTCGATCCGGACGACCTCACCCCCACCGCCATCCGCCGGCTCGGCGCGCAGGTCGTCTCCCACGGCGTGCCGTCCCAGCCGGGCAACATGACGCTGGTCGCCTACCTCGGCGATGTCGCGATCCTCGGCGTGCCGGGCGCGGCCATCAGCCTGCCCACGACGATCTTCGACGTGCTGCTGCCGCAGATCTTCGCCGGGGACAAGCTCACCAAGGCCGACCTGATCGGCCTCGGCGACGGTGGCCTGTGCCAGATGTGCAAGGCCTGCCACTGGCCCAACTGCACGTTTGGCAGGTACTGAGCGATGAAGGATCAATACGGGCGGGAGATCAACTACCTGCGGCTCTCCGTCACGGAGCTGTGCAACCTGCGCTGCCGCTACTGCATGCCGGTGGAGGGCGTGTGCAAGAAGCCGCACGAGGCCATGCTCACCGAGGACGAGATGATCGCCGCAGTCGGGGCGGCGGCATCCCTGGGCGTCACCAAGCTGCGCATCACGGGCGGCGAGCCGCTGGTCAAGCGCAACATCGTCTCCATCTGCGCGCGGGCGGCCAATGTGCCGGGGATTGACGAGGTCTGCATCACCACCAACGGCGTGCTGCTGCCCAAGCTGGCCAAGGGACTGCGCGCGGCGGGCGTGAGCCGCGTGAACCTGAGCCTGGATACGCTTGATCCCGGAAAGTACGCGCGCATCACGCGCGTGGGCAGGCTGGAGGACGCGCTCAGCGGCCTTCATGCGGCGCTGGACGCGGGCTTTGACAAGGTCAAGATCAACGCCGTGCTCATTGGCGGCTTCAACGACGATGAAATCCCCGCGCTGGCGGAGCTGACGAAGGCGTACCCCGTGGACGTCCGGTTCATCGAGCTGATGCCCATGGTGGACAGCCGGGAATTCGGAGAGGACGCATTTCTCCCCTGCAGCGCAGTGCTCTCGCGCCTGCCGGATGCGCAGAGCGTCAGCCCCGACGGCGGCGTGGCGCGGCTGTACCGCCTGCCGGGCGCGCAGGGCAGCATCGGCCTGATCAGCCCGGTGAGCGATCACTTCTGCGCAGGCTGCAACCGGATTCGCCTGACGGCGGACGGCAAGCTCAAGCCCTGCCTGCATTCCGAAGAGGAGATTTCGCTCAAGGGCCTGTCGGGCGAGGCGATGCGCGAGACGATGCGCAGGGTCATATGGGAAAAGCCGTCCTGCCATGCGGAGCTCTCCGCGACGCAGCACTCCCATGCGGCGCGCTGCATGAACCAGATCGGAGGATAAAGCGGATGCAGAACATGGAAGACTTTACGCACTTCAACGAGCAGGGCCGCGCGAAGATGGTGGACGTGGGCGAAAAGGCGCCGTCCCATCGCACGGCGGTCGCCGGCGCGCGCGTGCTGGTGAGCCGGGAGACCTTTGGCCTGATCAAGACCGGCGGCATGAAGAAGGGCGACGTGCTCACCGTGGCGCAGATCGCCGGCGTGATGGGCGCCAAGCGCACGCCGGACCTCATCCCGATGTGCCACCCGATCGCCCTCACCGGCATCAATCTGGAGCTGTCCCTCGATGAGGCGCGCTGCGCGGTCGATATCCGCGCGACGGTCTCCTGCGACGGCAAGACCGGCGTGGAGATGGAGGCGCTCACGGCCGCATCCACGGCGGCGCTGACGGTCTATGACATGTGCAAGGCCGTGCAGAAGGACATGGTCATCACCGACGTGCGCCTGCTCTCCAAGACGGGCGGCGTCCACGGCGACTTCGTGAGAAAGGACGATGAAACATGACATACACAGCAGCGGTGCTCACCATCAGCGACAAGGGCGCGCGCGGCGAGCGCGAGGACAGGAGCGGCCCGGTGCTCTGCGCGCTGGCAGGAGAACACGACTTTGATGTGGTGTACACGGGCATCATCCCCGACGAGATGGAGAGGATCCAGGCGGAACTGAAAAAGTGCTGCGATACGCTGGGCGTCAATCTGGTGCTCACCACCGGCGGCACGGGCTTCTCCCCGCGCGACGTCACGCCCGAGGCGACGATGGCCGTGGTCGAGCGCGCTACGCCCGGCATTCCGGAGCTGATGCGCGCGGAGAGCATGAAGATCACCCCGCGCGGCTGCCTGTCCCGCAGTGCGGCGGGCATCCGCGGCCGGTCGCTGATCATCAACCTGCCCGGCAGCCCCAAGGCGGCGAAGGAAAACATCCTCGCCGTCATCGAGCCGATCAAGCATGGACTGGATATGCTCGCGTCCGAGGGCTCGGCGGACTGCGCCGCGCCGGAAAAATAAGGAGGATTCCTATGGCAAAGACCGTTCCTTCGATGGACGCCTGGCTTGCCGAGGCCAAGGCGCATCCCGACGCCGACAAGGTCGGCATGTACCTCACGCACAACGGCGTGGTGCGCGGCACGGCGAAGGCCAGGGTCCGCGCGGGCGCGCAGGATACGCCGCCCGTCACCGGCATGACCTTCTCCTACGACAGGGAGAAGATGGAGGCCGCAGTCAGCGAGACGCTGCGCATGGACGGCATCACCTATGTGCGTGCGTGGCTCAACGAGGGCGAGCTGGCCGTGGGCGATGACATCATGCTCGTGCTCATCGGCGGCGATATCCGGCCGCATGTGGTTGACGCGCTGCAGTTTCTGGTCGGCAGGCTCAAGAGCGAGTGCGTGACCGAGGTGGAGCAGAGCGCCGGCTGAGCACAGCGGACAGAGACGCCTGCTATCAGCGTTTTACCAAATTTTTGAAATGATATAGCCGCCGGCTATGACTGCTGATTGGAAGAAACAGTAGGCCAGCCGGCGGTTTCTGTTTGACTTGTCCTGTCAATTCGTGTAGAATTGGTCTATGCCAAAAAACGACAAAACGACGACGAAGCGCGGGGCGGGCAGGATGCCTGAGCGGGCGGATCGCCGGTTTGGATGAGGACGAAAGGAAGGAACGACACATGAAGCTTTTCAGGAGAATTCTGGTTCTGCTTGCGGCGCTGTCCCTCGTGGTCACGGCCGCCTGCGCCGAGGAGAAGGTGCTGCGGTTTGGCCAGGCGCCCTACGGCGACACGCTGGACATGCAGATTTCCACCGGCAGCCTCTCCGCCTCCATTGCCGATGAGGTCACGGAGAGCCTGCTGCGCTTTGACGATGACAACAACGAAGAGGTTGTGCTGCTGACGGATTTCCCGACCATCAGCGAGGACGGCACGGTCTACAGCTTTGAGCTCAAGCAGGGCGTGTACTTCACCAACGGCACCGAGCTGCACGCCAGCGACGTGAAGTTCACCTTCGAGCGCATGTTCACGCCGTCCACCGGCGCCAAGAGCTACAGCTACTTCAACATGATTGAGGGTGCCAAGGCGATGCTTGCGGGCGAGGCCACGGAGCTGACCGGCTTTGAGATCATCGACGACTATCACTTCAACATCACGCTGGAGTACGCCTACGCGCCGTTCATCGAGAACCTGGGCACCAGCTACGCCAACATCTTCCCGGAGGACGCCTGCACGGAAGCCGGCTCCAGCTGGGGCGTTGACGCCGCGCTGGTGGGCACCGGCCCGTACATGATCGAAAGCAACGACCCGAACACCGTCTGCGTGCTGGTCAGGAACCCGAACTACCACGGCGGCGAGGTCAACCTGGACAAGATCGAGATCTACTTCTACGCCGATACCACCACGAAGCTGCTCGCCTATGAGAACGACGACATCGACGTGTGCGACCTGTCCGCCGCGATGCTCAGCCAGTATCAGGATGCGTTTGCCGATGAGATCACCAGCTATCATCCGCTGGGCACCTGCTTCCTGAGCCTGAACCTGAACAGCGATGCGCTCGCCGACGTGAACGTGCGCAAGGCGATCTCCGCGGCGATCAACCGCGAGGAGCTCGTGCAGTATGTGCTCAACGGTGCGGGCATCCCGGCCGGCACCTACCTCAACCCGGCGATCCCCGGCCATGACGAGACCTACGGCGTGTATGAGTACAGCATCGACACCGCCAAGGCGCTGCTCGCCGAGGCGGGCTATCCCGACGGCGTGACCATCAGCGGCGGCAAGGTCCGCCAGAGCGAGGCCCCGATTGCCGAGGCCGTGCAGGGCTATCTCGCGCAGGCGGGCATCAACCTCGTCTTTGACGTGGTGGACAACGCGACGTGGAATTCCGAGCGTGCCGGCGGCGCGCTGCCCTTCACCTTCATCACGTGGAACGCGCTTTACGCGGACGCGGATTTCCAGGTGTACAACTACTTCTACAGCACCTACAGCGCGGGCAAGAGCGTCAATTACAGCAATCCTGAGTTTGATGCGCTGATGGACGAGGCGCGCGTTGTGACCGACGCGGCCAAGCGTGCGGAGCTGTATCAGGCGGCGGACAAGATCCTCTCTCATGACGACATGGTCTGCGTGCCGCTGTACTACCCGCAGTCTCAGTTCCTGGCCAAGCCGTACGTGACGAACATGAAGGTCGGCAACCTGATCTACCACCTCTGGAACGTCGGCATTGACGCGGAGGCCAAGGCGAACTACTGAGCCGGAACGCAAATTCTAAAGGGAATGAGGGGAAAACGCTCATTCCCTTTTTCCTGTGAAAAGCGAAGAACAGCATCTTGACCCTCGTGAGGAGAGAACAACTGCCATGAAACAATACCTCATCAAGCGTGTTCTGCTGGCAGCCGGAATCCTGTTCGCCATTTCGATCATCACGTTTTTCGTGCTGAACATCATTCCGGGCGATCCGGTGGCGCTCATGCTCGGCGACAACGCAGACCCGCAGACCATCGAGACCGTGCGCCATAATCTGGGCATGGACAAGCCGCTGGTGCTGCAGTATATCGACTGGATTACCGGCTTCCTGACGGGGAACATGGGCGAAAGCTACTTCCAGCACAAGCCTGTCAGCGACATGATTGTGACGGCCTTCGGCTATACAGCCAAGCTGGCGGCGGTGTCCTACGCCGTGGCGCTGGTGCTGGGCCTGACCATCGGCATCGTCGCGGCGCTCAACCGCGGCAACGCCATCGACCATACGCTCATGACGCTGGCCGTGGCGGGCATCAGCGCCCCGAGCTTCTGGGTGGCCATCGTGCTGCAGATCTTCATCGGCCTTCGCTTCAAGGCCATCCCCATCAGCGGACTGAACAAGCCGGCCGCCTACCTTCTGCCCTGCCTGTCGCTGGGCACGCGCTATGCGGCGAGCATCGCCCGCATCACGCGCACGAGCATGCTGGAGGTCATGAATCAGGACTTCATCCGCACCGCGCGCGCAAAGGGCCTCTCCCGGTTCCGCACGGTGATGGTGCACATGTTCCGCAACGCGCTGATTCCCATCATCACGGTCATCGGCACGGACCTGACGACGCTGTTTGCGGGCAGCATGCTCACGGAGTCGGTCTTCAACATCCCCGGCATGGGCGCGCTGCTGGTGGACAACATCACCAAGCGCGACATTCCCGTGGTGCAGGGCGGCGTGATGGTGGTGGCGATGCTGTGCGTCGTCATCTATCTGGTGGTCGATCTGCTCTACGCCGTGGTGGACCCGAATATCCGTCTGGGAGGTGACAAGTGATGGGCGAGACGAATCACAAGGAAGTTACGCGCGGCTACTATCAGGAGAGCTGGAAGATTCTCAAGAAGAACCCCGTGGCGATGGTGTGCCTGCTGATCGTCATCTTCCTGACGCTGGTGGCCATCTTTGCGCCCGTCATCGCGCCGTATGACCCGGACGCCATCGACATGCCCTCCAAGCTCAAGGCGCCGTGCGCCGAGCACTGGTTCGGCTGCGACGAGATGGGACGCGACATCCTCTCCCGCTGCATCTACGGCTGCCGCATCAGCCTGTCCGTCGGCCTGGTCAGCCAGCTCATCGCGCTGGTCATCGGCTATTTCATGGGCGTGTGCGCGGGCTACTTCGGCGGCAAGGTGGACTCGGTGATCTCGTTCCTGATTCAGGTGTTCTCCAGCCTGCCCGACCTGCTGCTGGCGATGGCGCTGATGTTCGCGCTCGGACGCGGCCTGGCGAACCTGTATATCGCGCTGGGCGTGCTCTCCTGGGCGAAGACGGCGCGCCTCATCCGCGGCACGGTGCTCCAGCTCAAGGAGAAGGAGTACGTGCAGGCGTGCCGCATCGACGGCGGCAGCAGCCTGCGCATCATCATGCGCCACCTGCTGCCCAACTGCATCCCGACGCTCATCATCACGGTGACGATGGGCATCCCCTCGGCGATCCTCTCGGAGGCCAGCCTGTCCTTCCTGGGCCTGGGCGTGCGCAGCCCGATGGCCAGCTGGGGCGCGATGATTTCCTCCTCCAAGACGTTCATCCGCACGAGCCCGTTCTATTCGCTGTTCCCGGGCTTCTGCATCATCATCACGGTCATCGCCTTCAACATGCTGGGCGACGGCCTGCGCGACGCGCTTGACCCGAAGCTGAGAAAGTGAGGAAGACCATGTCAGAAACGGTATTGTCTGTGGAGCATCTGTCCATCGCCTTCTTTACGGAGCATGGCGTGCTGCCCACGGTGGATGATGTGTCCTTCACGCTTGAGAAGGGCAGGACGATCGGCATTGTCGGCGAGAGCGGCTGCGGCAAGAGCATGACGGTCAACGGCATCCTGCAGATGGTGCCCGCGCCGGGCCGCGTGACGGGCGGCAGCGTGAAGCTGGGCGGCGAGGAGCTGGTCGGCATGTCCGAGAAGAAGCTCGCCCGCAAGCGCGGCAGCGAGATCGCGCTGATCTTCCAGGAGCCGATGACCAGCCTCAACCCGCTGATGACCTGCGGCCGCCAGATTTCCGAGACGATCCTGGTGCACAACCGCATCAGCCGCGCGGAGGCGGACAAGCGCGCGCTCCATCTGATCGAGCAGGTCGGCATTCCGATGCCGGAGAAGATCTTCCGCTCGATTCCGGGCGAGCTCTCCGGCGGCATGCGCCAGCGCATCGTCATCGCGATGGCGCTGTGCAACAACCCCGCCGTGCTCATCTGCGACGAACCGACGACGGCGCTGGATGTGACCGTGCAGGCGCAGATTCTGCGGCTCATCAACGACATCAAGCGGGACTTCGACTCCGGCGTCATCTTCATCACGCACGACATGGGCGTCATCCGCCAGATGGCGGACGACGTGATGGTGATGTATGCCGGTCAGGCGGTGGAGTACGTCCACGTGGACGAGCTGTTCAAAAACCCGCTGCACCCGTACACGCAGGGGCTGATTCGCTGCATTCCCGGCATGGACGACGGCGACGGCGAGCTCTACGTCATCGAGGGCGCTGTGCCGATGCTCAACGCCCTGCCCAAGGGCTGCCTGTTCGCGCCGCGCTGCCCGCATGCGACGGAGCGCTGCCGGCAGGAGCGGCCCGGCCTGCTGGGCACGCCGGAGCATCGCGTCCGCTGCTTCCGCTATGAGGACGGCAAGGGAGGAGAGAAGGCATGAGCGAGACGGTTCTCAAGGTCGAGCATCTGAAAAAATACTATCCTGTGCGCCGCGGTGCGTTCTCCGGCGAGGCAAAGCAGTTCGTGCGCGCGTGCGACGACGTGAGCTTTGAGCTGCACGCCGGCGAGGTGCTGGGCATCGTCGGCGAGAGCGGCTGCGGCAAGTCCACGACGATGCAGTCCGTCATCCGCCTCATCGAGCCGACGGACGGCAGCATCACACTCGGCGGGCAGGACTTCCGCGCCCTCAGGGGCAAGGCGCTGAAAAAGGCGCGGCAGAGGATCAAGCTGATTTTTCAGGACCCGTATTCCAGCCTGAACCCCCGCATGACCGTGCGCGAGATCATCGCCGAGCCGCTGGACGTGGCGAAGGTGTGTAGAACCCGCGCCGAGCGCGATGAGCGCGTGCTTCAGATGATGAAGCAGGTGGGGCTTGATCCGTCGTTTGCGGGGCGCTATCCGCACGAGTTTTCCGGCGGACAGCGTCAGCGCATCGGCATTGCGCGCGCGATGATTCTGCACCCGGATGTGGTCATCTGCGACGAGCCGGTTTCCGCGCTGGATGTGTCGATTCAGGCGAAGATCATCAACCTGCTGCGCCAGCTTCAGCGCGAGCTGGGCACGGCGTATATCTTCATCAGCCACGACCTGGGCGTGGTGCGCCACATCGCGGACCGCGTGCTGGTGATGTACCTCGGCCGCGTCGTCGAGCAGGGCGACAGCCGGGAGATCTTTGAGCACCCCGCGCATCCGTACACGCAGGCGCTGCTGGCGAGCGTGCCGCGCATCGACGGCGCGCAGGGCGACGCGGAGCCGCTGACGGGCGACGTGCCCAGCCCGGCCAATCCGCCGAGCGGCTGCCTGTTCCACACGCGCTGCCCGTACTGTCAGGAGATCTGCAGGACCACCGCGCCCGAGCTGGCCGGGGATCAGGCGCATCTGTGCGCCTGCCACTTCGCCGGACGGCTGCCGCAGAAGAAGGAGTGAGCTTTGATGATGAATTTTGACCGCGAGAGACTGGACAGAGAATTCCGGGAGATGATCGTCCCGCTGTGCGAGGCTGTTGCGCCGACGGGCTTTGAGGAGGAAGCGGAGGCGGTTGTGCGCCGCTATCTGCCCGAGGGCTTCGAGCTTTCGACCGACAGGCTGCATAACCTCATCGCGCACAAGCCGGGCAAGGGGCCGAAGGTCGCCGTCGTGGCGCACCTTGATGAAATCGGCCTCATCGTGCGCACGATTGACAGCCATGGCTTCCTCTGGTTTGAGACGCTGGCAGGCGTTCAGCCGCAGCAGCTCTTTGGCAAGCACGTCATCGTCAAGACCGAGAACGGACACATCGACGGCGTGGTGAACCACATGAAGCCCGGACGCCCCGCGCCCTGCCCGCAGATGCCGGCGGCGCTGGACGAGTTCTTCATCGACATCGGCGCGGCGAGCCGCGAGGAGGCGCTGGAGATGGGCGCGGAGGTCGGCTCGCCGGTCGCGCTCGAGTATCCGACGCTGTTCATGGGCAAGGATAAGCAGGTCGTCGCGGGCAAGGCGCTCGACGACCGCGCGTGCGTCTATCAGCTCATTGAGCTGTGCCGCCTGCTGGCGGACGAGCCGGACACGCCGGACCTTTACGCCGTATTCTCCACGCAGGAGGAGGTCGGCGGGCGCGGCGCGATTGTTGCGGCGCAGAACATCCGCCCGGATTACGTCATCGCGCTGGACATGTCGCTCTCGACCGATCTGCCCGGCATGGCGGAGCGGCAGATGGTCAATGCGCAGCGCGCCGGCGTCTCCATCAAGGCGATGGACCGCTCCCGCGGGGCGGCGTGCGGACTCATCAGCGACGCGCAGATCGTGCGGGAGATGAAGGCCATCTGCCGCGCGCATGGCCTGGCCTATCAGGTTGAGGCCTATGCGGCAGGCGCGACGGACGCGAGCGTGATGCAGACCCGCGCGGGCGGCATCCGCTGCGGCGGCATTCAGATCCCGATGCGCTATGTGCACAGCTATGAGACGGCGTACATCCCGGATATTCTCGACGGCGTCGAGCTGCTTGCCCGCTGGGTGATGCAGGTGGAACGCTAAGGGAACGAACCGCCCTGCATGCCGGTACAGGAGGAACCATGAAACCGTATTTTCCGATGTTTGTGCCGCTGGAGGGGCGGCGCGGCCTGGTTGTGGGCGGCGGCACGGTGGCGCTGCGCAAGATTGAGAAGCTTGCGCCCTACGGCGCGTCCATCCGCGTGATTGCGCCGCAGATTCTGCCGGAGATTGCGGCGATGACGGACGTGGAGCGGGTGCAGCGCGCCTTTCGGATGTCCGATCTGCGCGCGAACTGGGCGTTTGTCATCGCGGCGACGGACGATCCTCAGGAGAACCATGTGATCGCCGAGCAGTGCGACCGGCGCAATATCCCGGTCAACGTGGTGGACGACCCGGCGCACTGCTCGTTCATCTTCCCCGCGCTCGTGCACCATGGGCCGTTCTCCGTGGGCGTGTCCACCGGCGGCGCGAGCCCGACGGCGGCGATCTACTTCAAGGAGAAGATCGAAGGCATGGTGCCGGAGCACTTTGAGGAGATGCTCATGTGGCTGCAGGCGCAGCGCGCGGCGCTGAAGGCAGACATACCGGAGGAAAAGGATCGCGCGCCCGTGCTCAAACGGCTGTTTGCCGCGTGCATGGAAAAGGGCGCGCCGCTTGATGACGCGGAGCTGAAAGCGCTGCTTTGAGCCCCCCGCAAGGCGGCGCGGACGGGTAAGGGCGCATCAAAACGCATGATAAAAGCGGGCCGCGGCCCGCTTTTTCTATAAATACGTATGCCCTCAGCCTTCCGCCACGATCTGCTTGCATGCCTCGATGAAGTCCTGCATCTGGGAGCGCACGGGCATTCTGCTGTTGTAGCAGATGTAGAAGAGCCGGTCCATGGGCATGCCCTCGATGGCGCAGGCGTGGATGAGGTCCGCATCGGTATAGCGCTCCACACAGCGGCGGGAGATCACGCCCAGACCGAGGCCGTAGCGCACCATGTCGACGATCGCGGCGGAGCTGGTGGATTCGCCGACGACGCGCACCTCGATCTTTGCCGTGCGCAGGTAGTCCTCAAAAATCGTGCGCGTGCCGCTGCCCATCTCGCGCAGGATAAACCTCTGGCCGCTCAGCTCCTGCGGGCAGATCGAATCGCGGCCCCAGAAGGGATGCGATCTGGAGCAGATCACCATCAGCGTGTCCCTGACCAGGGGCAGCTTGGCGATCTGGCTGCTCTGTATCTGGCCCTCGATGAGCGCGACGTCCAGCTCGCTGTGCAGCAGGCGGTTTTCCAGGCTGCGGGTGTTCTCCACGACATAGGTGGACTGCACGTCCGGATGGTTGTCCGCCAGACGCCTGCTGATGGGCGCCAGCAGCGTATCGGCGATGGAGAGCGTGCTGCCGATGCGCAGCTCGCGGATCGGCGCAGCATCCTTGACGGCGGCGTTCATCAGGTCAACCTGCTCCATGACCAGGCGCGCATGCTCAAGCAGCAGACGGCCGTGCGGCGTGAGCACGAGCTGCTTGTGCCCGCGCTCAAAGAGCTCCACGCCCAGCTCGTATTCCAGATCGGAGATCGTCTGGCTGACGGTCGGCTGGGAAACATAGAGCGCCTTGGCGGCTTCGCTCATGCGCAGCTTTTCGGCGACGGAGATAAAAATGCTCAGCTGTTTGAGGGTGGACATGGGCGCCTCCCGTTTGATCTGCAATCGGCATGGGGTCACTTTGCGGACGCATGCTGCATCACAGCATATATGATCATCATAGCATAGAAAACCGGCGATGGAAAGCATGAATTGACGAAGAATGGAACGATCAACAGCGTTGCGCTGCTGCGGACGGCAGCCCGGCCATATCATCACAAAGCCAGCCATCCATCAAAAGAGCGGGAGACACGCTGCAGCGTGCTCCCGCTCAGACCGTCGACAAAGCCCATGTTTTGCAAGTCAAAACATGGGCTTTTAGCAT
>JBJEUI010000221.1:0-1563 GCA_051883755.1 Candidatus Ventricola sp.
AGCCTGCCGCCCGCTGTGCGGGAAACAGGCAGGCGGAGCGTGGAGAATCGCAAGGAGCGCTTGCGCGACTATGGGAGTTCTCCGGGGAAGGTAGCTCGCCGAAGGCGAGACGGATGAGGTCTGCCTCCAACGGATGCGGCATGGTTACTTCAGCTTTTTGTGGGTAAACGCACGCTTTTTGCCCGCGAAGTCCGCGACGATATCGCCGTGGCCGCGCAGGATGTACTTGTAGGAGCACAGCCCCTCCAGTCCCATCGGGCCGCGCGCGTGAATCTTGCCGGTGGAGATGCCCACCTCCGCGCCGAAGCCGTAGCGGTAGCCGTCGGCAAAGCGCGTGGAGCAGTTCTGGTACACGCCCGCGGAATCCACCAGCACGAAGAAGCGCTGCGCGGCCTGCTCATCCTCGGTGATGATGCAGTCCGTGTGGTGGGAGCCGTAGCGGTTGATGTGCGCAATCGCCTCCTCGAGCGAGTCGACGATGCGGATGGAGATGACACTGTCCAGGTACTCGGTCTTCCAGTCCGCCTCCACGGCGCGTTCGCACGGGATGCCCGGCATCAGCGCCTGCGCGCGCGCGTCGGCCTTCATGCGCACGCCCGCCACATGCAGCGCGCCCGCCACGACCGGCAGCGCCGTCGCCGCCGCGTCCTTGTGCACCAGCAGCGTCTCCGCCGCATTGCACGCCGCCGGGTACTGGATCTTCGCGTCCACGGTCACGCGCGCCGCCATCTGCACGTCGCATGCCGCGTCGATGTACACGTGACACACGCCGTCGCTGTGGCCCAGCACCGGGATGCGGCTGTTGTCCATGATGTAGCGCACAAAGCTGTTCGAGCCTCGCGGGATGATGAGGTCGATGTCCTCGTCCATCGCCAGCATCGCGCCGACCTCCTCGCGCGTGGTCAGCAGGCCCGCCCAGCCCTCGGGGATGCCCGCCGCCTCGCTGGCTACGCGCATCACGTCAAAGAGCGCCTGATTGGAGCGCATCGCCTCGCGGCCGCCCTTGAGGATCACCGCGTTGCCGCTCTTGAGGCACAGGCCCGCGATCTGCACCAGCGCGTCCGGACGGGATTCAAAGATCACGCCAATCACGCCGATCGGGCATGCCACGCGGGAGAGCGTAAGGCCGTCCGCCAGCTCCGTGCGCAGCTGCTCATGTCCGATGGGATCCTCCATCTGCGCCAGCGCGCGCAGGCCCGCGCACACGTCGTCGAGCTTGCTCTGGTCAAACCTCAGCCGCTTGAGCGCCGGC
The DNA here is from genome assembly GCA_051883755.1 of Candidatus Ventricola sp. Taxonomy (GTDB): domain Bacteria; phylum Bacillota; class Clostridia; order Christensenellales; family Aristaeellaceae; genus Ventricola. The sequence continues at coordinate 1,253 of JBJEUI010000221.1, forward strand.
GCGGTCAGGCCCTCAGCCTTTGCCGTCTCCAGATCCTGCGCATTCTCCGCAAAGATCGCCTCACGGGCCGCTTCCAGCGCGTCGGCCACGGCCTCAAGCGCACGATTGCGCAGCCCGCTTGAGGACGCCGCCAGCGCAAAGCTCGCTTCCCTGGCGCGCCTGGCGGTTTCCTGCGTGCTCAGCTTCTCCCCGATCATTCATAGACCTCCCGGCGGAACGCTTCGCGCATCTCTTCCTGCGTCATGTCGCTGTAGAGCAGCAGCTCACGGCGGTCGTCGCCCGCGCGGAAGGCGCTGAGCATCGTCACGGCA
>JBJEUI010000222.1:0-1556 GCA_051883755.1 Candidatus Ventricola sp.
AAGCGGCGGTCGCGGCCCTGCTTGGCGCTGCCGCCTGCGGAATCGCCCTCGACGATGAACATCTCGTTGAGCTCGGGCTTTTTGCCGGTGCAGCTGGAGAGCTTGCCCACCAGCGGCGCGGCCTCCAGCTGATTCTTCGCGCGGGCAACCTCCTTGGCCTTGCGCGCGGCCTCGCGCACCTTGCTGGCGCGCACGGCCTTTTCCACGATGCTGCTCGCGACGTCCTGGTTTTTGAGGTTCTCCAGATATTCGGTCATGCGCGCATAGACGAACGCCTCGACCGCCGGGCGTACCTCGGTATTGCCCAGCTTGCCCTTGGTCTGTCCCTCGAACTGCGGATTGCGCACAAAGGTCAGCAGCACTGCCGTGATGCCCTCGCGGTAGTCCTCGCCCATGAGGTTGTTGTCCTTCTCCTTGAGCGCGCCGATGCGGCGGGCATAATCGTTGAGCGCGCGGGTGAAGCCCGCCTTGAAGCCCATCTCGTGCGTGCCGCCCTCAGCCGTCGGGATGTTGTTGACGTAGGAGAAGATGCTCTCGGAATAGTCGTCCGTGTGCTGGATGGCCAGGCAGATGCGCACATCCTCCTGCATGCCCTCCAGCATGATGATGTTCTCGTACACCGGCGTCTTGTCGCGGTTGAGATACTTCACATAATCCGTCAGGCCGCCCTCGTACAAAAAGACATTCTTCTGCTTCTCCGGGTCCTTCTCCCGCTCGTCGATGAACGTGATCTCCAGACCGCGGTTCAGGTACGCCAGCTCGCGCAGGCGGCGGCGCACCGTGTCGGAATTGAACTTTGTCTCCTCAAAGACCGTGTCGTCCGGCAGGAACGTGACGCGCGTGCCGTGACGGCGGGTTGCGCTCACGCGTTCGAGCGCTGTCACCGGGCGGCCGGAGGCGATTTTCTTCTCCTTGGGATCGTAATTGCTCTCAAAGCGCATGCGGTAATGGCCGCCGCCGGTGCAGCTGTCCACGACCAGCCACTTGGAGAGCGCGTTGACCACCGACGCGCCCACGCCGTGCAGGCCGCCGGAGTAATTGTAGTTCTGGTGATCAAACTTGCCGCCGGCATGCAGCTTGGTATAGATCATCTCCACGCCCGTGATGCCCAGCTCCGGATGGATATCCACCGGCACGCCGCGTCCGTCATCCTCGACGGAGGCGCTGCCGTCCTTGTGCAGCTCCACGCGGACGCTCCTGGCATAGCCGTTGGCCACCTCGTCGATCGCGTTGTCCACGATCTCCCAGAGCAGGTGGTGCAGGCCGCGGGAGCCCGTCGAACCGATGTACATGCCCGGACGCATCCGGACCGCATCAAGTCCCTCGAGCACCTTGAGCATGCTGGCTGAATACGTTTTTGCCATGAAAAGAACCTCCCTTGTGATGTTGCAGCCTCTTATTGTATCAGATTCACAGGAAATTTGCAATCATTGGAAACTGCTCGTTTTTATGGCGCAGTTTGAGGATAAAATGTGCAGCCAGACCACAGACTAGACGCACAAACGTATCAGAAAGCGAGGTTTTTCCATGTCCATCGGCATGATTCTTCTGCTCGT
>JBJEUI010000223.1:0-7360 GCA_051883755.1 Candidatus Ventricola sp.
CGTCGCCAGCGTCAGGAACTCATAGAAGATGTACATCGTCATGATGTTCGCCGCCGTGGAGATGCCCAGCGTCACGCCGTAGGTGATCGTATAGAGCGCGAAGAAGTGGTTTTCGCCGCCCTCGTGCTCCATGTATTCAAAGCCATAGAGCACGGCCAGCGGCCACAGGAACGCCACCAGCGCCGTGAAGACGCTGCCAAGGCCATCGATGGTGAAGGCGATGGGCATGTCCTGCATGAGCATGAACGCGATCGCCGGGGCTTCGCTGCGATGGGTCAGGCAATAGAGCACGATCAGGGACGTGGCAAGCGTCACGCCCTCCACCGCCCACTCGCGCTGCGCGCGGGATTTGGGCGGGCAGATCAGCATCGCAAGGCCCGCGACGATCGGAAGAAATACCGCAAGGCAAAGCATAGACATTCTCTCCTTACAGGATCGCCGCCGCAGCGGCCGCAATCACGTTGGTCAGGGGCTGAGCCAGCACGCCGCACAGCACGACGCCCACAGCCAGCACGATCATCGGCACGGTCATCAGCCTGCCCGGCTCACGGCTCTTAAGAGACGCATAATCGAAGTCATTGCCCGGGAAGAAGCCATTGATTGTCACCTGCAGCAGGTAGGCCGCCGTCAGCAGCGCGGAGATGATCAGCACGATCGGGCCGACGATGCCGAAGGCGCCGATGCCCGCGCCCATCGCGCCGGTCGCCAGCTGCCACTTGCTCACGAAGCCGCCCGTCGGCGGGATGCCGATCAGGCCCAGGGAGGCGATGGTCCAGCACCAGATGGTGATGGGCATCTGCTTGCCGATGCCGCGCAGATCACGGACGTAGGTCTTGCCGGTCTGATGGATGATCGCGCCGGCGCACAGGAACAGGCAGTTCTTGATGGTAGAGTGCGCCACAACGTGCAGGATCGCGCCGCAGAACGCCACCGGATTGAGACACGCCAGGCCGAAGAGCACGTAGGACACCTGGGAAACGGTGGAGTACGCCAGGCGCTTCTTGAGCAGCGGCTCGCGGTAGGCCAGCATGGAGCCCATGAACACGGTGATCAGCGTCAGCGTGAGGAACGCGGTCTGCACCCAGGTGCCGCGCAGGGTATCCGCGCCGACCAGGAAGTAGACCACGCGGATGACGGCGAGCACGCCCGCCTTGGTGATCACGCCGGAGAGCACCGCGGAGGCCGGGGCCGGGGCCACCGGGTGCGCCGTGGGCAGCCAGCCGTGCATCGGGAACATGCCGGCCTTGGTGCCAAAGCCCAGGATGACCAGGAAGGTGATGACCAGCAATCCGGTGTGGGAGGCGCCCGCCACCGGCGTGAGGCCGCCGGCGGTGAAGTTCACGCCGCCCAGATAGGAGTTGAAGAAGAAGATGCCCAGCAGGCCCAGCATCGCGCCGAAGATCGAGTAGATCAGGTACTTGATGCCCGCAGCGACGGCCTGCGGCGTGCGCTCATGCACGACCATCGGCACGGAGAGCAGCGTCATCAGCTCGTAGAAGACGTACAGCGTAATCATGGAGCCGGCGTAGCACTGGCCGATCAGCGCGGAGAGCACGGTCATGTAGAACAGCTGATAGCTGCGCTCGTTGTGATCGTGGTTCATGTACTCCAGCGCGAACACGGAGCCGATCAGCCACATCGCCGCCATCAGCACGGCGAAGATGGAGCCCAGGATGTCCACGTGCAGGATCAGGGAGAGGGTGGGCGTCATGTTCAGCAGGAGCGTCTGCGTGCCCTGCGCCGTGCACAGGACAAGCACCATCACCATTTCCAGCGCCAGCGCGCCGCAGTTCAGCTTCGCGCGCAGCGCGCGGTCCTCCTTCGCCGCAGGCAGGCACCACACGGCCAGACCGGCCAGCGCCGGGAAGAAGACGGCCAGAATCATCAAAGCAGTCACGGTTGTATCCTCCTAGATTGCCAGGTTTTTTCTTTCATGCAGCGTAAGTGGAGCATACCCAATGCGGTTAGGCGAACCGGGCAAGCCCCTGGGCCAGCGCCGAAAGGAACGGCTGGGACAAAAGGCCCATCGCGAGGTTGAGCGCCATCAGGCCGATGAGACCCGCCGTCGTGAACGGATTCTTACGCACCGTCGGCGGGAGCACCTCGTCGCCCTCCTTGGTCGGGATGAACAGCGTCATCGCCGTGCCCAGGAAGTACACCGCGTTGAGCAGCGTGGAGATGGCCACCGCGCCCAGCACGATGCCCATGTGACGGCCGCCGACCTCGATGGCCGCCTGCGTCAGCGTGACCTTGGTCATGAAGACGCTCAGCAGCGGCACGCCGGTCAGGTTCAGCGCGCCCAGCGAGAACGCCAGGGCCAGCAGCGGCGAGTGATAGAACGCGCCGCGCAGATGCTTGCGCAGGTGCGTGCCGCCGCAGGCGTCGTCCATCTCCGCGCAGGAGACGAACAGCATGGACTTGGTCGCCGCGTGCGCCGCGCTGTGCCACAGCGCGCAGACCAGGCCGATCTCGCTGCGCAGGCCCAGCGCCGTGAAGATGTAGCCGATCTGCGCGACGGAGGAGTAGGCGATCATCAGGCGGGTGGTCCTGGCGCGCACCGCGTTGACGGAGCCCATGATCATGCCCGCCACGCCGAAGATGAACAGCACGTCGAGCACGCCCAGCGAGCAGATGATGTCAAAGCCGATGACGCGGACGTAGAACTTGATGAGCAGGAAGATGTAGCCCTTGGACACCAGGCTGGAGAGCATCGCCGCGACGGTCGGGGTCGCGTTGGAATACGCGCCCGGCAGCCACTTTTCAAACGGATACAGCGCGCTCTTGACCGCCAGGCCCACCGTCACCAGCGCCACGACGATCGTCAGCGGGATCTTGTATTCGCCGCTGGCCGCCAGCGCCGCCACGCCCTCATGAATGTTGACCATGAGCAGGTGGCCGGTGATGGTGTAGAGGATGGAGATGCCCAGCAAAAACAGGCTCGAGCCGACGAGGTTCATGATCATGTAGCGCACGCCGGCCACGAGATTGCGGCCCTTCTGGCGCATCATGACCAGGCCCGCCGCCGCCAGCGTGTTGATCTCGATGAACACGTAGGCGGTGAACATGTCGTTGGTGTACACCAGCGCCTGCAGCGCCAGAAACACCAGGTCAACCAGAATGCAGTAGATGTTGTACTTGGTCTTCTCAATCTCGCGGATGGAGGGCACCATGCCGCCGATGAAGGAAAAGAGCGTCACGAAGCAGAAGACCATCATCATCAGCGCCTCCACCGCGCCGATGCGGATCTCGTTGCCCCACGGGGCCGGGAAGTGGCCCATCATGTAGGCGTAGCTCTCGCCGGTTCTGAGCGTGTACACCAGCACCGCGGCGGTCATCGCGGTCACTGCGGTGATCATGCCCATCGTCAGCCATCTGGCCTGACGGCCCTTGAGGACGGAGGTGACGACCGCGCAGACCAGCGTCAGCATGATGCAGAAGAACGGGAAGTTCTGTACGAATTGCATCAGACCTCCTCCTTTCCGGCCAGCGCAATCATCTCATCCAGATTGAGGGTGTGATAGCGGTAGTACAGGCGGACGGTCAGCGCGAGCATCAGCGCCGTCACGGAGACGGAGACGACGATGCCCGTGAGCACCAGACCCGCGGGAACCGGGTTGATGTACGCCTCAACGGACTGCACGCCATTTTCCACGATCGGCGCGACGCGGCCCTTGACATAGCCCTGGCACGCCAGGAACAGGAAGATGCCGGCGTCCATGATGTCCATGCCGATGATCTTCTTGAGCAGGTTCTTGTGCAGCAGCATCGTCGTGAAGCCGATACAGAACAGGATGACTGCCGCCGTCTGCTCGTAATTGACAAGCAGGTATTGCATCTTACAGCTCTCCTTTCCTGAACACCGCATAGAAGCAGTACATCGTGCAGGCGACGATGAGGCCGACGCAGATATTCAGCACCAGAATCAGGCCGCTGGAGAGGATTGCGCCCGGCGTGCCCAGCGGGATGACGCTTTCAATGTGGTTGGCGCCCGTGAAGAACGAGTAGCACTTGCTCATCGCATAGGTGAGCAGCGCCGCGAGCACAATGCGCTGATAGGTCTTGTAGGTGAACAGCTTGCGCATCTGCGCAAAGCCGAACGCCGAGACGTACAGAATCAGGCCCGCGCCCATGATGGCGCCGCCGGAGAAGCCGCCGCCCGGGGAAAGATGGCCATTGAGGACGACGTACACGCCCAGCAGCAGCACGATGGGCACCAGGATGAACGCCGTCTTCTGCAGGATGACGTCGTTCTTGGGCTCATAGAAGGTATCGGAATGCGGGTTCTCCTCCATGCTCTGCGCCAGCTGGCTGTATTTGGCGGAGTCCTTGTCCTTGCGCAGCAGGAACAGCACGACCATCGCCGCCGTGAACAGCACGCTCGACTCGCCCAGCGTATCAAACGCACGGTAGTCAAGGATCATGCCGGTGACGATGTTCACCGCGCCGGTCTCCTGCAGGCCCTGCTCGATGTAGCGCGCAGAGACCTCGTTGTTGATCGGGTGGTTCGCCTCGCCGAAGGCCGGCAGCGTGGTGACGGTGTAGAGCAGCAGCACGATCATCGTCAGGCACACGCCCACGCACAGAAGATTGTACATCGCGCGCGCAAACGGCAGGGCCTTTTTCTCGGTCCAGCTGTTCATCGCCGCCTCGATGCGCGCTTCCTCCTCGCGCTCCTCCTGTGCCCAGCGGATCTCCGCCGGGGAGAGCTTCTCGATGTCCGGCGCAGCCGCCTGCTCCTGAGCGGCCTGCATGTCGCGCTCCAGCGCGCCCTGCTCGTCGCTCAGCCAGTCGTTCATTCTGGCCAGCCACGGATTCGTCTTACTCTTCGCCATGCTCTTCACCTCCGCGCTGCTTCTGCGCATGCTTCCTGCGGACCTCGTTGCGCGCGTCGATCGCGTGGATCTTCTTGAGCGCCAGGAACAGCAGCAGGCTCGTGATGCCCGCGCCGACCGCCGCCTCGGTGATCGCCAGATCCGGCGACTGCATCGTGATCCAGACGACGGACATGATCATGGAATAGGCCATGTAGATGACAACGCTGGTGAGCAGATCCTTCGTGACGCACACGGCGACCGCGCAGACGATCAGGAACAGCAGCATCAGCTGGATGATAAAACTCATGCCTGCCCCTCCTCCTTTTTGCAGACGGCCGCATCACCGGCCGCCGCCTCGCGCTCCTTGGCCAGGGTGGCCGTGTGAACGGTCATGTAATCGGCCTTCTGCTCGTCCGTGGTGATCTCCAGACGGCAGAGCATGTGGCTGGCGACCGGAGAGGACAGCCACCAGAAGACAACCACCAGCAGAATCTTGAACGCTGAGAAGAAGTCCGGCGCGCTGATGGCCAGACCGACCATGCACAGCGAAATGCCCATGGTATCCAGAATGGCCGCCGCGTGCATGCGGTTGGCCGCATATTCAAACCTGAAGACGCCGTACACGCCGATGGCGCAGAACACGAGGCCCGCGAGCACCAGCGCCGCCGTCAGAAAAAAGCGAATCCATTCCATCAGGCGTCGGCCTCCTTTTTCTCGTCTGCGGCCTGCCCGGCCAGGATCGATTCCTCGTGCTTGTGCTCCTGATAGATGCCTGTGTACACCTTGCTCAGCAGGACGACGGCCAGGAAGCTGAGCATCGCGTAGATCAGCGCGATGTCCGCCAGATATCCTTCGCCCAGCAGCACCACCGTCACCGCCACCATGATGACCGTCAGCGTGCCGATCATGTTGATCGCCAGCACGCGGTCGGAGATGCGTGGGCCCAGGATGCAGCGGATCAGGCAGGCCAGCGCCAGCAGCGTCAGCACGCCCAGCGTGGCTGCCAGCAGCACCTGATAGGCAAGCTCAATGCTCATGGTTCTCCTCCTTTGCTTCCTCCGTCTGAGGCTGCGTTTCCGGTGCTTCCGGTGCTTGCGGAACAGCCGGTGCAGCCGGATCCGTCGGCGCAGATGCCTGCGCAGCGCCGCGCGCTTCCATTGCCGTCAGCGCTTTGACGAACGCGCCGTCGTCAAGGCCCTCGACCAGCGACGCGTCCAGCGCGTGCACCAGATAGTGATTGTCCTGCAGGTCCACCGTGATGGTGCCCGGGGTCAGGGTGATGGAGTTTGCCAGCGTGACGCGATGGCGGTTTTTGACCAGCGGCACATCGAACTTCACCAGCTGGGGATTGGGCTCAAAGTCCTTGTTCAGGATCATGCCGGCCGTCGTCAGGTTGGCCTTGACAATCTCGCGCAGCAGCAGCACCCCGTAGCGGATCGCGGAGGGCAGACGGCGCACGAGCGCAGCGTCAACCTTCGGGCTGTACCCCATGTACTTCCAGGTGAACGCATACGCGATCGCCGCAAACACCAGGCCGAACAGCGCGATCTCCGTCGTCCACCTGCCGTTCAAAACGATCCAAAGCGCAAAGAAACAAATAAACATGGCAATCCTCCCATTGACCGTATGGCTGTATACACATGTACGGCCATAATTCACCATTTTTATGTTCAACATTGTAATCCCGGCAACGAAGAATGTCAATTCAATCCGCGGATTTTGGCGGTTCCTGAAGGCCCGCTGCTTCCGCAAAATAAGAAAGACACGGATGACAAAACCCGTGTCTTTGCGGATTGGCAAATCACGCCGCGGTTACTTCCCGCACTCCTCCTTGACCAGGCGCTGATAGGCGTCGCGGATTCTGGCGAATGTCGCCTCGTCGCGCATGCCGACAGCCTTGCCGTCGATCTCCTTCACGCGGCAGGCCAGCGCGCTGGAGCTGGTGAAGAACACCTCGTCCGCCTCCATCAGCTCGTCCGTGGTGAACGGCTCCTCGACGACCGGAATGCCCTGCTCGCGGCAGATCTCAAGGACGTGCTTGCGCACGATGCCCGGCAGGATCAGGTTGTCGCACGGCGCGGTGTGCAGCACGCCGTCCTTGAGGATGTGCACGTTGGAGTGGGAGCACTCGGTCACGCGCTCGCCGCGGTGGAAGATGGTCTCGTCGCAGCCCGCCTCCACGGCGCGCTGGTTGGCGATGACCGCCGGCAGCAGGTTGATCGTCTTGATGTTGCAGTGCAAAAAGCGCGTGTCCTCCATGGTGATGCACCTGTACGCGCCGTACGTGTCGCGCATGGCGTTGGGGCGCACCCAGGCCCAGATGCTCGGCGCGCCGTCCACGCCGCTGTACGGGTGATTGCGCATGCCCACGCCGCGCGTCACCTGCCAGTAGAGGAAGAGGGAATCGCCCTCCACCTGGTCAATCAGGCTCTGGAGGAGCTGCTTCATCTCCTCCTTGGGCATCGGGATCTCGATGTCAATCAGCCTGGCACTGTTGTAGATGCGGTCGATGTGGTCGTCAAAGTGCATCGGCACATGGTTCACCG
>JBJEUI010000224.1:0-1554 GCA_051883755.1 Candidatus Ventricola sp.
CGTGAGGGCGGCCGTACCGTCGGTTCCGGCGTCGTCACCAAGATCTTCGAGTAATACTAATTCTTGTTAAAATGACCCAATCCGCGCACCATCTTTTCCGCCCTGACTTTGCCTCGTTCCGTTCAACGTACCTCCAGTACGCCTCACTGCACTTGGCTTCGTCAGAGTGAAAAATCTGATGCGCTCTGTTGGGCATTTTAACTGCGAATTAGTATAATCGATCATCCGGCGAAGCTGAAATGCAAAGCAAAGAGCGTTCCGAGCAATCGGGACGCTCTTTTGATATGCCGGCAATTGCGAAAACCCTTTGGACATCAAAAAACCGCCTCGATGAGGCGGCTTCGTTCTTTGTGGATTACTGCTGCACGGGCGCGCTCAGGGCGCTCAGATTCACATAGATCGCAGGGCGGACAACCAGCTTCGGATTGTCAATCTTGCCGAAGGTGTTGCCGCCGCAGGTCATGACGCCGCCGCTGGCAGCGACATACGCGGCCCTGTATTTGGATTCCCAGCTGTTGGTGCGCAGCCACCACTGGACATTGCCGGTGTACTTGGTGCTGATATAGGCGCCCTGCGCGGCAGCATAGGCCGTGGGCGTCGCCTGACGATTGGCGTGAGAGGAGAACAGGCGCTTCGCTTCATCGGTGCTCAGCAGGAAGACGGGATCAGCGGTGTTGGCTTCCTTGCGGTTGGTGAGCTCCTTGGTGACGATGCAGGCCTTCTCGTCGTCGGTGAAGGCCGTATCGTAGAAGTCGCTGTTCAGCCAGGTGCGCAGGGAGCTCTTGACCCAGCTGGCGATGCCGCCTTGCTCGTTGTACGCGCGCGCGTCCAGCGCGTAGCGGCTGACGAGGAGCGCTTCGTCGCCCTCAACCGACAGGACAAGCCATTCGATCGGTTCCGCTCCATTGCTCAGGTCGTTGTCCTGCTCGTACTGCCCCAAGACGATGCTGCCGCCAACCTCGACGGGTGCGGTGTTCGCCTCGGCACAGCCTGCGGAAGCACAGAGGAGCAGCGCAAGAAGCAGCGCAGCGAACGTGTTCATCATTCTGTTCATATTGAATTGTCCTTCCTAATTTCGTCTGCCGCTTTGCACACCGCGCGATACGGGCAGCGTGCTGACCAAGCGACGATTATCTTCATATTATCATTGTGCTTTGATGATGTCAAGAATTACTTGGCAGGCAGCGCGCCAAGTTCGGCCATTGCGGGAAGCGTCGGCATTTGGGCGGATGAAGCGCGCACAGCGCCTGAGAAGGACGCTCACAGCGGAGTGCGCGAATCGCTTTTTTGAATTATTTTCAGATTTTCTTCGAGAAAAACCTCGAAAACGCGAGAAAACAGGAGAAAACGGGAGTTTGTCTCCGATAAACGAAAAAAACTCAAAAAAACGGGTTGACAACCTTGACGCCATAGTGTACAATAAGCAAGCATGTTTGGCAGGCATTCATTTGTCCTGCATTTCTGAAAAGGAGGTGTCTTGTATGGCTGCTGCTGGTGTGCGCGTGAAGATCACGCTGGCCTGCACGGAGTGCAAGCAACGCAATTACAACACGA
>JBJEUI010000225.1:0-4590 GCA_051883755.1 Candidatus Ventricola sp.
CCAGGGAGATGCCCATGGCGCGGGCGGCGCGGATCTCGTGGCCGTCGCGCGGGACAAACTTGGTCTTGCCGGCGACGGTGCAGAGCGGGTTGTGCGTGACGACGTTGTTCGTCATGCCGACCGCCTGGCCGTACTGCTCGCCGGCGATGAGCTGCGCAGCGTGCACGCCGAAGTTGGTGGAGAGCATGCGGTCGTAGGCGCTCGGGGAGCCGCCGCGCTGCATGTGGCCCGGGATGACGGCGCGCGCCTCGATCTCCGGCATCTTCTCCTGAATGACCTTCGCCAGATAGTTGGCGATGCCGGAGAAGCCGATCTCCGCACGGTACGCCGCGCGCTCCTTTTTCTTCATGCCGGCCTCTTCAACGGACATGGCGCCCTCGGCGACTGCGATGATGGAGAAGGTCTTGCCGTGCTCGGCGCGGTCGCGCAGCGCGTCGCAGACGACGTCAAGATCGTACGGGATCTCCGGCAGGAGGATGATGTCCGCGCCGCCGGCGACGCCGGAATAGAGCGTCAGCCAGCCGGCCTTGTTGCCCATGATCTCGATGACCATGACGCGGCCGTGGCTGGCGGCGGTGGTGTGCACGCGGTCGATGACGTCGGTGGCGATGTCCACGGCGGAGTGGAAGCCGAAGGTGACGTCCGTGCCCCAGATATCGTTGTCGATCGTCTTGGGCAGGCCGATGATGTTGAGCCCCTCCTCGGAGAGCAGGTTGGCCGTCTTGTGCGTGCCGTTGCCGCCCAGGCAGACCAGGCAGTCCAGCTTCATCTTCTTGTAGTTCTGCTTCATCGCCTTGACCTTGTCGACCTGGTCGTCCTCGATGACGCGCATCATGCTGAACGGCGTGCGGCGGGTGCCCAGGATGGTGCCGCCCAGGGTCAGGATGCCGGAGAAGTCGCTCTGCTTCATCTCGCGGTAATTGCCCTCGATCAGGCCGGAATAGCCGTCCTGGATGCCGACGATCTCCGTGTCAAAGAGCGAGTAGCTGGCGCGCGCAACGCCGCGGATACAGGCGTTCAGGCCGGGGCAGTCGCCGCCGGCGGTGAGGATGCCGATGCGTCTTTTCATGATGTGAAGCCTCCTGACGATGCTTATTCCCCATAAAGCAGGGGTTGTTCTTGTGAATATAGTCTATATTTTACCACCAAAGCGCGCCGGATACAAGCGTTGGCTGAACTTTTCATGGTGCTTGAGCGCTGAACGGTGATCGGATGACTTGTTGATCTCCTACAAAATTGTGTGTCCGCTTTTGCCGGAATCTTGACGGATAACAAACGCGGTGCTATACTGTTTATCATAAACAGGATAAAGATGGATGCGGCTGTCTACTCGTCATCAGTGGCCTTTGGGCAGGGCGGGTTTCGGCGTGTTCCATGGGCCTGGTGAAAGAGTTCAGGAGGTTAGGGACATGATTCAGCTGAATGCTACGACACTTTCTTCCATTGATATGAAGCGCGGTGTTGCCCCCAAGACCGAGCGCGTGATCCAGTTTGGCGAGGGCGGCTTCCTGCGCGCTTTCTGCGACTGGATGATCGACAAGGCCAACGAAGAGGCCGGCATGGACGCGGGCGTGGTGCTCGTTCAGCCCATCGAGCGCGGCATGATCGGTATGCTGGGCGAGCAGGACTGCCTGTATACCCAGATCCTGCGCGGCCAGGTCGACGGCAAGGCCATGAAGGACACCCGCATCATCCAGTGCGTCAAGCGCGGTCTCTCCCCGTACGAGGACTTCGAGGGCTATCTCGCCCTGGCGCACAACAAGGACATGCGCTTTATCATCTCCAACACCACCGAGGCCGGCATCGTCTACACCGGCAAGGACAGCTTTGACGACAAGCCGCAGGCTTCCTTCCCGGGCAAGCTGACCCGTCTGCTGTATGAGCGCTTCACCGCGTTCGGCGGCGCGAAGGGCACCGGCTTCATCCTGCTGCCCTGCGAGCTGATCGACTACAACGGCCGTAACCTCAAGGAGTGCTGCCTGAAGACCGCCGACCAGTGGAACCTGTCCGCCGAGTTCAAGGCCTGGGTGGAGGAGGAGAACGTCTTCTGCTCCACGCTGGTGGACCGCATCGTGACCGGCTATCCGCGCGGCGAGGCCGAGCAGATCTGGGAAGAGATCGGCTACAGGGACAACATGCTCAACACCGCCGAGCCGTTCGGCCTGTGGGTCATCGAGGGCCCGGCCTGGATCGAGGACGAGCTGCCCTTCAAGAAGGCCGGCTGCAACGTCGTCTTCACCCAGGACGTCTCCCCGTACAAGCTGCGCAAGGTCCGCATGCTCAACGGCGCGCACACCTCCATGGTGCTGGGCGCGTACCTGGCCGGCCACGAGATCGTGGGCGACTGCATGGCCGACGAGACGATGCGCTCCTACATGAGCCAGGCGCTCTTCAATGAGATCATGCCGACGCTGGACCTGCCCAAGGAGGACCTGGAGGCCTTCGCTTCCGCGATCTTCGAGCGCTTCTCCAACCCGTTCAACCGTCACCTGCTGCTCTCCATCGCCCTGAACAGCCAGAGCAAGTTCCGTGCCCGCGTGCTGCCGACCATCAAGGAGTATGTGAAGCGCAAGGGCGAGCTGCCCAAGATCCTCACCTTCTCCATGGCCGCGTTCATCGCGTTCTACTGCGGCAAGAAGAAGGAGGACGGCTCCTTCGTGGGCGTGCGCGCCGCGGGCAACGAGTACCCGATCGCGGACGACCAGTTCGTGCTCGACTTCTTCGCCGGCATGCAGGGCAAGACCGCCGCGGAAATCGCGCATGCGGTGCTGACCAATGAAGCCTTCTGGGGCAGCGACCTGACGGCCGAGCTGCCGGGCTTTGAGGCCTCCGTGGCCGCGAGCCTCGCGGACATCCTGACGGATGCGAAGGCTGCGATTGCGAAAGTTGTGGGCTGAGCCATGAGCAAGATCATGAAAATCACCGAGCGCGACAATGTCGCCGTCGCGCTCGAGCCCCTCAAGGCGGGCGAGACCTATCTGGGCGTGGAGCTGAAGGAAGACGTGCCCGCGGGCCACAAGTTCGCCCTGCGGGACATCGCCGAAGGCGAGAACGTTGTCAAGTACGCGTTCCCGATCGGCCATGCGACCAAGCCCATCGCGGCGGGCACCTGGGTCCACACGCACAACGTGAAGACCAACCTGTCCGGCCTGCTTGAATACACCTACAATCCGCATCCCTGCGCCATGCCGCGGGACCGCGAGGCGACCTTTGAAGGCTATGTCCGCGAGGACGGGCGCGTCGGCATCCGCAACGAGGTGTGGATCGTGAACACCGTCGGCTGCGTGAACGGCACGAGCAAGGCGCTCGAGAAGCTCGCGCAGGAGGCCTACGGCGACCGCGTGGACGGCGTACACTGCTTCGTGCATCCCTATGGCTGCAGCCAGCTGGGCGAGGACCACAAGAACACGCAGAAGCTGCTCGCCGCCATGGTGCGCCATCCGAACGCCGGCGCGGTGCTGGTGCTCTCGCTGGGCTGCGAGAACAACAACGTGAACGAGTTCAAGAAGGTGCTGGGCGACTACAATCCCGAGCGCGTCAAGTTCCTGATCACCCAGGAGCATGAGGATGAGATTGAAGAAGGCATGAAGCTGCTCGACGAGCTGACCGCCTACGCCGCCAAGGCCAGGCGTACGACCGTACCGGCCAGCGAGCTGGTCATCGGCCTCAAGTGCGGCGGCAGCGACGGCCTGTCCGGCATCACCGCCAACCCGCTGCTGGGTGCGACGAGCGACCTGCTGGCCCGCCATGGCGGCACCACCCTGCTGACTGAGGTGCCGGAGATGTTCGGCGCGGAGACGATCCTCATGGACCGCTGCAAGGACGAGGCGACGTTTGAAAAGGCCGTGGCGCTGATCAACGACTTCAAGTCCTACTTCATCCGCTACAATCAGGAGGTCTACGAGAACCCGTCCCCGGGCAACAAGGCCGGCGGCATCACCACGCTGGAGGACAAGTCCCTGGGCTGCACGCAGAAGGGCGGCACGGCGGAGGTTCGCGGCGTGCTCAAGTACTGCGAGCCTGTCACCGAAAAGGGCCTCAACCTGGTGCAGGGCCCGGGCAACGACATCTGCGCGATCACCGCGCTGATGGGCTCCGGCGCGCAGATGGTGCTCTTTACCACCGGCCGCGGCACGCCCGTGGGCGCGCCCATCCCGACGGTGAAGGTGGCGACCAACACGCCGCTGGCGCAGAAGAAGCACAACTGGATCGACTTCAACGCGGGCGTTCTGGCGCAGGGCGCGGACATGGGCGAGACCGCTGAGGAATTCTTCAAGAAGATCCTCGCCGTCGCCTCCGGCGAGCAGACGCAGAGCGAGAAGCACGGCTATCGCGAGATCGCCATTTTCAAGGACGGCGTGACGCTGTAAGATCGTTTTGCACCGAATGGCTTTCAACCGCGCGAAGCGGAGAAGGGAGTCTGAGGGATGCAATCCCTCAGGCAGGTTTTAGGGCGGCAGCCTTAACGTGCCCCTGATCGACATATAAGGAGGACGATTCCCATGAAAAAGTTTATGGACGCGGATTTCCTGCTCGAAAATGATGTGGCGAAAAAGCTGTATCACGATTACGCGGAGAACATGCCGATCT
>JBJEUI010000225.1:4690-7348 GCA_051883755.1 Candidatus Ventricola sp.
GAAAATGATGTGGCGAAAAAGCTGTATCACGATTACGCGGAGAACATGCCGATCTACGACTACCACTGCCACATCCCGCCGGCACAGATCGCGGAGAACCACAAGTTCGCCAACATCGGCGAGCTCATGCTCGGCGGCGACCACTACAAGTGGCGCGTGATGCTCTCCAACGGCGTGGACGACAAGTACTGCCGCGGCGATGCGAGCTGGCTTGAGAAGTGGAAGGCGTTTGCCGGCTCCCTCAAGTACTGCGTGGGCAACCCGATGTATCACTGGACCCATCTGGAGCTCCAGCGCGTGTTCGGCATCTACGATATCCTGAACGAGGATACCGCCGAGGACATCTGGAACCGTGCCAACGCGCTGCTTGAAAAGGAAGAGTACCGCTGCCACGGCCTGATCGAGAAGTTCGGCGTGAAGCTGGTGTGCACCACCGACGACCCGGTCGATGACCTGCACTACCACAAGGAGATCGCGGCGCAGAACAACTCCTTCAAGGTGTATCCGGCCTGGCGCCCGGACAAGCTGCTCAATATCGACCGCGCGGGCTTCGCGGAGTACATGAGCACCCTGTCCAGCGTGTCCGGCGTGGAATGCACGAGCATTGAGAACGTGCTCAAGGCGCTGGAGATCCGCCTGGATTACTTCCATGCGTGCGGCGCGCGCGTGTCTGACCACGCGCTGGATACCGTGCCGTATGCCAAGCCGGACGCCGCTGCTGCGGAGGCCGCCCTCAAGAAGGGCCTGGCCGGCGAGACCCTCACGCAGGAGGAGGTCGACGCCTACAAGACCTACCTGCTCGTCAAGCTCGGAGGCATGTACAAGAAGCGCAACTGGGTGCAGCAGTACCACATCGGCGCGATGCGCAACAACAATCCGCGCATGTTCGCCAAGTACGGCGCGGACGTGGGCTTTGACTCCATCGACGACACCTGCATCGCTGAGAACCTGACCCGCCTGATGGCCGCGCAGGAGTGCGACGACAACCTGCCCAAGACCATCCTCTACTGCCTCAACCCGAAGGACAACTACGTCATCGGCACCATGCTGGGCAACTTCCAGGGCGACGGCATCCCGGGCAAGATCCAGTTCGGCTCCGGCTGGTGGTTCTGCGATCAGCAGTTCGGCATGATCGAGCAGATGAAGGCGCTGGCCTCTCTGGGCCTGCTGGGCCGCTTCGTGGGCATGCTGACCGACTCCCGCTCCTTCATCTCCTACACCCGCCACGAGTACTTCCGCCGCATCCTGTGCAACCTGATCGGCAAGTGGGTCGAGAACGGCGAGTATCCGGAGGACTACAAGGTGCTGGGCGAGCTCGTGCAGGGCATCTGCTACAACAACGCCGTGCAGTACTTCGGCATGGACGTGGACTGAGCGCCTGAAAGGGAGGATATGCCCATGCAGACGTTTGTGAAGGCCGACGAGCCGAAGCTCATCGAGCTGGGCGGCGGCCAGAGCCGCAGGATCCGCGCATACAACAAGGAGATGATGCTCGTGGAGGTCATCTTTGAGAGCGGCGCGGTGGGCAGCGACCACAGCCATGAGCATACGCAGATTTCCTACGTGCTCTCCGGCGAATTCACCTATCACATCGAGGGCGAGACGCGCACGATGCTGCCGGGCGATTCCATCGTTGTGGACGGCGGCAAGGTGCACGGCTGCGCCTGCGTGAAGGCGGGCACGCTGCTGGACATCTTTGCGCCGATGCGCGAGGACTTTGTCAAATAATGCCTGGTACACCCCGGGATTTGCACGGGCGCGGGCAGGAGAAAATCCCGCCTGCGGCGAATGTGACCCCAACAGGATCTATGCTTTCATCGCGGGCGCGTGCCCGCGCAGAACACCAACCATCAAGGATTTGAGGAGGTTTTTCCCATGGACGTTATGAAGGAGCTTTCCAAGATCGGTATTGTCCCGGTTATCGCGATCAACGATGCGGCTGACGCCATCCCGATGGCTAAGGCCCTGATCGAGGGCGGCCTGCCGGCTGCCGAGGTCACCTTCCGCACCCCGTGCGCGGCTGAGGCGATCAAGGCGATGGCCGATGCGTTCCCGGAGATGATCGTCGGCGCGGGCACCGTGCTGACGACCGAGCAGGTTGACCGTGCGGTCGCCGCCGGCGCGAAGTTCATCGTCTCCCCGGGCCTCAACCCGACCACCGTCAAGTACTGCCAGGAGATCGGCGTGCCGGTCTGCCCGGGCACCGCGAATCCGTCTGACATCGAGCTCGCGCTCTCCCTGGGCCTGAAGTCCGTCAAGTTCTTCCCGGCCGAGGCGGCTGGCGGCCTGAAGTACATCAAGTCCATCGCGGCGCCGTACGGCGACGTGACCTTCATGCCCACCGGCGGCGTCAACGAGAAGAACCTGCTGGATTACCTCTCCTTTAACAAGATCCTCTGCTGCGGCGGCACCTGGATGGTTCCGGGCGACGCGGTGAAGGCCAAGGATTGGGATCGCGTCAAGGCGCTGACCGCCTCCGCCGTTCAGCTGATGCTGGGCCTGGAGATCGCGCACGTGGGCATCAACTCCGCCGACGAGGCCGAGGCGATGGACACCGCGACCAAGCTGTGCAAGCTGCTGGGCTGGACCATGAAGGTCGGCAACAGCTCCATCTTCGCCGGCACCGGCATCGAGGTCATGAAGACCCCGTTCCGCGGC
>JBJEUI010000226.1:0-1548 GCA_051883755.1 Candidatus Ventricola sp.
GCGGCAGGAAGGAGCCGAGCACGGAGCGGTTGAGCCAGTACTGCACGTCGTTGAACGGATTGCGGTCGTACAGGTACAGCGGCACGTCGCTGCCGGTTTCATCGAGATCGGCGATCATGGAATACACGTCCAGGCCGTAGACGATGCGCCGCATGTCGTGCGTTTCAAACGCAAGCTCCAGCAGCAGCGCATGGTTGTACGCGGTGCCGGCGGAGGTGCAGAGCTTGATGAACCGGCCGCCGAGCAACTCGTCCATCTGCGACGGGCGGAAGTTCTCCGTGACGGAAGTGCCAACAATGGCGCTGTCGTAGGCGTAATTGCGCACGATGCCCGCATTGGCGTACACCTGCGTGGTGTTGTCGATGGGCGGCACATAGTGCGCCGCGAGGCGGTAGACCTGAAACGGATCGATAGCGATGACCAGCGCGCTGAGGAAGACGATGGCGCCCATCAGCGCCGCGAGGCACAGGCAAGCCCAGGTTTTTCTTTTCATAGCCGTCAGAAATTGAAGTAGAGGAAGACGCTGACATTGGAAAGGGACAGCGTGACGTAGAGGATCAGCACAACCGTGGAGAAGGCGTTGAGCAGCGTGGGCCTGAAGGCCATCGTCTTCTCATAGGTGTTGCGCAGGCCCAGACACGCGAAGAGCGAGAGCGCGTACCAGACCATCATGAAGATCGCGTTGTAGCCGGGGCGGAAACCGCCGGGCAGCGCAAAGGCCGAGGTGATGGAGCTGCGGATCGGGCCAAAGTCCATCATGAACATGGACTTGACGATCGCCAACGCATCGGCCATGCTCGTGGCGCGGAAGAAGACCCAGGCGATGACGACAAAGCCGAACGTCAGCAGCCACTGGAGCGCCGGGTGCAGGGCGTCATATTGCCTGCGGAAGATGCGGTAGAGCACGCTGGCGGCGCCGTGCATCAGGCCCCAGAGCAGGAACAGCCAGCCCGCGCCGTGCCACAGGCCGCTGGACAGAAAGACGATCATCAGGTTGATGCAGGTGCGCACCATGCCCCTGCGGCTGCCGCCCAGCGGGAAATAGATGTAGTTCGTCAGGAAGCGGGAGAGCGTGATGTGCCAGCGCTGCCAGAACTCGCGGATGTTCAGGGACTTGTAGGGCGAGTTGAAGTTGAGCGGAATCCGGATGTTGAACATCAGGCCCACGCCGGTGGCCACGTCGCAGTAGCCGGAGAAGTCGAAGTAGAGCTGGAGGGTGTAGCCGATGGCCACAAACCAGGCCTCGGCGGTGTTGAGGCTGAGCGCGTTGGCAAAGCCCTCCGTCACGGCGACGCCGAACGTATCGGCGACGATGACCTTCTTGAACAGGCCCAGCGCGAAGGCGTACAGGCCCGGCGCGAAGTTGTCAAAGTTGAAGCGGCGGTTCTTCGGGTCCGCAAACTGCGGCACGATCTCGCTGTGCAGCACGATCGGGCCGGCGACCAGCTGCGGGAAGAAGGTGACAAACAGCGCGTAGTCGAGGATCCTGTAGCGCGGCACCGTGCGGCGGTAGCTGTCGATCACATAGGAGAGCTGCTGGAAGGTGAA
>JBJEUI010000227.1:0-7310 GCA_051883755.1 Candidatus Ventricola sp.
CCTTGCCGTCCACCGTGATGCGGCCGCTGGTGGCCTTGTCCATGCCGCCCAGCAGATTGAGGATCGTCGTCTTGCCTGCGCCGGAGGGACCGAGCACCACGCAGAACTCGCCCTTCTCGATCGAAAAGCTGACCTGATCCACCGCCTTGACGACGGAGTCGCCGGTCTGATAATGCTTGCATACGTTTTCAAATGTGATATATCCCACCGCAATGCCTCCTTGGAAATGCTGCGTAAAAACATAAAAACGATTTCGTTTTTATGTTTTCATTATAGGGGAACAAAAGGGGCCTGTCAATCCAAAAAACGGGAAATCGACTGACCCGAAAAAAGAGGATTTACTTCTTCTGTCAAACATGCTATGCTTGCGCTTGGGAGGCGTGAAACATGGAAGAAAAGACGCAGAGGCGCGGAAAGCTTTGGCAGCTGTTCGTCTCGATGCTGACCATCAGCGCGTGCACGTTCGGCGGCGGCTTCGTCATCGTGTCGCTGATGAAGAAGAAATTTGTGGATGAGTACGGCTGGATGGACGAGTCGGAGATGCTGGATTACACGGCGCTCTCGCAGTCCTGTCCGGGCGCGATTGCGGTCAACGCTGCCATCCTGGTGGGCTGGCGCGTGGGCGGCGCGGCGGGCATGGTCGCCGCGGTGCTGGGCACAGTGCTGCCGCCGCTGGGCATTCTCACGGTGATCACGATGTTTTACAGCGCGTTTGCCGGCAACCCGTATGTGGCCATGCTCCTTTCGGGCATGCAGGCGGGCGTTGCCGCGGTGCTGTGCGACGTGGTGCTGAGCATGGGGCGCGGCGTGCTGGCGCAGCGCTCGGCGATCAAGAACGTGGTCATGGCCGCGGCGTTTGTCGCGGTATATGTCTTTGACGTGAGCGTGGCGATGGTCATCGTGTGCGCGGGTGTGCTGGGCGCTGCTTTGCAGCTGACCGCCGGGAAGGGGGCGCAGGCATGATCCTGTTTGAGCTGTTCTGCGCGTTCTTTGAGATCGCGCTGTTCTCCATCGGCGGCGGCTATGCGGCCATGCCGCTGATCCGCAGCCAGGTGGTGCAGGCGCACGGCTGGATGACGATGAACGAGTTTGCGGACCTGCTGACCATCGCGGAGATGACGCCCGGCCCGATTCAGCTCAACGCGGCGACGTTTGCGGGCATGCGCGTGGCGGGCTTCCCGGGCGCGGTCTGCGCGTCGCTGGGCGCGGTGGCGCCGTCGCTATTACTGGTGTCCCTGCTGGCGTATCTGTACCGGCGCTATCAGAACCTGTCGGTGATTCAGGGCGTGCTGGGCTTCCTTCGCCCGGCGGTCGTCGCGCTGATCGCCTCGGCGGGGCTGGACGTGCTGCTGCTGGTGCTCTTTAACGGGCAGCCGGTCGCGCTGAAGACCGCCGATCTTCTGGGCGCGGGCCTGTTTGTCCTGGCGCTGGTGCTGCTGCGCGTCAGGAAGATGAGCCCGATTCTCGTCATGGTGCTCTGCGGCGTGCTGTCGCTGGCTGCGGGCGCGGTCTTTGGCATGGCATAAGGCGCATTCGCCCTTTACAGAGGCGGATTTGTTGGGTATAATGGGTAATGATGGAAAGTTTGCATCGTGCAATCTGTACAGTATGAGGAGGTACTCTGGCATGCAGCCCAATATCAAGTGGCTCGATGATCCGCGCGTGTTCCGCGTCGGCCAGATCGATGCGCACAGCGATCATCTCTACTACGAAAACGAGGCGGACGCCAAGGCCGGCCGGCAGACGCTGTGCCAGTCCCTTGACGGCGTGTGGAAGTTTGCCTATTCCGTGAACACCAAGACGCGTCCGGCAGGCTTCTATGAGGAAGGCTACGACCTCTCTGCCTTCGACGACATCACCGTGCCGGGCCACATCGAGATGGCCGGCTATGACAAGGTGCACTACATCAACACCCTGTATCCGTGGGAGGGCCACGAGTACCGCCGTCCGGCCTTCTCCGGCATGCCGGGCGAGCGCATGGAGGGCCAGTTCTCCGAGGCAGAATACAACCCGGTCGGCTCCTATGTCTGCCGGTTTGACCTGAACGAGGCGCTGCGCGGCAAGCGCGTGGTTGTCCGCTTTGAGGGCGTGGAGCAGGCGATGTACGTCTGGCTCAACGGCGTGTTCCTGGGCTATGCGGAGGACACGTTCACCCCGTCCGAATTCGACCTCACGGACGCCATCCGCGAGACGGGCAACACCCTGTGCGTGGAGGTGCACAAGCGCTCCACTGCCGCGTACCTGGAGGATCAGGACTTCTTCCGCTTCTTCGGCATCTTCCGCAGCGTGTCCCTGCTGGCCAGGCCGGATGCGCACGTGGAGGACCTGTGGGCCAGGCCCGAGGTGGACCTTGCAACCCTCGCGGGCAAGGTGAACGTGCGCCTGAGGCTCAGCGGCAACGCCGTGAAGGTGCAGGCCCGCGTGCTGGAGGACGGGAACGTGCTGGCCTGCAGCGAGGCCATGGCGGAGGACAGGCTCTCCCTGACGCTCGACATGCCGGGCCAGGTGAAGCTCTGGCACAACCATCATCCGAACCTGTACACGCTGGAGATCCTGCTGCTTGACCAGAACGGTCAGGTCGTGGAGGTCGTGCCCCAGCGCATCGGCTTCAGGACGATCGAGCTGAAGAACAAAATCATGCTGCTCAACGGCGAGCGTCTGATCATCTCCGGCGTGAACCGCCACGAATGGAACTGCCGCAGCGGCCGCTGCATCACCGACGAGGATGAGATCTGGGATATCGCGTGCATGCAGCGCAACAACATCAACGCCGTGCGCACCTGCCATTATCCGGATCGCCTGTCCTTCTACCGCCGCTGCGACGAGGCCGGCATCTACATGATGAGCGAGACGAATCTGGAGAGCCACGGCTCCTGGCAGAAGGCCGGCGCCATCGAGCCGAGCTGGAACGTGCCGGGCAGCAACGATGCCTGGGAGCCCGCCGTGCTCGACCGCGCCAGAACCAACTTTGAAACCTTCAAGAATCACGTCTCCATCCTGTTCTGGTCGCTGGGCAACGAGTCCTACGCGGGCGACGTGCTGGCGAAGATGAACCGCTACTTCAAGGAAACCGACCCGAGCCGTCTGGTGCACTACGAGGGCGTGTTCAACTGCCCTGCGTACAAGGACCGCATCTCCGACATGGAGAGCCACATGTACACCGCGCCGGACAAGGTCAGGGAGTATCTGGAGAATGATCCGCCCAAGCCGTTCATTCTGTGCGAGTACATGCACGACATGGGCAACTCGCTGGGCGGCATGAAGTCTTACCACGATCTGGTGGATGAATTCCCGATGATGCAGGGCGGCTTCATCTGGGACTACATCGATCAGGCCGTCATGGTGCGCGACGAGGTGACCGGCCGCGAGGTGCTGCGCTACGGCGGCGACTTTGACGACCGCCCGTCCGACTACGAGTTCTCCGGCAACGGCATCGTCTTTGCGGACAGAACCGAGAAGCCCGCGATTCAGGAGGTAAAGTATTACTATGGACTGCACAAATAAGCTGAAGCTCGTCTTTGGCGACCTGACGCTGGGCGTCAAGGGCGATACCTGGCAGGTGATCTTCAACTACATGCGCGGCGGCATCGAGTCCCTGGTGGCCGGCGGCCGCGAGTGGATGTACCGCGCGCCGCAGCCCACCTTCTGGCGCGCGCTGACGGACAACGACCGCGGCAGCCAGTTCCACCTGAAGTCCGGCTGCTGGCTGGCGGCGGATACCTTCATCCGCGTGACCGGCGTGCAGGTGGCGGTGGACGGACAGGACATCGCCCTGCCCATCGCGCCGGAAAACAACCGCTATACCCCGGACGAGCAGGCGGTCAGCGCGGCGATCACCTTCCTGTTTGAGACGCTGACCGTCCCGGCGGCGAAGGTCAGCGTGACCTACACCGTGACGCCGGATGGCCGCATCAACGTGGCGTGCAAATACTTCGGCCAGAAGGGCCTGCCGCAGATGCCGGTCTTCGGCCTGCGCATGATCATGCCCACGATGGCGGAGGGCTTCACCTACGAGGGCCTGTCCGGCGAGACGTATCCCGACCGCATGGCCGGCGGCGTGCCGGGCGTGTACGAGGTAAAGGGCCTGCCGGTGACGCCGTACATGGTGCCGCAGGACTGCGGCATGCACATGGACACGAAGTGGGTTGAGGTTCGCCGCGCGACGCAGCTGGCCAACACCGCCAATCCGCCCGAGAGCAGCCTCCGGATTGCCATGGACGAAAGGCCCTTTGCCTTCTCCTGCCTGCCCTACACGGCCGAGGAGCTGGAAAACGCGACGCACCACGAGGAGCTGCCGCCGGCGCGCCGCACCGTGCTGTGTGTCTACGGCGCCGTGCGCGGCGTGGGCGGCATCAACAGCTGGGGCGCGGACGTCGAGAAGGCGTATCACCTCAGCGCCGAAGAGGATATGGCGTTCTCCTTCAATATCGAGCTGTAAGGCTTACCGCGCGAAGCGAAGAAGGGAGTCTGAGGGACTGCGTCCCTCAGGCAGGGGTATGGGGGCGAGGCCCCCATCGTCCCCTATCGCGAAGCGTCATATGCAAGAATCGCAGCGGAGCCGAAGGCGACTATTGCGATTCCGCCTGTGCCGCCTTAAGCCGTTCCCAACAATCGCATAACAAAAACGCTGCTGCGGAACAGTCCGCGGCAGCGTTTATAGATAGCTTTCAAATCAAAACAGCCATGCGTTAAGCCACGTCAGGTAACGCTTCGCGTCCGGAAGCCTGTCAGTGGCCGCCCAGCACCTGGGCAAACGGGTCGTCGTCCTGCGTCTCGTCGATCAGGCCGTCGGACTTGAGCATGTCGCGCAGCACGTCCATCTCGCTCTCCAGGTCGATGAAGCGGTACTCGTCCAGCGCCTCCACCTGCTTGAGGAACGCCTTGTCAATCACGCCGACCGCCTCGGAGATGCGTGCGCGCACCTCGCGGGCCTTACGGGTGCCCGCCGTGTTTTCCAGCCGGGCGCGCGCGTCCAGCAGCTTGAGTGTGGTGGGCAGGTAATAGCGCAGGAACGTGCGCAGCTGCGGCAGCAGCTGGGGCCGCTGCTCGAGGATCGAGAGAATCTGGCCGCAGCTGTTTTCGATCGAATCGATCTGCGCGGAGAGCGTCTCGTCAGCGATGATGTCGTTGGCCTGGCGGATGCGGCGCATGGCGGCGTAGCCGCTGCGGATGACCTCGTCCACGCCGGCATTCTCGTCCATCGGCTGCTCGGGGTTCTGCTGCCGGCTCTGGGCCTGCGCGGCGGAGGACTGCGTCTTCGCCCACTGGCGGTTGATCTCCTCATCGGAGGAGACGACGCACTCCTCGTCCTCATACGCATCCGTGCTGCCGTAAGCGGGCGTGCGGGCATAGGCGCTTTCGCGTTCTTCCTCGGCCTGCTCCTGTGCGATCTTCCCCAGCACATGGAACACGAGATACACGCCGACAGGACCGAACGGGCCTGCGACGAAGAAAGAGAGCATGTACCATGCCCAGCGGGGCAGGTAGTCGAGCTTTCTGATCAGCTGTTTTGCTTTCATGGATGATTCCCTTCCCATTCCATTGCGGAATTTTCCGCTGCGTTATTGTGCGGGGTCAGCGGTCGTCTTGGGCGCGGGCAGGTCCAGCGCGTCAAGAAGCAGCAGCTTGTTGGCCTCAAGATCGGCGACGATGCCGCTCATGCCGTTGCTGCTGCCGTAACGCCAGTGTCCCTCAAACGGCATGGCGATACGCGTAACGTCGGCGCCGCGCAGCCACAGCGCCTTGCCCACCAGGCCGATCTGCTCGGGGACGGAGTAGGACGAGCGCCACGCGTGCTTGAGCGAGGAGAAGACGTTGGCGACGTTCGCGATGGACATGCGGCCGGTCTGCTTGACCATGGCGGCAATCAGCTTGCCCTGGCGCTCGCCGCGGCCCAGATCGTTGTCCAGCTGGCGGCAGCGCGCATAGGCCAGCGCCTGTGCGCCGTTCAGGCGGCACACGCCCTCTTGAAGCAGGCTGTCCTCATACAGGCCTACGGTCTTGGTCACGTATCTGGCCTCGGCGTCCGTCAATTCCACCTGTGCGCCCCCGATGGCGTCCACCAGCTCGATGACGGTGGTGAAGTTCACGCGGAACCAGCCGTCGATGGAGACGCCGAACGAGCGCTCGACCGCATCGCACAGCGCCTGCTCATCCTTGCCGCGCACAATCGTGTTGATCTTGGACAGCTTGCCGTACTCATTCTCCACGAACATGTCACGCGCAAATGTGACGGTGGAGATCTTGGAGCGGGTGAAATCCACCTGAACCAGCATGGTCACGTCGCTGCGGCCGATTTCATTCAGCGAGCCATAGTTGTCCATGCCGATGACCAGGAAGGTCATTTTGCCGTGCGGATGCAGCAGGACACTCAGCGCCAGAAAAACGGCCACCACGCTGCAGGCGATGCGGACGCGGCGGTGCTGACGCAGGTAAGTCTTCGCTTTTTCAAAATATGCGCGGATACGGTTCATAGATGATCGCCTCCCGGGGCAGAATACACAACGCAGCAGGCAAAGCCTGCATCATCAGCGATGGAATAAACATATCATATTCAGCAGGCAAAATCAAGCAGATTGCCTAGGATATGCGCTTTTCGTCAGAATGGAAAAGAAAATGGATTGCAGGCGCAAATGTTTTTGTGTATAATAAGAACGTTATGGATTTTTGCGCAGCCCCATACCACTCCCTGCGGCAAGAATCAACCGGCACCGGGCTGACCTCCGGCGGCGATGAATACAGCATGTTGACATAAATCGTGTTCCCATCAGAGAGAAAGGAAATTATTGTGACTGACAACGAAAACCGCAAGACCCCCGATACGAACGAGGAAAAGAATAACCAGCGCACGATCGTGCGCCGCCGTCCGGCGGCGAAGAAGACCGAAGCCGCTGAAAAAACCGTGAAGGCCGAGAAGCGCGAAAAGGCGAAGCGCCCGTCCGCAGGGCCCGCTGCCAAAGGCATCAGGCCCGCAGCGAAGCAGGAGCAGGACGGCCAGACCGCCGCGCAGAAGAGCACGCGCAGGAAGCCGGCTGCACCGGCGAAGAAGGCCGCGCAGACCGCGCCGGCCCAGCAGAATCCGGCGGCCAGGCCCGCCCGTCCGCAGCAGGTCAGGAAGCCGGCTGCGCACCCGCAGACGGGGCGCCGCCGCGTGACGCCGCCCGCCAGCATGCAGGCGGACAAGCCGTTCATCTCCCAGTCCCTGCAGCTGGTGGGCAAGAAGCCGCCGACGCTGCGCTCCCGCGCCAGCGAGCATCCCAGCCGCGCGACGCTGCGCATGATCCCGCTGGGCGGCATGTGCGAGATCGGCA
>JBJEUI010000228.1:0-7284 GCA_051883755.1 Candidatus Ventricola sp.
GTGGTCACAAAGCCGCGGGCCATGGCCAGCAGGTTGTCAAAGCTGCACTCGATGAACGCCTCGGCGTCCGGACGCGGCTCGGGACGCACCTGCAATTCGCCGTTGACAAACTCGACGTAGAAGAAGCCGGAGCCGCGGCCCACGATCTCGATCTGGATCACGCGGTGATAATCCTTGTGGATCTTGTCGGGATGCCTGTAGCGGTTGATGCGGCTGTTCTCCTCGTAGCAGTGCTTGAGCTGATCGAACGCATCCTGGAAGGAGATGTATTCGCCCGCGCCGGTGCTGCCGCAGATATCGGTGTACATGGACTGATACTGCTGGGCGCTCTTGTCCCAGGAGAAATCCTTTTCCATGCAGCGCTTGCGCAGCTTGTCAAACATCTCCTCGTTGCTGAAGTAGAGCTTGACCGCCTCCTGAATGGCGAGGAGGAGATCCTTGGCGGTGTAATCCGCGAAGGCGAAGCCGTCGCCGATGCCGTCAAAGTCCTTGTAGGCGCGCACGGAGTCCTTGAGTCCGCCGGTCTCATGGACGATCGGGACGGTGCCGTAGCGCATGGCCATCATCTGGGACAGGCCGCACGGCTCAAAGCGGGAGGGCATGAGGTACATGTCCGCGCCGGCGAAGATCTTGCTGGCCATCGGCTCGTTGTAGTCGCTGGAGAAGCCGAGCTGGCCCGGCCAGTTCTGCCTGGCCCAGTTGAAATAATCGATGTACTTCTGATCGCCCTGGCCAAAGACGATGAGCTGCACGCCCATCTCCATCAGCTGGGGCAGGATCTGCTTGATCAGCTCGATGCCCTTCTGCTCGACCAGGCGCGCGACGCTGGCCAGCAGCGGCCATTCCGGCTCCTCGGACAGGCCGAACATGCGCTGGATCTCGCGCTTGCACAGCGCCTTGCCGGAGCGGTCGCGGGAAGAGAACTTGTAGGGAATCAGCGGATCAATGGACGGGTCGTAGTGCACCACGTCAATGCCGTTGAGAATGCCGTACAGCTTATGGTTGACCATATCCACCACGCCCTGCAGGCCCATGCCGTAGGTGGGATGGTGCAGTTCGCGCGCGTAGGTCGGCGACACGGTGGAAACCGCGTCCGCCATGAGCATCGCGCCCTTCATCAGGTTGATGTCCTTGCGGCCCTCAAACTCATAGCCCAGGCCGCCGTCGTACCAGCCCCACGGCAGGCCGAAGGTGCCGGTCAGCTCGCTGCTGCCGAACTGGCCCTGATAGGCGATGTTGTGGATGGTGTAGACGCTCTTGATCGGCTTGAGCTCGTCGCGCAGCACGGCGTCGTTCTTGAGGTAGATGATGGACAGCGCCGTCTCCCAGTCGTTGCAGTGCAGGATATCCGGGACGAAGGTCAGCTGGCCGATCAGATCGACCACCGCGCGGGAGAAGAACGCGAAGCGCAGCGAATCGTCGCCGTAGCCGTACAGGCGCGGACGATGGAAGAAGTGCTCATGCTCGATGAACCAGACGGTCACGCCGCTTAGCTCGCCGCGGCACAGGTTGTACTCAATCCGGCGTTCGCCCAGCTGACAGATGCACGTCTTGACAAACTTGATCTCGTCCTCATAGCGGTCGCGCGTCATTTTATAATACGGAACGATGATCTCGATGTCATCGCCGGCCTGCTTGAGCGCCGGCGGAAGAGAGAACGCAACGTCCGCCAGACCACCGGATTTACTGAAAGGCGCACATTCGCTGGTGACAAACAAAATGTTCATGGGGAAGGTCTCCTTTCGTGGTGGGGTTATCTTCGAATTCAACCTGAATCTGCCTGATCGCTCATCTGTTTGCATGAAACCGATGATCGCCCGGGCTGGTCGGACTGCTTTCCTCCAGCACCGCCGCTCATCCTGAAATCGGGGAGATCATGTATGCCAAAGAGAACTTCCCTGTCAGAAGTTCCTGTCAATATTTTATGGGGATTCGATCAAAAAGTCAACGATTCTGAACAAAAAGGCACAGGTCAATTGGCAAAACTTTCGCTTTTTCTCCCATCCGGGAACGAACTGACCCGATCAGGACGAGATACACAGCGTCCAATCTGTCTGTTGCATTTGCGCGCATTTTGCTTTATCATGTCGTCAAAGGATGCGGATGCGCCATGGGGACCATCCGCCGGAGGGGAAAGGGAAGACATGATGCGCATTGAAATTGAAAACACCGTTCTGCTGTTCTTTGCCTGCGCGTTTCTTGGCTGGGTCATGGAGGTGCTCTGCCAGCTCGTGCAGTTCCGCCGCTTCATCAACCGCGGCTTTCTGATCGGCCCGTACTGCCCGATTTACGGCTTCGGCGCAGTGCTGGTCTGCCGCCTGCTCTCGCGTTTTGCCAGTGATCCTCTGGCCGTCTTTGCGCTGGCGCTGCTCGTGTGCGGCACGCTGGAATACATCACCAGCTACGCCATGGAAAAGCTGTTTCATGCGCGCTGGTGGGATTACAGTCAAAAGCCGTTCAACCTCAACGGCCGCATCTGCGCCGGCACGCTCATCCCGTTCGGCCTGCTGGGGCTGATCATCGTCTACCGGGTCAAGCCGTTCTTCTTCGGCGTGTTCAGCCTGCTCAGCGCGCAGGTGCGAAGCGCACTGTGCGCGGTGCTGTCCGCCGCGATGCTCCTTGACCTGATCGTCTCCATGCAGGTGCTCAGCAAGATCCGCATCGCCGCCAACCTCAATCACGCCGACAATACGGAGAGCATCACGCTGGCCGTGCGGGAAAAGCTGATCGAGCAGGGCAGGCTGGTACGCCGCACGCTGCGCGCCTTCCCGTATGCCAGGCTGTACAGCAACCAGCTGCTCTTGGACATGAAGGCCGAGCGGCTGCGCCTGAAGGCGGAGGCCAGACAGAAGACGCTGGAGCTGCGCCAGGAGATCAACAGCCGCGAGGAAGCGCTGCGCCAGGACATCCGGCGCCTCAAGGCCAGCCGGAAATGAGCTGTGCAGCATCAGCGCTGCGTTTCAAGCGCCAATGCGGTCATACTGAAAAAGATGCGGGAAGGACGTGCTTTCCCGCATCTTTCATTTGCAGCTTTATGCGCCCTTCAGGCTTTTGCGCTTCATCTTCCGAAATCTCGCTTTAATCCTGTCCGTCACAAACGCGACGCCCAGGGAGAAGAAGATGCCCGCGAGCAGGTACAGCACGTTCCACTCGCCGCGCCCGCCCGGCGCATAGTTGTAGTCATAGACGGTGCGGAAGCTCCTGACCGAAAAATCCGCCGCGCCTGCGCCCAGCGCGTTCAGGATCAGGAAGACGCTGTTGAGCGCAAAGAAGCCCATGAAATGGTGCATCATGATGTCAAACGTATGGCGGCTGGCATACAGCGCCAGGCGGCTTTTCGCCACATGCGGCGCGAGCAGCCGCGCCAGGCGCAGGAAAAACGCGATGGCCAGCGCAGCGCCGGCGTACACGCCGAACGCCCCGCAGGTAAAATAGGTGCAGGAGGAGAGCAGATACGCCAGATTCTCATAGCGCACGCACAGCAGCGCGCGCAGGATGACGATGCCGATGAGGTACGGCGCGGTGGGCAGCGTGTCATGCTGCTCCAGCTTCCGGCGGTAGAGCTGGCCGCCGGCGTAGCCCGGCAGCAGGATCAGCGTGCGGCTCAGGAACAGGGGCAGCACGTCCTGACGGTTCGCATGGCACAGCTCCACGGCGGCACTGCCCAGCAGCAGGCAGATCACGAACGTGATCACCTCGTTGTCCCGCCAGCACGCCTTTGCCGCACGGCGGATGAGGCTGTAGATCACCTGCGTCAAAAACAGCGGGAAGATGAACCACGAGCCGAGATTCCAGACAAAGTGCTCGCCATCCACAATCGGCGCGAGCAGCAGCGTATACAGGCTCAGCGGCTGCCCGATTTCAAACCCGCCAAAGCGGCGAAGCAGCGCCGCGCCCGCGCCGTAAACGGCATTCCACAGGTACAGCGGCACGAGCAGCCGTCTGGCCCTCGCGGCCATATCGGCGAGCACGCCGCCGTGGAATCTGAAAAAATATCCGGCGCCGAAGGCGAAGAGCATCAGATGAAAGGAATAATATCGGAACAGGCCGCCCATGGAGAACATGTCGCCAAGCGTCGTGTGGCCGTCCACAACGAGCACGATGGCCATCAGATACAGCGCGCGCATCACCATGTTTTCTCCCTCGCGGGAAGCTAGACGATTTGTCATAATCCACCTCCATCGGCATCCGAAATGCCCTGCCCTCAGGCTCCGGGATACCTTGTCCCATATATCTATT
Organism: Candidatus Ventricola sp.; assembly: GCA_051883755.1. Classification (GTDB taxonomy): domain Bacteria; phylum Bacillota; class Clostridia; order Christensenellales; family Aristaeellaceae; genus Ventricola. The sequence goes on from JBJEUI010000228.1 coordinate 4,240, forward strand.
TTTATGGGTCAAATGATCAAATAACAAAAGCAACGTTCAAAAAAAGTCAAGCTCTTCTTCGGATTTATTCCGCCAAAAAACAGTCCAAAATGGAAAAATAGTATTGATATCTGAAAAATACATCATTTTTGTCAGTAGACGATCAGAAAATCAACCGTATACTTAAAGTAACACGCTGAATATAGCAAAATCCCGCGAAAGCTGGGTTGGGAGGTGTCAATATGGTCCAGTTTGGTGAGCGTCTCAAAGCCGCACGCACAGCCAAACACATGAGCCAACAAGCCCTGGCGGATGTGATCGGAAAGAGCCTCAACACCGTAGGACTTTATGAGCGTGGTCTCAGGCAGCCGAGCCTTGAAACGCTGTGTCTACTTGCCGATACGCTGGATGTTTCCTGCGACTATCTGCTGGCGAGGACGGAAGCGAAGAAGACGACGAAGATGTCGGATACCGCCGATGAAGATCTGGCGCTGCGCGTTTCCAGAATCGAAACCCATCTGGGTCTGGATTGACTGCAGGCGATTGATCCGGACGCATCGCTGAACCCGAATGAATCCTGATAAGAAAAAGCGTCGGAATGCGGCGCTTTTTTGTTGTATTGATCATTTTGCAAGGCTCCGGCCTCGGACGCAAGGCAACAGGATCACTCGTTCCCGTTCGGTCTTGCACCCTTTTTGACCACGGCGTCCTCCATGCTCAGCCGGTGATGGCGCTTGCGCGGGGGCGTGATCTGGTAGAGGCGGTAGCGCTCGCGCACGTCGGCGATCTCCTGCTCGCTGGCGGCATAGGTGCGCTGATGCATGATGAGCATGCCGTTCTGCGCGCGCTTGAAGTGCATCTGGCCCAGGGCCATGCCGTGCTGCGGACAGCAGGAAAGCGCCATATACTTTTCCCGTCCGCTGTCAAACCAGGGCGTATCAAACGCCGTGCGCCGCCCGCATCTGGGGCAGGCGATGTTCATGAGGCGCTCATCCGCCAGCGCGTCGGTCTGGTAGGCGTGCCGGGTGGGCAGGGAGAGAAGCACGCTCGAGGCGATGCGCGCTTCCCTTTCCAGCGTCGCCTGCAGCTGCGCGCGCCTGTCCTCCGGCATGGCCAGAACGGCCTCGTCGATGGAGGACAGCAGCGCAGCGGTGCACTGGGCATCGTACACCGCGCGGTGCGCCGGCACCTCGAGGACGATGCTCTGGTGCTCCATGGCGGCGTGCAGGTTCATCTGCTGCGCCAGAGAGCCCAGGCAAGCGCTGCCGAACACCAGCTGCGCGTCAATCGGCGGCTCAAAGGGCATGGGGCACTGATGGAAGGCGGCGTTGCGCCGCAGCACCGGGAAGTCGTCCCTTCCCCAGGTCACCAGCTGCGCATCCTCGCCGCACCAGGTGATGAAGTCGGCATACACATCGGCAAACGGCTGGCCGGCCGCAAGCTCATCCTCGGTCATGCCGGTCACCTTTTTGATGTGCTTGTCCAGGCGCTTATAGAGCCTCGGCTGAATCAGCCGGGAGAAGGTATCCACAACCTGATAGTCCCTGTTCACGCGGCACGCGCCGATCTCGATGATCTCGTGCGGCATGCGGTGATTCGGGTTATAGCTGCTCTGGTTCCATTCCAGATCAAAAACAATGAGATGGCGGCACGCGCCGCTTGAAAGAGAAAACATGGTTCACATCCTGTCTCGAATTCCTGTGCATCCTTATTGTAACGCATCACGGCGCTTTTTCATAGAGGGGAAATCCTTGAATCCGGCATCGATTTCTGCTATCATCTGTGTATTGCTAAGTGCACAAAGGGGAATGCTTCATGAACCTGTTTGATATTCTGGGCCCGGTCATGGTCGGCCCCAGCTCCTCGCATACGGCGGGCGCGGTGCGCATCGGCCGCATGGCGCGCAGGCTCCTTGGCGAGGGTACGCCGCAGGCGGCCAGGATTACGCTGTCCGGCTCCTTCGCCGCGACGGGCCGGGGCCACGGCACAGACCGCGCGCTGGTCGCGGGCCTGCTGGGCATGCAGACGGACGACGGGAGAATCCCGGTCAGCCTTTCCATCGCCGAGGCATGCGGCATGCGCTGCACGTTCTCCCGCATGAACCTGAGCGGCGAGCATCCCAACACTGCCCGGCTCGAGCTGACGGGCCGAAGCGGCAAGACGCTGTCGATGATCGCCTCGTCGCTGGGCGGCGGGCGCATCATGGTGGTGGAGATGAACGGCCTGCGCGTGAGCTTCTCCGGCGACCTGCCCACGCTCATCGTGCAGAACCGCGACCAGCCGGGCCATGTGCGCGATGTATCGGGCGTGCTGGCCGCGGGCGGCGTGAACATCGCGACGCTGCATCTGTACCGCGACTACCCCGGCGGCAGCGCCGTCATGATCATCGAGACGGACAAGACCGTGCCCGAGGAGAGCCTTGAGACGCTGCGGGCCATCCGCGGCATCACCGGCGTGACGTTCGTGTCCGCCGAAAAGGAGGGATGAGGATGGCGATTGAATCCCTTGCGGCCCTGGCAGAGGCCGGACAGCACGAAGACCTCTTCGACGTGATCGTGCGCAGCGACTGCATGGACCGCGGCGTCACACCCGGCGCGTCCATTGCCCAGATGACCGCGCTCTACGGCGCCATCCGCCGCGCGCAGGAGGGCTATGATCCCGCGCTGCGCTCGCACAGCGGCATGGTCGGCGGCGACGGCGCGAAGATGCGCGCCTATGCATCGTCCGGCCGGACGATCTGCGGCGAATATATCGGCAGCGTGCTGGCGCAGGCGCTGGAGATGGGCGAGAGCAACGCATGCATGAAATGCATCGTCGCCGCGCCGACGGCGGGCAGCTGCGGCGTGCTTCCGGCGGTGCTGCTGCCCTACCAGCAGCGGGAAGGCCTTGACGACGCGGCCATGGTGCGCGCCATGTATGTGGCCGGCGCCATCGGTCAGATCATCGCGCAGAAGGCGTCCATCGCGGGCGCGGCGGGCGGCTGTCAGGCGGAGATCGGCACGGCCAGCGCCATGGGCGCGGCGGCGCTGTGCTATCTGGCCGGCGGCAGCGCGGAGGCGGTCTGCC
>JBJEUI010000229.1:0-1543 GCA_051883755.1 Candidatus Ventricola sp.
GCCAAGCTCAACCGCTGCGAGATCAACGAGGAGGTCATCGCGCACGCGCTGCACGACATCGCCGTCGTCCGCGATCCCAAGCGCATCACGCCGGAGCTGATCATCGACTGCGTGGCCGACTATTACAGCCTGAGCAGCACCCTGCTGCGCGGCAACTCCCGCAAGAAGGAGATCGCGCTGGCGCGCCATGTGGCGGTGTACCTCACCCGCGAAATGACCGGCCTGTCCCTGCCGCGCATCGGCGACGCGTTCGGCCGCGACCACTCCACGATCATCAACTCCTGTGAAAAGGTGGGCAAGATGCTCGAGGAGGGCGGCGAAATGAAGGCCGCCATCGCGGATCTGAAGAAGATCATCACAGAGAAATAATGAAATGACGCTCACGCGAGGGCGGCGAAGCACATTCGCCGCTCTCTTTTTTTATTCTTCGATTCCTGCCTTCTGTGCTTCGTCAATGGGAAACGTCAGGTCTGCATCCGCCGCCGGCGGCAGGCTTCAATTTTCTCAGACTTCCTTCCTCGCTTCGCGCTGCAAAAGCGTTTTTCATGTGTCAAAACGCGCCGTTTGGGTCACACTAGCGCCAATTGAAGGAAAGGATCGGATGCAGCATGTCGCAAAGCAGGCAGGTTCGTCCCTTTGGAATCCGGGACAAGATCGGCTATCTCTTCGGTGATTTCGGCAACGACTTCACCTTTATTCTCTCCACGATGATCCTCATGAAATTCTACACGGACGTCATCGGCGTGTCCGCCGGCGTGGTCGGCACGATCATGATGGCCGCGCGCTTTGTGGACGCGTTCACCGACGTGACCATGGGCCGCATCTGCGATCTCAGCCGCCCCGTGCCGGGCGTGGGCAAGTTCAGGCCGTGGATCAAGCGGATGTGCGTGCCGGTGGCGGCCGCTTCCTTTCTGATGTACCTGAGCAGCCCGGCCTCCTGGCCGTACGCGGCCAAGGTGATCTACCTGTTTGTCACCTATATTCTCTGGGGATCGGTCTTCTATACGTCCATCAATATCCCGTACGGCTCCATGGCCTCCGCCGTCTCGCCGGATGCGGGCGACCGGCAGAGCCTGTCCACCTTCCGCTCCGTCGGCGCAACGCTGGCGGGCCTGTTTGTGGGCGTGCTGCTGCCGGTCATCGCCTATCAGAAGATCGACGGCGCGGAGACGCTGGTCGGCTCGCGCGTCACGCTGGCAGCGGGCGTATTCTCGCTGCTGGCCATCGCCTGCTATCTGATCTGCTACGCGCTGACGCAGGAGCGCGTCATCCCGGAAGCGGCGGAAGGGGAGCGCAAGTCCACCCTTGAGGTGCTCAAAAGCGCGCTGCACAACCGCGCGCTGATCTCTGTCATCGCCGCGTCCATCGTCATGCTGCTGGCACAGCTGACCATGCAGAACATGAGCGGCTACATCTACCCAGACTATTACAACAACTCGCGCGCGCAGTCCGTCTCCACGGTGCTGATGACGGTGGGCATGCTCGTCGCCGCGGCGCTGGCCAAGCCGCTCGCCGCGCGCTTTGGCAAGGCGGAGGTCAGCGC
>JBJEUI010000230.1:0-1534 GCA_051883755.1 Candidatus Ventricola sp.
GTTGTATTCCTCACGCGAAATGGTGATATCCCCCTGCTGCTTGAACATCGGCAGCCCGGAAGCGGCGCTCGCAGATACGCAGACCGCCGTCAGCAGCACGAACGCCAGTGCAGAGGCAATGACATGATTGTGTTTCAACATGATGTTCGATTCCTTTCCATATTGCCAAAAACAGCCGACGCAATCCTCGCCGGCTGTCATTAGCAAATCAATATACGGGACGCGGCTTATCCTTACCGCTCTTGCCAAGGAGCATCATCATCTTGAAGGTCACCGCATCGTCAAACTTTCGAAGATCCAGGCCTGTCTGGCGCTGCACCTTGTCCAGGCGATACACGAGCGTATTGCGGTGAATATACAGCTGACGCGCGGTATCGGACAGGTTGAGATCCTTCGCGAAGAACATCTCGATGGTGTGCAGCATCTCGTCGTTGAACAGACGCGCCGTCTTGCGGTTGAAGAGGATGCTGTGGTAACGGGTGCCCATCTCGCGCGGAATATCCATCAGGAAGCGCTCAAGCACGAGGCTGCGATAGACATAGATGTGCTGCTCAGTCAGGAAGATGCGGCCGACCTCGACCGCGCGGCGGGACTCACGATAGCTCTCGCCGATCTCCGGGAAGGTCTTCTTCGGCTCGCCGATGCCGATGACGCAGCTCTTGCCCACCTCATCCAGCAGCGTCTGCTCGATGGCTTCGGCCAGCTGATACAGCTCGTCGAACGTCTCAACGTTCTCCATGCACTTGAGGAAGACCACCGTGTGGCGGTCCATCTCCACAAGCAGATCGCCGTTGGCGCGCGGCACAAGCTCCTCGAGCATGTTGAAGGCCGTCTCCGTCTCCGTCTGCAGGATCTGGAAGGTCATCACGCAGCGCTCGCGGTTCATCTCAATCTGATGCTCGTGCGCAAGGGCCTCAAGCTCAGAGCCGGACAGCTCGTCGCGCAGCACGCGGCGATACACGTCATAGCGGCTCTGGATCGGCGCCTCGCCGCGGCCCATGGACTGCACCATTGCACCGGCCAGCACGATGCAGTCGTGCGTCGCCGCGCCCTGCGCATCCGCGCAGAGGATCAGCTCCGGCGTGATGCCGATCATCAGAAAAGTCTTTCCTTCAAAAGCGACGGGCATGCCCGGCTCCATGAACTCAGGCAGGCTGATCTTGCCGCGGTTCTCTTCCGGCAGAAGCACGGTGCCCTCGGTATCCAGCAGCCAGAGCGGCTGCATCAGGCGGGCAAGAACCTGCTGAATCTGATTCAAAAATCGCTTCTCGGGTATCATGTTCTCATTCTCCTTTCGAGAACGCCAATAAGACAATCACAGATACGAAACTATTATAGCGCATGACCCTTCAAAAATCTATATCTTTCAAAAAATATCTCCGCAAATTTGGTATAATATACCGTGATTTTATGGATTATGCACAAAATTAGCACAACATGCGCGTTTTTGTTCCCGGACTGGGTGGATGAAACCGCTGTCCAGACACGCCGGAAAGGCGGTTTTCGCAATTCTGCCACACAAAAAATACCCACA
>JBJEUI010000231.1:0-1526 GCA_051883755.1 Candidatus Ventricola sp.
ACGCCCCTGTGGTTGCGCACGTCCGGGGAGAGCTCGATGGTGTCAATCGCCTGCGCCATGCGCTTTTTGCGTCTGGCGCTCTTCACGCCGCTGACGACCAGCACAGCCGCCAGCAGCGCCGCCAGAACGCCCGCGATGCTGTAGAGCACGACGGGGTTCACCTTCTGGGCGATGATCTCACCCAGCGTCGGGGCCGGGGTTGCGGTCGGCACCGGGGACGGCGTCGGCGGCACCGGCGTCGGCGTCGGCACGGCGGTCGGCGTCGGGGTCGGCGCAACGTAGGCAATCTCCAGAATATCCGATTCAAAGCTGCGATCGTTGCCGTCCACATCCTTGCCCGAGACGACAAACTGGAACTTGCCCGCGATGCTGGTCTCCACGTCGAAGACGACCGTCCGGCTCTCGCCGGCAGGCAGAGACGGGATCTTCGCCACGGTGGTGCCCGCCTGCTGGATGGTCAGCGTCGCCGCGTCGGTCTCGCCCACGTTCTCCACCACCACGCCGAAGCGGACGACCGCCGGCTCGCTGTAAATCACGGTCTGCGCCGCGTCGGCGTAGACGTTCAGCAGCAGCGCGCGGGAGACGTCCTGCGTGGTCACGGACACCTCGTTGGAGACGACGCTCACGGCCTCGCCGCTGTTGTCGCTGCCGGAGACGGTCACGCTCAGCGTCGTGTTCTGCGCAGCCGTCCACTCGATTTCCTTTTCATAGGAAGCGCCGCCGCCCACATCCACGCCGGAGAACGCCACGGTGCCGTCGCTCAGCGTCGCCGAGAGGCCGGTATAGGACTGATTGCCCGTGTTCTTGAGCGATACGGTCAGGGTGACCTTCTCGCCCGGATAGACATCCTCGGCGTTCTTGGCCGACAGGGACGCCTCAAGCCCGTCCTCCGCAACGGTGATGGTCTTGCGGGCCATGTCGGAGATGGTCAGCGTCTTTTTGGAATCCGCCGCCTGATAGGAGATGGACGGCTTGCTCACCAGCTCCTTGCTGCCCATGGTGATCGTATCGGTGAGGGTCACCTTTTCGCCCACGGACAGGGACGTCTGCGCCAGCTCCTCCTTGGAGACGCCCTCGTTTTCAATCACGATGTTGCGCAGCTCGACATTGCCGGTGTTGGAGAGCGTATAGGACAGCGTCACGGTCTGTCCCTCGCGGGCGCTGGCCGGGGAGATGCTGTACGTCGCCGTCAGCTGCGGCGCGGCCTCCTCGGTCTGGATGGTCACCGGCACGGTGCGGGTGGCCGTCTGCGGGCCGCTGCCCGTGTCGACCGTATACTGGATATAGTAGCTGATTTTGCCCTTTTCGATCTGATCCTGCGTGACATGCCACTTGCCGGTGTACGTCACGCTCTGTTCGCCCTTGAGGCCGCTGTATTTTTCAACGGAAATGCCTGCGGGGTTGAAGAGCGTAATCTCCTCCTGCATGTCCGTCTGGCTGCTGTTGTAGATTTTGATGGTAATGGACACGTCCTGCTCTGAGATGACAGACTGCGGTTCGCTCAGCGAAGACACGCGAATCGGGTC
>JBJEUI010000232.1:0-34106 GCA_051883755.1 Candidatus Ventricola sp.
CCGCGCCGCTGGCCAGCGCATTGGCGATGCCGAAGGACACGGAGAACAGCAGCAGGCCCACCGCGTCGTCGATGGCGACGACCAGCATCAGCAGGCGGGTCATCGGGCCATCCGCCTTGTACTGGCGCACGACCATCATCGTGGCCGCCGGGGCCGTCGCCGACGCGATCGCGCCCAGCGTGATCGCACACGGGATGGAGATCATCGTCGGGAAGCACAGGTGCAGCGCGATCAGGGCGATATCCACCACGACCGTCGCGATCACCGCCTGCATGATGCCGATGATGACCGCATTCTTGCCCATGGCCTTGAGCTGCTTGAGGCGGAACTCATTGCCCATCGAGAATGCGATAAAGCCCAGCGCCGTCTGGCTGACGATCTTCATCGTCTCCACCTGCGCAAGCGAATTGAAGCCCAGGCCCTGAACCCCCAGCGCGCCCATGCAGAACGGGCCGAGCAGCAGGCCGGCGACCAGATACGCGGTGACCGCCGGCAGATGAATCAGCTTGGTCAGTCGGGAGAGCATGAGTCCGCCCACCATGGCGACGGCCAAACCGATCAGATAAATTTCCATAGGTTGTACGCCTTCTTTTCTCCAAAATACAAAAATGAACGGAAAATGATCGACTGACCATTTTCCGTGCTGTATTCTATCACTGTTGCGCGGGAGTTGCAAGCAAAATATGGATGATCACTAGATTTTTTGTGCCGAGAAGAGGTGGGAATGTCTGCCGCGTTTTTCATTGACCGCGCAGCGCCGGAAAAGCGGCACGACGAAGCCTGCATGCACGAGAATCTCCCGATCCATCGCAGCGTCAGGGCTGTGTGAGAAAGCTCAGGAGACCGCCCTCCTGCGCAAGTCTGTTCCAGATGCTGCCCAATGCCCCGCTCACCTCGGCGATGGAGCTGATGCTCTCCTTCATGACCGAAAGGTCGTCGAGCGCGCAAAGCAAGGCTGCCTCCAACGCCTGCGTCTTTTGCCAAAGCGCATAGGTCTGTACACCCATGAGGACGAGAATCAGCGTCAGCAGCAAACAAATCCAGGCCGTTCCTTTCATGTGCTGTCTTCCTTTCTTCAGTTATATGGACAGATGCCGTCATCGGGCATGGCCGACAATCTGAAAGGGCTTCTGGCGGTGCTGAAAGACCAGATCAAGCCGCTGCGGATGAATGTATCCCGTCGCCTCAAAGGGAACCGTGGACAGTGCGGTGATCAAATGTCCCGTGATCCGGCAGTAGCCGCTTTCATCAATTTCGCCCGAAAAATGCGTAGCATGCTCCAGGATATCCATCTCCCCCTCCAGTCTGCCCTGGACGGCAGAGATGAGCATGCCCCCTTCCTTGTCGCCCAAAGGCGTCCTGAGCAGGATGCTGTATGCTTTCATATGCGTTTCCTCCAGTCGGTCAGCCTCCGGGAACAGGCGGCGGCATGCCGATTCGGTCAGGCCCGCCCGGCCTCCAGCCCCCGGGAAACAGTTTGATCATACCGGAAACCGCAGCGCTGAAAAACGGTGGATTCAAGCCCATTTGCCTGAAATCCAGACAAGGCAGCATCCTTTGTCCGAGAAACATGAACGATCCGAATTCGCCTGAATGGCAAAAACAGATTGTTTAGACATTTGTCTGGATTTGCCCATTGAAATCTCCGGGAAAACCATCAATAATACAGGGTAGATCGGGAGGATTTCGACATGAAGTATCAGGTATCGTCCTTCAACACGAAAATGACGCTGGCGATGTCATTCAAGAAACTGATGCGCAAAAAACCGCTCTCAAAGATCTCCGTGTGCGACATCATCTCTGACTGCGGCCTGAATCGAAATACATTCTATTATCATTTTGAGGATATCTACGCCCTGCTCAAATGGACGCTGGAGCAGGAGACGCTGGAGGTCCTTAGGCAGATCGATCTGGTGATCGACTACGAGGAGGCCATCCTCTACATGCTGCGCTACATCGAGGAAAACGACGACTTCCTGGGCAACATCTGCCATTCGCTGGGCTATGGGGAGCTGCGCCGCTTCTTCGCCGCGGACTGCGCGAGTCTGATGCGCTCCATCATCGACAAGGCAGAGGTGATGCATGGGCTTTCGCTCACGCCGGCATTTAAGGACTTCCTCTGCGGCTTTTTCACGGAGGCGACTGCCGGCATGCTGATGGAGTGGGTGGAGCATCGCCGCACAGCGGAAAACCCGCAGCAGACCGTGGAGTACATCTCGCTGATCTTCCGCAGCGCCATCACCAGCATCATCAGGGATGCGCAGGCATGCGGTCTCTCCTCCCCTTCATGCAGCACGAATGACCCCTGCGCATGATGCTTCAGCCGACCGGCTTCTGCCGGCCGGCTGTTTTCTTCCCTCCGCCAAAGCCTGCTTTCCGCCCCGGGGATAAGCGGCCAAAACCGAAGCGGATGCCTGCCGGTGATTCACAGCACGGATATGGGCAGTCAGTCGGTTTTTGCATGAATTCCGTACAACTGTCTGCCATTTGCCTATTGTCAGCCTGGCCAATGCGACATAGACTGAATCCATTCTGAAAGAATGGAGAGTTGGGCGGATACGTCACCCAACGGCAAAGCCATGCGCAGTTTTTATCGCTTTATCGTCTATCATCCCAAATTGATCCTGACGGTGTTTCTGGTTCTGCTGGCTCTGAGCGCCGTCTGCTTTCCCATGGTCGGTGTCAACTATGACATGAACGACTACCTGCCGGAAGACAGTCCCTCAACCATCGCGCTCGACGTCATGGCAGAAGAATTCGACGGCGGTATTCCGAATGCACGTGTACTGCTCAACGACGTATCCATCTCCGAGGCGCTGCGCTGCAAGGACATGCTTCTCGCCGTCGAGGGGGTAACGGATGTGCTGTGGCTCGACGACAGTGCAGACGTCTCCGTTCCGCTTTCCGCGCTCGATCAGGATCTGGTAGAGACGTACTACAAGAATGGAAACGCGCTCATGACCCTGACCATCAGCGAGGACAGCCTTGTCGACACGGTAAACACCATCCGCTCGGTGATCGGCGAGGACAACGCGATGTCCGGCGCCGCCATATCCACGGCTGTGGCGACGACGAGCACCGTCACAGAGATTCCGCTGATCGCCGGCTTTGCCGTCGTCTTTACCTTTCTCGTGCTGCTGCTGACGACACAATCCTGGCTGGAGCCGGTGATCGTGCTGGGCTCCATCGGCGTGGCGGTGCTGCTCAATAACGGCTCCAACCTCATCTTCGGCACAATTTCCTTTGTCACGAACGCAGCGGGCGCGGTGCTGCAGCTGGCCGTGTCGCTCGACTACGGCGTGTTTTTGCAGCACCGCTTCGAGGACTGCCGCGCCGAGCAGCCGGATATCCGCGAAGCGCTTGTGGACGCGCTGTGCCAGTCGACCAGCTCGATCCTCTCCAGCGGCCTGACGACGGTCATCGGCTTCATCGCGCTGTGCATCATGCGCTTTGGTATCGGCTCGGACCTGGGTCTTGCGCTGGCCAAGGGCATCGCCATCAGCCTGATCGTCACCTTTGTCTTCACGCCGGCGCTGATCATGACGACCTATAAGCTCAATGACAGGCTGCGCCATCGCTCCTTCGTGCCCAGCTTCAGCTGGCTTGGCCGCCTCATGCTCAAGCTGATGATTCCCATGACGATCATCTTTATCCTGATCGTGCCGGCTGCGCGCATCGCCTCCAACAGCAACAGCTATTATTTCGGCTCCTCCAAGATCTTCGGCCTTGACACGCAGCTGGGCAGAGACATCCAGCGCATTGAAGATGCGTTCGGCAAACAGGATACCTATGTGCTGCTCGTCCCCCGCGGAAATCTTGCACTGGAAAAGTCCCTCTCCAATGCGCTGAAGGAACTGGACGCCGTGACGGACATCATCTCTTATGTCGATACCGCGGGCGCGCAGATTCCCGTCTCCTATCTGGAAGACAGCGATCGGAAACAGCTCCTCTCGGATCACTACAGCCGCATGGTCATCACTGTGGACGCGGACTTTGAGGGCAGCGAAACCTCCGCGCTTGTGCGGCAGATCCGTGATCTCGCACAGCTCTGCTATCCGGACAGCTGGCTGCTCGCCGGTGAAGGCGTGAGCACCTACGACCTGATGGACACCATCACGGCAGATATGGGCAAGGTGAACGCAGTCTCCATCGGCGCGGTGTTCTTCGTGCTGCTTTTGTCCATGAAATCGCTTCTGCTGCCCATGATCCTGGTCCTGGACATCGAGGCCGCGATCTGGCTCAACACAGCCTGTCCTTTCATCACCGGCAATACCGTCTTCTATATCTCCTACCTGATCATCACCTCTGTGCAGCTGGGTGCGACGGTCGACTACGCGATCCTCTTTACCGAGCACTACACACAATGCCGCAGGACGATGGGCAAACGGGATGCGCTGGTCCATATGATCGAGAACTGCATGGTGTCCATCCTCAGCTCCGGCAGCGTACTCACCTGTGTGGGCTACCTGCTGGGCGGGTTCTCCTCGCACGGCATTCTGTCCCAGCTGGGCACGTTTCTGGGGCGCGGCACGCTCTTTTCGATGTGCATCGTCGTCTTCGTTCTTCCCGGCATGCTCTATATGCTGGACGGTCCCATCCGCGTGACGACGCTCCATGCGCAATTCTGCCCGCCCAGGGGCCCATCCGCTGAGCCCAGCGCGCCGCCCGCACCCCAGGTGCCGGCACCCCCGCAAACGCCTGCGGCACAGACCGAAAGCGGGCCGGATGCGCCAAGGCGAAGGCGCGCACAACAGACGCCTGCCGAATCGCCGGATCAGCCCTCCCCCAAACGCCGCAGACAGAATGGATCTGGAAAGGAGAATACCCCATGAAAAAGCAGCAAAGAGTCCCCGCATGTCTGCTCGCCTGCGCAATTCTGCTGACGAATACCGTCACGCCTGCACTGGCTGCGGGTGCGCAGAAGAACGAAATCATCTATGCAACCTATGACGCAGACGGCGGAAACGCGGCCTATTCCGTCGTCAACCGTTTCGAGGTCAGCAGCGCCCAGGAGCTTACTGACTACGGTGTCTACCAGCAGGTCACGAACCTGACAAGCGTCGCCCCCATCCATGTCTCCGGGGACGAGATCACCGTACAAGCCAACGCAGGCATCTTCTATTACGAAGGCACGCTCTCCCGCGCGCAGCTTCCCTGGCTGCTCAGCGTTGAATATCGCTTAAACGGCACGCCGATTGCGCCGGCAAGCCTCGCCGGGCGCTCCGGGCCGGTAGAAATCACCCTGCGCGTCCGGGAAAACACCGAATGTCAAGGGGATTACTTCGACCACTACGCCCTTTCGATCACGGCGGCCTTTGATGAGGAAAACTGCGAGTCTGTTGAGGCGAAAAACGGAATCGTCGCCAGCGCAGGCAACAAGAAGCAGGTCTCCTTCACCGTCATGCCCGGCAGCGAGGCCGACCTGACGATCACCATGGACGCGCTTCAGTTCGCCATGGACCCGATCTCCATGGGCGGCCTGCCCATGTCCATGGACGTGGGCGACATCGACACGGCGGATCTGAAGGCGCAGATGGCGGACCTGGAGCAGGGCGCAATCGACCTTGACGATGGGGTGGGCGAATTGCGCGACGGCGTTTCGGAGCTTGCAGATGGAACGGACGAGCTCTCCTCCGGTTCCGGTCAGGTCAGCCGCGCCATGCGCACACTCCGCAGCGCCGCAAATTCTCTGAGCGATGCGGACGCACAGGTTGCGGAGGGCATCGGCGAGCTGGCCGATGCCGCCGCGCTGCTGGAAAGCTATCATGCCGAACTCCTCGCGGGCACCGCTGCGCTCACCGATTCCTCCACGCAGACGCTGCTGGCACAGGCCAATGCCGGTCTTGACGCTTATGCCGACCCCAACACCGGCCTGCCTGCCAAGGGCGCGGAGCTCAGCGCAGGGGTTCATCAGATGGCCGACGCCATGAGTCCGCTCATCCAGGCGCTGAATGTTGTTGCAGATTTCATCGACGAGCTTGACGCGATCACCCAGGGACTCGCAGGCTGCGGCGATGTGGTCAGCGGCCTTCCGGACGCCAAGGATAAGCTGAACACGGTCATCGGCATGCTCAACGCGGCAAAAAACGACCTGAGTGCCATCATGACGCCCATTGCCCGCGCACAGATCGATGCGGCCATCACGATGCTGACAGCCGTAAAGGACAGGATTGAAGCGGTTGAAAAGGCGTTCGGAGAGATCAATCTGAACGGATTCCTGAATCAGCGTGAAAAGCTGCTGGCGCTGGCCGCCTCCCTGCGGGAAAAGGCGAACGAGCTGAACGACGCAATCAACGGGCAAAACGGCCTGGTTGCAGGCACGGATGCATACATCGCCGCCGTCAACGACTACATCACGCTGGTGACCGCCTATCAAAACGGCATGAACCAGATCAACGACGGCGCGCAGGCGCTGTCCGAGGGTGTGGAATCGTACCTTGACGGCACGTCGGCGCTCTATGACGGCATCGCGGAGCTGGACGCGAGCTACGCACAGATGAGCGAGGGCATTCAATCCTTCACCGGCGGCGTACGCAGGCTGGCTGACAACTATGCAAGCCTCGACGATGGCATCAAGTCGCTGGTTGACGGCGTGAATGAGCTGGCTGACGGCGTAGACGAGCTGGCCAGCGGCACGCTGGAGCTGCGCGACAGCACCAACGGCGCCGGCGACCGGGTTGACGAGGAGGTCAACAAGGCCCTGGAGAAGTTCAAGAATGAGGACTACACCGCTCCGTCCTTCACATCGGAGAAGAACCATCCGGAGCAGGTACAGTTTGTGATCAAGTACAGGGGCATTTCGCTGCCTGACAAGACACAGTCAGTTATCCAGACGACCGAGGAGGACAATTCTTCACTGAACCAGCTGCGCAGCCTGCTGGGCGGCTGAGAAGGGAGCGATCGATGTGAACAGAAACAAGAAACTGCTGCTGGCCTGCGTCCTCTGCGCCGCACTGCTGACGCTCAGCGGATGCGACGGCATGGAAGACGGAACCATCGACTACGTCAACGGCCACTGGGTCTTCACAAACTCCCAAACTGAGCAAAGCACGGACATCACGCAGCTGATGAGCAACCCGGATGACTTCTATCTCGCCGCCAGCGCGATGAGCGACGAGGAGCTGCGGCGCAGCTTTGACCTGCTCTCCTCGGATCAGTGTGCAAGGATCTTCAGAAATCTCGGCGAGGATCGCGCGATGACGCTGGCCGGCAGACTGACACAGGCACAGGTCGAACGTCTGCTGACCATCCTGAATGGTCATGAAAAAGTACAGAGTTTGTCCGATCCCGCAGCCCTGGCAGCCGTCTGGCAGACGCTGACGACCGACGAGCAGCTCATCGCGCTGGGCGGTCTGTCCTCCGAAGATTATGCTGCATTGTGGACGCTGCTGGGCGGTGCGGCGCCTTCCGCCATGCCCGACGGGGTATACGCTGAAGCAACAGCCGCGCCTGACATGTCCGATCCCGTGTACCTGGCCAGCATTTGGCACACGCTGACGCAGCAGGAACAGTCTGCGCTGCTCAGCAGGCTCACCAGCGCGCAGTTTGTCTCACTCTGGAGTCTGCTGGATGAACAAGGCAGCGCAGCAATCGCCGGGACCGCAGACACGGCACAGGCCTCTGAACATGCCGTTGATGCAGAACAGACGCCCACGCCGGCGCACGACATCGAGGGCGCAGAACAGACGCCCGCACCGCAGGAGAGCCCCTCGGTGCAGAATCAGCCATCCGAACTGTCTGCAGCCGCGGAAACGGAACAGCGCGACAGCACCAGGCTGACCGACCCCGCTGCGCTGGCCGATGCCTGGTTCACGCTGTCGCCGGAAGAGCAGCTTTCCGCCATCGCTGCGCTGACAGCCGATCAGTTCGTCTCCCTGCAGGAACTGCTCTCCGTCAGGCCCAAGCCTTCGCCTTCCGAGGAGGACGTCGTCTTCATCCCCACACCCAAGCCGACTGCAACGCGAACGCCTGCCCCCACGGCAACGCCTGCTCCCCTTCCGGACGAGACAGAAGAGACAGAGCCCGACTGGAGCGATCCGGAATACCTGGCCGGCATCTGGCATACGCTCTCACCCAAAGAGCAGCTCTCCATCCTGTCTGCGCTGACGATTGATCAATATATCGCCCTTCAGGAGCTGCTTGCTCAGCGATCAGACAGCGAGATCCGTGTCCCGGATGACCCGGAATCAGCCGGCGATGAAGCAGCCACCCAAGAACCGCTTGCGCCTGACACAGCAGTGGATGACACGGCGGCCCCGGCGGACGATGCGCCTGCCAAGGATCACGATTCTGACACAGCAGAGGATGACGCGGCGGCTCCGGCGGACGATGCGCCTGCCGAGGATCACGATTCTGACGCAGCAGAGGATGACGCGGCGGCTCCGGCGGACGATGCGCCTGCCGAAGATCACGATTCTGACGCAGCAGAGGATGACGCGGCGGCCCCGGCGGACGATGCGCCTGCCGAGGATCATGAATCCGATGCGGCAATCGACGGGATATGGATGCCGGAAGGTGGACAAATCCCGGATATTCCCGGGCCCTTGCTGCCTGATTTCGTCACACAGCCGGACGTTGAAGCCACTCCATCGGAAGGCCTTCCGGTTATCGGCCTTCCTGAGCCTTCCAAAGAATCTCTGAATACCCTGTCCGAAATTCTGAAAAGCACAGCGCTGTAATACAGGTTTGATTCAGGCGTCTGCGAAAGCATCGTACAGCTTCACGAGCGCGTTGAAAGAGCCGTTATCCTGAAACAAGCACGATATGGATTTGTCGCGACGGATAGCATCATCCCATGCAACCCCTGTACACCGTTCAAACTCGGGAGGGGGGAAAAGAAACATCCGACAGGATTGTATCAAATCCTGTCGGATGAACTGGCAGGGACAGAAGGACTCTTTCTCCTCGCTCGACGCTCGTCAGTCAGGGCGGCTCTGACGTGCCAAAGGGCACGTCATTCACTCCCGCCCCTTTCGAGTCCTTCTTCCCCCCTTTTATTAGAAAACAAAAACGACCCGGCTAAAGCCGAATCGTTTTTGTCTGGCAGGGGCAGAAGGACTCTTTCTCCTCGCTCGACGCTCGTCGGTCAGGGCGGCTCTGACGTGCCAAAGGGCACGTCATTCACTCCCGCCCCATTCGAGTCCTTCTTCCCCCTTTTATTGGAAAACAAAAACGACCCGGCTAAAGCCGAATCGTTTTTGTCTGGCAGGGGCAGAAGGACTCGAACCCTCAACAAAGGTTTTGGAGACCCACGTGTACGCAGGCTTTCGCCTGCGCAGTTTGAACTAATCGACATGCAAAACTTTGTTTATTGTGTATATCCAAAAGGCTTCACGAACAAAAACGGCTGACAGTAGACCACAAACGAATGAATATTCACAATCTTGTATAGAAAATGGACGCGCCTGCCCTCTCGCGGATTGCGATTGGACAGGCGTTCTTTTTTACTGCTGTAATGCTTTGACCTTGCGGTAGAAGGTTGCTTTTGTCATTCCCGCTTGCGTCATCGCTTCAACAGCGGTCATATTTCCATCTTTCCAGTCTTTCACGATGGAAGCAAAGTCCGCGCATGGCTGGATTTCAGGTCGCCCCATTCTGCCCTCCTGTTTGGCGATTGCGATGCCCTCCGCCTGACGCTCCAACAGGCATTCACGCTCAAACTGCGCCAGTCCCGCAAAGATGGTCAGCATCAGTCTGCCCGAAGGGGTGGAGGTGTCAATCTTTTCTTTCTGCGAAACGAAGTCCACACCCTTGTCTGTGAGTTGCGAAACGATGGAAAGCAAGTCCTGTGTGTTTCGTGCGATGCGGGAATAGCTTTCGACCTCCACCACATCGCCCTCCCGAACATAGTCCAGCATGGCTTTCAATTCGGGGCGGTCTGTATTCTTTCCGCTTGCCTTTTCGATGTACACACGGTCAAAGCGTTCCTTGTCCACCTCTTGCCGTGCGGTGTTCTGTTCCTGCGTGCTGACGCGAATGTATTTGATGCGTGCCATGTGATCCACTTCCTTTCAACACCAATAGTGTATCACAAGTGTATCAAAAAGTCAACCACTATTATGATACGTTGCAAAATATATTTTCAAACTTTGTGATACGTGAAAACGCCGTGTTTTTCTGCGTCTCATAAGGTGTAGTATTTGAGACGGTGAAAATCTTCTTTTCCGGCTTGCGGATTGTGATTCACAGGGGGTAGGGTTTCGGGAAAAATACTTTTTCACACCCCCATTCTGTCTTTGTGTGGTCTTTCCCCCCGCTAAGTGTTCAAAAGAATCTGAAAGACGGTTAGGACAAGAGCAGACAAGCAAATAACAGCTATTTTCATATTCCAATGAGAAAAAAACGAAAGGGGTTTTCCATGATGGAAACACAGAATTACAAGACCGTCTCTGTTCGCCTCTGTGAAGCCGAATACAGGGCTTTGCAGGAACAGGCGGAGAAAGAGTATACCACCATGTCAGGCGTGCTTAGACGGCTGATTAACGGCTATTTGCGGGAGGTTCAACACAATGGGTAAATACACAGACCAACTTAACAATCTGCGGGAGCGTAGACGTTTTATGCAGAGCAACTATCGCCGATTGATGGACTCATACGGCGGGATAATGGATGAAAAATACAGATGTCTCAATGAAGCTCATTATGAAATCGCCCTGTCCAGCATCGACAGGGACATAGCACAGGCGGAGCGTTTAGCCGACAAAGAACGCATAGAAGAAATCACGTCGGGCGTGCTGGCGAACCTGTCAAAAGAGGGCGGAAAGGCTATGCGGGATATTACTGGCGAGTTTCAAAAGGCTATGAAGAATATCAAACTATAAAAACTGGGGCGTTCACCCTGCGGAGATACTTTCTCTGCGCGGTGCGCCCCTTTTCTTTATTTGTTCCGCCTGCGTCTGTCCGCAAGGGCTGGTTTTGCTCTGCTGTTGGTCACATCGGGATAGCAAGCAAACAAAAGAAAGAGCGCAGAGGTGTGGTCTGCGCTGTCCCTCTGGCGGTGGAGGATGCTCCCTGCGGTTCGCGCAAACGCTCCTTTGCTCTCCCTGCTTCTTCTTCCTATTGAAAACGCCCCCTCTCCGCTTTGGCGGAGAGAGGGCGCAGTATTTGTCCTTATTTATTATTTATTATATTATTTCTTTATTGCCTTGCGGTCTGCGCTGTCCACAATGAGAACAACGGCGTTCACAACGTGGACGGCAATTTTCTCACAGCGGACAGGTTAGAACTCAAAATAATGGTCAGCGGGTTCGTCTTGCGGTTCGGTTTCCTCTGGCGGTTTACCGCGTGGTACTTCATAGAAATCATAACAGTTTCCCTTGCTCTTGACCAAATAACCCTTCTCAATCATCAGATTGATGTATGTGTGGAAGGTCGTTCGGCGGATGCCCGCGCTTTTCTCTGCGTCCTCTTGGGACAGGTTGAAGCTATAACCATCGGCATTGGAGGCAAGATAGAGATATAATTGCAAGCCATAAGGGGTCAAATCCCTGTTGGCGCGCTTCCAATTCTCATTTTTGATACACAGAAAGTCTTTTTCGGCTTTCTCGCGGTGAACCGTGATGTTTTTCTAAAACGGATGGGATGTCGGCATAATTCCGTATACTCCTTTCAAATACTCAAAAATCGTAGCCATTGCGGGCAAGCGATGCTTTTGTATCCCTCTTTTTCGAGGAACCAAACACATCATCCGCGCCGTAAATATCAATTTCCGCAATCTGGTCGCGCAGGAACTCAAAATAACCATATTCTTCCGTCATCTGGCGAACCAAAGCGTTGAGTTTCTTCTATACGCTGGCGTATTCCCTGCGGATGGAGGCTTCCTTCTCAGCAGGCGACAGGCTATCAAATTCGTCCATTTCTTTTCCCTCCCTTCATCTTTTCTATATATATTATACCAAAATTTTTTGAAAAAGTCCAATCGGCGGACGGTAAACCGCGACACGACAGGCACATGTGGCTCTCGTCCTTCCTGACGTTTGCCCTATTCCCGAATATTTTCCAACCTCAATCCACAAATTTCACATATCATTGAAAAAATGAAGGGAATCTTTCATAATTTCAAAGAATATTGCTGAATTTCTCAGATATGAATGGGATAATCCAGCATTTCGCAAAACCTTTCTCGCTTTTTGATGTTTTGTAAAAATCGCTTGATTATTTGCGTTTTTCCTGTTATCATATTGACAATAGCAACGGGAAGGGGGAGCAAACATGAAGCGCGGTTTTTTCTCTGATTGGGTCGCGCATTGCGCGATTGTCCTTTGGAATAAACGCTTAACCCCCCCCCGCAAAAATTGGCTGATTTCGACAACTAATTTCAGATTCTCCGCAAACGAATATGCTCGCCCGCCCTGACGGGTTGGTTTGGTGTGCTTTTGATGAAACAGAAGCACACTTTTTCTGTTTCCTTACGCAAGAGATAGAATGGAGGAAAACACCATGCGCATTACAATCGACACGGAACTTCAAGCCATCATTGTGCCTGATTCCTATTACATTCAGGTCGATAAACTGAACGAGATTATTGACGAGGCAGGCGGTGAAGCACTGGATTACAAAAAGTATATCAAATCCTGCTTTGATAAAGCGTATGAAACGCAGATCGTCAGGCAGAGTGATGTTGCGAAGCTCAAGGGTTCGGGCGCGAAGAAGCGCAAGCCCACAGCAAAGTCAGACGACAAGTCCAGCGAGGCAAAGCCCGAGGACAAGCCCGCGCAGACGGCGGAGGGTGAGAAGAAATGAGCAAACCCGTAACGCCCGAGGAAGTCAAAGAGTTTTACAGGCTCTATGAGAAGCACGGCAGTTATGCCGAGGTTGCGCGTATCACAGGGCGGAGTGCCTCCACCATCGGAAAATACATCCGTATGGCGGGAATGACAAAAGCCCATCGGCACGCGGTGGAACAGACGATTGGGAGGAAGTAAGAGGAAAAATGGCACAGAAAAAGAAAGGAAACATGCCTATCAAGCATATTGTTTTCTTCATATTGTACCTGCTCTTAATATGGTTTGATGGAGGTTTATGCTTAACCTTAGGTGCTGGGATTGGCAGAACGGCAAGTATTATACTTTGTATTCTGTTGTCAGGCGTTCCGATACTGCTTGCTGGAAGTTTCTTGCATCAGGGAAAAACAAAACTGTCTATACTGCTTTTTTCGTTTAGTGGTGTGTTCACAGTTTTTGTCGGCTGTCTGATAAGAACAGGAAATAGTGCTTCCTCTATCATTTCGATAAATCTCTTGATTCAATCTGTTTGCATTGGAATTACGCTTCTTTTCATAGCAGGAATGAATCACGGGAATAGCGTGAAGGGTTGCAAAAATTTCTTGCTCATTTGCGGTATAGTTAGTGTAATCGTTTCTCTATATCTTTCAACGCTAAGATATTCGCCCTTCAAGGAAATGCGATTTGTTGGATTCGATTATTGGATGCGCGCCTTCGCCTGCACAAATCCTATTGATGGACTTCTGCAATATCATGGGTCGCTTGGATTGATAGAAGATGGCAACTGTTCCAGCCTTTCTTTGTATCCTCTGAGCAGTGCTTTCTTTATCTTTTTGTTGAGAGCATCCTTGGGCCTGATAAATGATAGCCAGTTGTGTGACACAGACGAATACCAGTATCTTAGAAGTTACAAAGCAGAACATCCTGAAATCAATCGTATTTCGGTTGAAAGTGGAAACTATGAGTATCTCAATGCTTACAAAATGAATCGCCGAGGAGGAAAATAAAATGTTTACGAATATTGGAACGAAAATCAAGACAACAGCAAAGGTTTTCGCTTGGGTAGGAATCATTCTTTCTGTGCTGGCTGGGGTTGCTCTAACTATGTCGGCAGGATTTATTGGTGGTATTTGGGTGGCTATCGTTGGTTCCTTGCTTTCTTGGGTCGGTTCGCTGGCTCTGTATGGGTTTGGTGAGTTGGTGGAGAACAGCGACATTCGCACCAACCTTGCGGTTAAAGCTGACCGCCAGAAGAACGCTTGACACAACGGGTTGTTTACCCGGCCCCGCTTCCCTTCACCGGGAGGCGGGGTTTTTTCTTTGCATCAGAGGGTTGACACGCCAAAAAATCACCTGATACAATAGCCCTGTTGAAACTTGAAAACTGGATATACACATCAACAAGGTTTTGCGGAAAGGATGAATCATGAATCAATCCGTTTCGCTGACTACGTACATTGACCAATGGCTGACAACCTACAAAGCAACAACCGTCAAGCCCGCAACCTATGACCGACTGCTGACCTCTGTTCGTGCGCTGGAGGGCTTTTCAATCGCTGAAATGCCGATTGGAGAAATCACCTCCGTCCACATTCAGCAATATGTGAATGAACTGGCGGGAAAAGGCTATGGTTTATCCACCATCAAGAAGCAAATGCGGATTGTGACCGCGCCACTCAAGCAAGCCTCTGCCCTCCACATCATACCAGCAGACCCCGGCATTGGTATCAGGCTTCCTGCGCGGTGTCATATCCGCAAAGCGGAGGCGTCGGTGGAGGCGTATTCACAGGAGGAACAGGAGGCGTTGCATCGTGAACTGGAAACCCTTGCGCGTCCTGCCTATGCCGTGATTCTGCTGATGCTGGAAACGGGTTTGCGTGCTGGCGAGGCTCTTGCTCTGCGGTGGAGGGACATTCACCTGTCCCGCAAACGGCTGGAGGTTCGTTCAACCGTCGTTCGCCTTGCCAACAAAAAGCAGTCCTATGTGCAGGACAGCGCAAAGAGTGAAGCAAGCAATCGCGTCATTCCGCTCACACCCTACGCTGTGCGCCTCTTGGAGGGGCTTTCACAGGGCGGGAGGGGCGAATGGGTATTTACAGATGCCGAGGGCGACAGGCTGTCCTACGAGGCGCTGAGATACCAGACGCAATGCGCCTGCCGTTCTGCTGGCGTTGACTACAAGGGCGAACACGTCTTTCGGCACACCTTTGCGACCAACTGCTATTACAAAGGCGTGGACATAAAAATTTTATCCAAATTGCTGGGACACGCCGACGTCAACATCACATACAACGTTTACGTACATTTATACGGTGATGGGTTCGATGAAATGTACTCTGCTCTTGTGAAATGACCACAAAAAAACAGCAGAATCTTTATCGACTCTGCTGTTTCCTGTCTGGCAGGGGCAGAAGGACTCGAACCCTCAACAAAGGTTTTGGAGACCCACGTGTTACCATTACACCATACCCCTAAGCACTTGTTCAGTATATCATGTGTATATGCGTTTGTCAACCTTTTTTTCAGACTTTTGCAAAATTCGCTCTGCAGCTGATTCTTGCCCGCATAGATTCACCCGCCTCTGGATGCACCTGTCTGAGGAAGGCGCATTCAGAGGCGGGTTCCATTCATTTACGGGCTCAGCACGATTTCGATTTCATCGATCATCGGGGTGCGCTTTTGCAGCCATGTGCGCATGGTTTCTTCCCTCTCCGCGCTTATCGGCTCGTCAAGCGTCACCAGCAGCCGCTGCGCGTAGCCGACCTCGCCGTCCTGATAGCCGTAGCCCGCGCTGGCAGACAGGCTGTCGATCTGCGGGAAGAGGATCGTCGCCTCGTCGCCCAGCTCCTGCATCTGCGTAACCGCCTGCTCCTCAAAGCCCGTGATGTCATTCTCATGAATCAGGCGCGCGGCAAAGAAGAGGCTTGGAATCAGCAGCACCGTCGTGGAAATCGCCACGCGGCGCATGGCCTTCTTGCGGAGCTGCTCCCCCATCTGGCTATTGTGCCTGCGCGGCACCTTGATCGCCGCGAGCACTGCCACGGAAGACAGGCAGATGAAGTACGAATTGAGCGTGAACAGATAAAACGCGCCGGCGAAATAGCGGTACTGGCCGGTCGCCAGACCGTAGCCCGCCGTGCACAGCGGCGGCATCAGCGCAGTGGCGATGGCCACGCCGGGAATGACGTTCGACTTTTCCTTGCGCGTCAGGCCGATGCACCCGGCCAATCCGCCGCAGATGGCGATGAGCACGTCCCAGATGGTCGGCGTGGTGCGCGCAAGCAGCTCGGAGGTCGAGTTGGAAATCGGCGTGATGCTGAAATAGAGCGTGGAGGTCAGCAGGCAGATCGCAATCTGCAGCAGAAATCCGACAAAGTAATGCCGGGCAATGGAAAGGTCGCCGGAGGCAATGCCGTACGCGATGGCGATGATGCTGCCCATCAGCGGAGAGATGAGCATGGCGCCGATGATGACCGCGGTTGAGTTCATGTTCAGACCGATGGAGGCAATCAGGATGGCAAAGATGAGCACGCACATGTTCGTGCCCTTGATCGCCGCCCCGTTGACCAGACGATCGTAGATTTCCTCCTGAGACGCCGTATCCCCGCTGAGCGAAAACGCCTCGCCAAAGATACACTTGATCCACTTTTTGAGCACGGGATCCGCCTTCTTTCGCAGAATTTCCTGACCGGCAAAGTCCTGCCGGGCTTTCCCATTATAGCCGCTTTCATACGCTGCCGCAACAGACACACAACTGACTCTGTCGAAATCCATGGAGGATACGCACAAGGCGTCCCCGAAGCGGCCGCCATGCCCAAGGCGATTCGCCTCCGCCCTTGATTTCCCTGTTGACAAAGTGCCGCTTCGGGGTATAATAATATGCATAGGAACAAATGTTCGCATTTATAAGGTGAGGTGAACGGATTGGACAGGGTGATCCTGCACTGCGACGCAAACAGCTATTACGCGTCGGTTGAGTGCCTGTACACGCCGGAAATCCGGCAGAAGCCCGTCGCCGTCGGCGGAAGCGTCGAGGCGCGCCACGGCATCATCCTGACCAAAAATGCGCTGGCCAAGCGCTGCGGCGTGAAGACGGGCGAAGCCATCTGGCAGGCCAGGGAAAAGTGCCCCGATCTGGTCTGCGTGCCGCCGGATTATGCGCTGTACACCCGCTTCAGCGGCAAGATGCGCCGGATTTATGAGCAGTACTCCTTCCGCGTGGAATCCTTCGGGCTGGATGAGGCCTGGATCGACCTGTCCAACCCGGGACTGTCCTTCGATGACGGCGTGCGCATCGCGGACGAGATCCGCTGCCGGATTCGCGAGGAGCTGGGCATCACAGTATCCGTCGGCGTGGCGGACAACAAGATTCTCGCCAAGCTGGGCAGCGACATGAAGAAGCCGGACGCCGTCACCGCGCTGCCGCCGGACAGCTTTCAGGAGAGGGTCTGGGCGCTGCCCGTGCAGGATCTGCTGTACGTCGGCCCGCGCACAGCGAAGAAGCTTGCGCGGCTCGGCGTGACGACCATCGGCCAGCTCGCCGCCTGCGACGACGGCGTGCTGCTGGGCCTGCTGGGCAAGTGCGGCCCGATGCTCAAGGCCTTTGCCAACGGGCAGGACCGATCGCCGGTCATGCCGCTGGATCACCGGCGCTGCGTCAAGTCCATCGGCAACAGCACCACCCCGCCGCACGACCTGACAACCCGCGACGACGCGCGCTGCATCTACTATCTGCTCTCGGAGTCCGTGGCCGCGCGTCTGCGCAAGAGCGGCCTGCGCACGCGCTGCGTATCGATCTCCGCGCGCACACCCGATCTGGTAACGCGCTCGCACCAGATCGCCCTGAAGCGCGCCTCCAACCTGACCGATGAGATCGCCGCTGCGGCGATGACGCTCTTTGAGGAGCGGTTCGCCCGGACGCTCCCCTACCGCAGCGTGGGCCTGTGCTGCAGCATGCTCACGCCGGACGACGAGCCGATCCAGCTCGATTTCATGGGCGACGAGACGAAACGCGTGCGCATGGAGCAGCTTGAGCGCTCCATCGACAGCCTGCGCAGCCGCTACGGCCACCAGATCGTGCAGCGCGGCGTGGTGCTGCAGGACAGAGGCTATGCGGACATCAACCCGGCGGAAGAGCACACGATCCATCCCGTCAATATGTTCACCGGCTAATCTCAGGAGGCGAAAGCGATGTCTTCCCTGCGGAAAAATCCCGCGAAAATCTTTGTCAAGGTCCGGGCAGATCACCTGCTCGACGGCAGCACGCGGCCGCTGATGCTGCGCAGCGAGGACGGGCCCGCGATGCGCATCGACCGGATTGTGGATGTGCGCGAGGCGCCGTCGCTCAAGGCCGGCGGTCAGGGCGTGCGCTACACCTGCATGGTGGAGGGCCGGCAGCTGTACCTGTTCAACGACGAGCCGTACTGGTTCATCGAGGCCGGGGACTGATCGCACGCAGCCTCCTTTCCGGCATACGATGAAGTATCCCCATGAAAGGAGGCTGGCGGAAGGGCTTTTTGCCGCTTCCGCCGACTGTATATGGAAAATCGAAACGGCTCCCTGTCCGTCGCGCCGCTGCCCGGCACGGAAAACGACATCACGCCGGTCATCCCGCTCCCCAATCCCGGCGAGGGCGGCCCGGTCTTTCCCGGCGACGGGAGCGAAAGCACGCCGTCCGTACCGCCATCCGAAAGCGGCGGCGCGATAAGACCGACGCCCAGCCAGCCCTCTGCCGGCGGCCCCGTGCGTCCAACCCCCAGCCAGCCCTCTGCCGGCGGCCCCGTGCGTCCGACCCCCAGCCAGCCCTCTGTCGGCGGCAGCATCACCATCCAGCCGCTGCCGGGCACAACCATCACCGTACCCACGCGCTATGCCGCGGTTCGCTTTCTCAACGCCACGCACGGCTATCCGCCCTTCCGCATCTTCGTGGACGGCACGCGCGTGGTGAACCTGCTGAGCTCCGGCACGGCGAGCGGCTATGTGCGCATCCCCGCCGGCAGCCGGACGATCACAGTCACCGGGCAGGACGGCTATGTCTACATCGAAGAGGCGCTTGCGTTCGCCTCCGGCAGCACGTCGACCGTCGCCATCATCAACCGCACCGGCGGCCTGGCGCTGACGCAGATTGCCGACGCGTGCAGGGTGATCTGACATTTCAATTTAAAACGCCCCATGTGCCGGTACGGCGCATGGGGCGCTGCTTATCCATTTTCCTTTTCCGACTTTTCCGGTTTTTCCGACCGCTGCGCGATCATCGTGCGGATCTGCCCGGCGGTATCCTCCACCCATTCCGGCAGCGTCTCCTTGAGCGAGCTGCCCAGGCGCCTGAACGCATCGGCAATCGCGTTCTTCGTCTCCTCGTCCATGGAACTGACGGCGCGCAGGATCGCGCGGACGTTCTTGGCTTCAAAGAGATCGGCGACGTTGCGCCCGTCCGACACGCTGAGCACGGAATACACGCCGTCGATGAAGCGCTTGCGCTCCTCCGGCGCCAGGTCCGCCAGCCAGGTCTTGATCGTCTCCTCCGCTAGGCGGCTCTCGCGCGTGCGCTCCGGCAGCGTGATAAAGCGCCCGCCCATCACCTGCCAGCTGTACGGATTGTGCTGCAGAACGCCCACGCCGTCGCTCTTGACGACGATGAACGGCTCCGCATGCCACATCAGGATGCCGATCAACGAGGTCTGCGGCACAAACGTGCGGATGCGCATGTCCATCTTGCGGAACTGCGGCGTATCAAGAAGCACCTCATTGAAGCCCGGTCCGTCGAAATTGTAGACGCAGCGGATGCGCTCCTGGACGTCCTCCGGCGCAAAGATGCCCGCGTAGGCCGCGACATTGCCGCCCTTGGAATGACCGCAGAGGATCATCTGATGCGCAAGCGCGGCAGACGCGAGCACGACGTAGTTCAGCGCCGCGCCCTGGGCAGGCACCTCGGTGGAAAAGCTCATGTTGAAGTCTTCCTTCCAGCCGACGACGGTCGAATCCGTGCCGCGGAAGGCCAAATACGCCTGCTCCTGCGGCGGCAGGAATGTGATCGCGGAAAACTGCTCCTCCGTCTCCGCGTCGAAGCGGCTGACATAGCCCGTCAGGCGCATCGTGCCGAAGCGCTCGGAATCCCTGAGGGCCTCCAGCAGGCGGCAGTCCAGCTGGCCGTTGTCAATCGCGCAGGTGCCGCTCAGGCCCTGCTCCAGAAAATGCGCCGCCACCTCCGAGAGAAGCGGACCCTCCATCCCAAACGATTCGGATACCAGGCCGTCAAACGGCATATACGACAAGTAGCTGAGCACCAGCGCATCCACCGCGCCGAAGGGCACCTGCGTCAGCGGAATGTCGCCCCGCCACTGAACATAGTCGATGATGTTTGCCATAGCTTCTCCTTTCGCAGTCCGCCGGCGGACTGCCGGTTTCATTATAGAGGATCACTTTACCATCTGTCAACCGCGCCTCATGGGCCATGTGTTGTATTTCAAAGCGAATAACTGAGAAAAATTCAATAAAAAAACGCCTTTCCTCCAATTTTTGGAGCATTTGAATTGACAGACCGGCTCCGCTGTTTTATACTTACCCGTATATCCTGGTGCAAAGGGTGCTTTTTTGCATGCCGGGATATACCGCATGACCGTTATCTGGAGGCGTTTTATGCTTCATACCTGGGAATTGACGATCCCGCAGCTGAAGCCCTCACGGCTGAAGCGCCGGGCATACCTGTATCTGCCCGAGGCCTACGACGAAGACCCCGACGCACGTTTCCCCGTCCTGTATATGTTCGACGGACAGAATGTATTTCAGGACTGCGACGCATCCTTCGGGCGTTCCTGGCGGATGCTCGACTACCTGAACGAAACCGGCACGCCGGTCATTGTCGCTGCGATCGAGTCCAATCCGATCGGCAACAACCGGCTGTGCGAATACTCGCCCTTCACCCACCGCGACAGCGAGCTGGGCGTGATCGAGGGGCGCGGCCGCATCCTGATGGATTGGCTTGTGCACGAGTTCAAGCCGATGATCGACGACAATTTCCGCACGCTGCCCGAACGGGAAAACACGGCCATCGCCGGTTCCTCCATGGGCGGCCTGATGAGCCTGTATGCGGCCTGTCACTACGGCGAGACCTTCTCCCGCTTTGCCTGCCTCTCCCCGAGCATCTGGGTCGATCCCGTCAAGGTGAAACGGATGCTCAAGCACGCGGACATCGCGCCGGATACCATCCTGTATCTGGACTACGGTGCGGAGGAGCTGGGCAACCACGATGCGACGGGCGATGTGCTGCCCGGCGTGTTCCAGTCGCTTTACAGCCAGGGCGCCAACCTGACGGTGCGCATCGTTCCCCACGGCGTGCACAGCGAAGAGAGCTGGGAGCAGCAGATTCCGGTGTTCATGGCGTGCCTTGGCTTCATCTAAATCCTCTTCTCATTAACCCTTTTCAAAAGGAGCATACGAATGGAAATCCGTTATTTCAAGAACTACTCCCACTGCCTGGGCCGCGACATGGAAATGAAGGTCTACGGCCACCGCGGCAAGCCCGTTCTGTTCATCCCCTGCCAGGCCGGCCGCTTCATGGACTTTGAGGGCTTCCACATGGACGACGTATTCCGTCCGTGGATCGACGCGGGCAAGGTGATGGTCTTTTCCATCGACACCATCGACGGCGAGACCTGGGCCAACAAGGGCGGCGACAACCGCTGGCGCATCGAGCGCCACGAGGCCTGGTTCCACTACATCGTGGACGAGGTCGTGCCGCAGATTCATCACCTCGCCGGCGAGCGCAACTGGCATCAGGAGATGATCACGACCTTCGGCTGCTCCATGGGCGCGCAGCACGCCGCGAACCTGATCTTCCGCCGTCCGGACCTGTTTGACAGCTGCCTGGCGCTCTCCGGCGTGTACGATTCCCGCGACGCGTTCGGCGGCTACATGGACGATCTGGTCTACGCCAACAGCCCGTGCGATTACATCGCGGGCATGCCGGCGGATCACCCCTACATCAGCCTCTACAACCAGCGCAAGATCATCATCTGCGTCGGCCAGGGCGCCTGGGAGGACGTGCTCAAGGAGAGCACCGCGTGGCTGGGCCGCGTGCTGTATCAGAAGGGCATCAACGCCTCGGTCAACTTCTGGGGCTATGACGTCAACCACGACTGGCCGTGGTGGTACAAGCAGACCGCGCATTACCTGCCGATGATCGTCGGCAATCCGTAAGCGGGCAGGGGCCAACCCGCCTCGCCCTGCAGAGCAGGAACAAGCCAAGAATGAACTCTTCCCCAAGGCTGCATTAAGCTGCAAGACAAAAGCAAAGGAGCGCTTCTCATGAAGAATTTCGTTTTCATCTCCCCGAACTTCCCGACGAACTACTGGAAGTTCTGCGCCGAGCTCAAGAGAAACGGCATGAATGTGCTGGGCATCGGCGACTGCCCGTACGATCAGCTCATGCCGGAGCTCAAGAGCTCCCTGAACGAGTACTACAAGGTCTCCTCGCTGGAAAACTATGACGAGGTGTTCCGCGCCGTCGCGTTCCTGACCTACAAGCACGGCAAGATCGACTGGCTGGAGAGCAACAACGAGTACTGGCTGGAGAAGGACGCCGCCCTGCGCACCGCGTTCAACATCACCACCGGCTTCCAGGTCAGCGACATGGAGGCGGTCAAGTACAAGTCCAAGA
Source organism: Candidatus Ventricola sp. (assembly GCA_051883755.1). Lineage (GTDB taxonomy): Bacteria > Bacillota > Clostridia > Christensenellales > Aristaeellaceae > Ventricola. Next base: position 22,381 of record JBJEUI010000232.1, read on the forward strand.
TGAAGGCGTACTATGCCAAGGCCGGCATCAAGACCGCGCGCTATCACCTGGTGTACGACTATCAGGGCTGCAAGGACTTCATCGCCGAGGTCGGCTATCCGGTCATCGTCAAGCCGGACAACGGCGTGGGCGCGTCCAGCACCTACAAGCTCAAGAATGACGACCAGCTCAACTATTTCTTTGCCACCAAGGAAGCGGACGTGCTCTACATCATGGAGGAGTTCGTCAACGGCACCGTGCACACCTATGACGCGGTCATCGACGCGAACGGCCAGCCGCTCTTTGAGACCGGCAACGTGACCATGGACTCCATCATGGACACCGTCAACACCAACGGCAACTCCTGCTACTACATCGAAAAGAACCTGCCGGACGCGATGCGCGAGGTCGGCCGCAAGACCGTCGAGGCCTTCGGCGTGAAGAGCCGCTTCGTGCACCTGGAGTTCTTCGTCCTCAACGACGACCAGCCGGCGCTGGGCAAGAAGGGCGACATCCTGGGCCTGGAGGTCAACATGCGTCCGTCCGGCGGCTGGAGCGCGGACATGTTCAACTTCGCCAACTCCTGCGACGTGTACAAGATCTGGGCCGACATGGTCGCCTTCAACACCCGCACCGTGCCGGACGCCGGCGCGGAGCACTTCTACTGCTGCTACTGCGGCCGCCGCGACGGCAAGAACTTCGTGCTCGATCACAACGCCGTGATGGCCAAGTACGGCAGCCGCATCAAGATGGCGCAGCGCGTGCCGAAGGCGCTTTCCGGCGCGATGGCCGACATGATGTACATGTGCAACTGCTCCACCGAGGAGGAGAAGGCCGAGTACTATCAGAGCATGCTTCAGGAGTATTGATCGAACAAAATGAAAGGGCTTTGGACACAGAACCAAGGCCCTTTTTCTTATGGGATACGCTAGAGCTGCCGCTCAAACCTGCCTGAGGGATTCATCCCTCAAACTCCCTTCTTCGCTTCGCGCCTGTGCAACGGCGTTACAGCACCATCACCAGCCATGCAAAAGCTGTATCTCATTTCAATCGGTTTAGTAGGTATTTTGAGTCAAATGCGTTGATGCAAATCATTTCATATCCTTCGAGAGGAGTTTTCCTTCTTGCTTCATAAGGTTTAGCAAATATCCTCGTTGTATCCAGAGGTCCAAAGCTGTCAATTGATATAACCGAATTATCAACTGTCCCAAAGATCAGTCGGTCAAACGCTCTATCTTTTTTCCAATGCTGTCGAATGCGTTCTTCGATTGTATTTCTTGTAATCCCTATATATGCTTGCTTATATGCATCCAAAACCATTACGTAGACAAACCCATCAATGTCATTATCGATTCCAACACGTTCTTTACATATCGGTTCATCAAACGAAAAAACCTGTTGGAATTTCCTCCCTCTAACAAAGCGCTGAAGAGTGCATTCAAACTTTTCAGAGCTAATGGATCTATACCTTTCCATATTCAAATCATAATTCTTCAGGCATTCTTGCTGATGGCGACGACAAAACTCTTCTGTATAGAAAACAGTTTTCTTTTCGTTATCAAAAACCAGGTTTTGGATTTCCCATTTCGACAGTGTGCTTTGATCAACTGTATAAGAATATACTGTTGAACGAGGATTAATCCTTGCATAGTGTTCTCGTGAAATCTTTGCGGAAGGCAGGGTCTTATTCACCCATATTCCAAAGTGCTTAACATATCGTTTATCCTGCTCTAGCCTTGCTTCTCGCGCTTCCTTTGTCTTTAATCCATGCCCCTCCAAAATCTGCATACTCTTTTGATTAAGTTGCGTTATTGCCTCATCACGAAATCTATCAATCATCTGCTTCTGGTATTCGGTTCGTTTTTCTTTCTGAGACAAAAAATCAACGATGCATTCTGGAATCGCAAAATCTTTAATTGCGATCTGTGCAAAGCTTTTGTTTTCGCAGCGACGAAGCAATAATTCTTGTTCTCTTTCAATCGCACGTTCCCGTGTCACTTCTTCTGCCTTTCTCTCACAGTTATTTTATCTATTGCCGTAAAACACCCACATAACAGCATAGTTACAGCACCATCACCAGCGTGCCAACGGTGATCAGCGCCGCGCCGATGAGCGACTTGGCTGTGAACGGCTCGCGCAGGAAGATGAACGCCAGCGCCAGCGTGATGACGACGCTGAGCTTGTCGATCGGCACAACCTTTGAGGCCTCGCCCATCTGCAGCGCGCGGTAATAGCACAGCCAGGACGCGCCCGTCGCAAGGCCGGACAGGATCAGAAACAGCCAGCTCTTGCGGCTGATCGACCCGATGCCGCTCTGCACATTCGTGATGAATACCATGCCCCAGCTCATCGCCAGCACGACCACCGTGCGGATCGCCGTGGCAAGCGTGGAATTCACGCCATCAATACCGACCTTGGCGAGGATGCTCGTCAGCGCCGCAAAGACCGCCGACAGCACCGCAAACACTGCCCACATTGTTTTCCCCTCCATGATTTCCAGAATCTGAGCCTATTATAGCACACAACAGCAGGCTCCGCGCATCTTTCTGTATGGTTCAATGGCGATTTGTGCACAATAGACGCAAACTGCTTGCGGAGGGCTGGCCATGGAGATCGCGCTGTTTGCTTCTGCCTGGCTGCTCTTCTCGCACGCCCCTGCCCTTGCGCCGCTGGCGCTGCGATGCGGGCTTTCCGCCTGCCTGCGCTTCTCCCCGCGCGCCGCAGTGGCGCTGGCCAGCGTCGCCGCGCTTTTCGGCTGCCTGGGCGCGCTGAGTGCGCGCGGCGGTCTGCGCGCTGTGCCGCCGGGCCAGCGCCTGCCCGCCGTCATGGCCGGCATCACCGGCGGGACGCTCGGCCGCATGCTGCTGCTCCTGTTTGTCGCGCGGCATTCCGGCAGCCTCGAGCTGGCGCGGATACAGGCGCTTCCCCTTTTGGCGCTCATGCTGGCCGCACTGCTGCCCGACCGGCTGCGCCGTATCCCGCCGCCTCAAACGCTCATGGGCTTTTTTGGGTTTGCGCTGCCCGGCGCATACGCCGAAGGGTTCTTCGGCGGCGGCGCGACAGCGGTTTTTCACCTTGCCGCAAACAGCGGTGTGCGCAGAAATCAGGACGCGCCCGTCTCCGCCGCGCTGCTGCTCGCGCTCACGGCGCAGACCTGCGCGCTGCTGCTCACGCTGCTCTCCGGCGGCGCACAGGTGCTTCCTCCGCGGATGCTCGCCGCACTGTCTGCCGGCGCGCTCATCGGCGGCTGGCAGTTTGAGAAAACCAAAAAGCGCGGCGAAATCCACAGAGGACTTCGCATCGCGCTTGGGGTGTATGCGCTTCTGGCTGCACTCGCCGGAGCGGAGCAGGCGTTCTTCATGCGTTAGGGAAGAACGATCTTCGGCTCTTCCTTACGGGCGCGGTAGATCACAAAGCGGCTGCCGATGCACTGCACCGGCTCGGCGTTCGCGCCCTCGCACAGCTCCGCAATCGCCTCGCGGGCAGAAAGCGGGCAGTTCTGCAGCACGGTGCCCTTGATCAGCTCACGCGCCTCGAGCGCGTCATCCAGCTGCTTGATCATATTCTCGTTCACGCCGTCCTTGCCCACGTGAAGAATGGGCTCCATGGTATTGGCCAATCCGCGCAGATACGCGCGCTGTTTGCTCGTCATGCAGGGTTTCCTTTCTATCTCTACAATGTATAAACGTATTTGCCGCACTTACTCCACGAAGTCGAACTCCATGTCGCAGATCGCAACGGTGTCGCCTTCCTTCGCGCCCGCCTTGCGCAGCGCATCGATCACGCCGCGGCTGCGCAGCGTGCGATGGAAGTAGTTGACGGACTGATCGTCGCCAAAGTTGATGGAGCCGATGAGCTGCTCCATCGCCTTGCCCTCGACGATGTAGTAGTCGCTGCCTTCCCTGGTGATGGTGAACGGCGCTTCCTCGGTGACGACGACCTCCGGCTCCTCCTCGAAGACCAGCGTCTGCGGCAGGGTCGGCAGCGTCCTGACGATCGCGCCCATCAGCTCGTCAAAGCCCTGGCGCGTGGCGGCGGAAATCGGGTAAACCTCGATGTCCGTGCCGTGCAGGTGCCTGCGCAGGCGCTCAAGGTTCTCCTGCGCGCCCGGCAGGTCCATCTTGTTCGCCGCAACGATCTGCGGGCGCTCAGCCAGATCGCCGTAGCCCACCAGCTCGTCGCAGATGTGTTCAAAATCCTCGACCGGGTCGCGGCCCTCGCTGCCGGCGATATCGATGACGTGCACCAGCAGGCGGGTGCGCTCGACGTGCCGCAGGAACTGGATGCCCAGACCCACGCCCTCGCTCGCGCCCTCGACGATGCCCGGAATATCGGCCATGACGAAGTCCATGCCATACTGGCGGCAGATGCCCAGGTTCGGCGCAAGCGTCGTGAAGTGATAATTCGCAATCTTCGGCTTCGCCGCGGTCACGACGGAGAGGATGGTGCTCTTGCCGACGTTCGGATAGCCGACCAGGCCCACGTCCGCGATGGACTTGAGCTCCAGCTCGAACTCGACGACGTCGCACTTCTGGCCGGGCTTGGCGAAGTTCGGCGCCTGACGGGTCGGCGTGGCGAAGTGCGCGTTGCCCCAGCCGCCTTTGCCGCCCTTGAGCAGAACGTGACGCTGGCCGGCCTCGTGCATGTCCGCCCAGAGGCGGCCGTTTTCCGTGTCGCGCACGATGGTGCCCACCGGCACCTTGATGATGAGATCCTGGCCGCTCCTGCCGCGGCAGAGCATGGCCGCGCCGTTGCCGCCGTTCTCGGCGGTATACTTGCGCTTGTAGCGGAAATCCATCAGCGTGTGCATGTTGTCGTCGGCCAGCAGGATGACGCTGCCGCCGTTGCCGCCGTCGCCGCCATCCGGGCCGCCGTTCTGCACAAACTTCTCACGATGAAACGAAACCGCGCCGTTGCCGCCGTTGCCGGCCTTCGCGGTGATTTTGACCTGATCGACAAACATGTTGATTCTTCCTCTATATCCGGTAGACATTGTTGCGCCAAAAAGAGTATCCGCAAGATTATACCGTGATATCCTCTTTTCGTCAAGCGTTTTCCTTCCTGAAGATGGATTTCTGCCGGCATGTCGGCAAGTTCTCAAAAAAGTACGAAAAAATGAAAAAAAGCCTTGCTTTCACTTGAAACCTGTGCTAATATACATAACTGGCACATCCTTGTTCCGCCTGAGAAATGGCGGAACCAGAGTCCAAAAGGAGGTGAAAGGATCATGAATAAGTACGAACTGATCTACATCATCGATACCGCCGTCGAGGAGACCGCCCGCAAGGAGCTCATCGAGAAGTTCAACGGTATCATCACTGCCAACGGCGGTGAGGTTGTCAAGGTTGAGGAGTGGGGCAAGCGCCGCCTGGCCTATGCCATCGACTACAAGACCGAGGGTTACTACGTCTATGTTGGCTTCAACGGCGCCGCTGAGCTGCCCAAGGAGCTGACCCGTAACCTGCAGATCAACGAGAGCGTCATCCGTTCTCAGATCGTCAAGCTGCTGGAGAAGAAGAGCAGCGTCAAGCCGCGTGCGGCCCGCGTCGCGCCGGTTGAAGAGGCTGTCGAAGCCGAGAAGGCCGAGTAAGCCATTGAATGATGATCCACAAGAGGAATTGAGCGTATGAACAAGGTTTATTTGATTGGCAATCTGACCCGTGACCCGGAGATGAGATCCACCTCCGCCGGCATCCCGGTCTGCAACTTTTCCATCGCGGTGAACCGCCGCTTCAAGAACGCGCAGACCGGCCAGCAGGAAACGGATTTCTTCAACATCGTCGCCTGGCGTCAGCTCGCCGAGCTCTGCGGCCGCTATCTGGCCAAGGGCAGGAAGGTCGCCGTGTTCGGCTCCATCCAGACGCGCAGCTATGAGGCGCAGGATGGCAGCAAGCGCACTGCATTTGACATCGTCGCCGACGAGGTCGAGTTCCTTTCTTCCGGCAATACCGGTTCCGCTCCCTCCAGCGATTATCACGCTGCCGTGTCCCCTGCCCCGGTGCAGCGCCAGCAGGCCCCGAGCTATGCGCCCGCTGACAGCGGATTTACGCAGGTGGACGACGACGAACTTCCCTTTTAATTGATTTGATCTGAGAAAATAAGCCGGACTGACCGGCGATGAAAGGAGACCTTTCCATGTCTGAAGATCGTGGAGCACGCCGTCCGCGTGGCCGCAAGCCGCGCCGCAAGGTTTGTGCGTTCTGTGTTGACAAGATCGAGTACATCGATTACAAGGAGTTCCGTGATGTGAACTCCCGTATGCGCCGCAACATCAACGAGCGCGGCAAGATCATGCCGCGCCGCATGAGCGGCAACTGCGCCAAGCATCAGCGTCAGCTGTCTGAGGCCATCAAGCGCGCTCGTGCCATCGCGCTGCTGCCCTACACCGCTGAATAAGCTGTGTGCGCCGGCATACTGCCATCCAGAAATAAGCGCCTTCCATCAGGAGGGCGCTTTTTTTAATGATTGCTTCGCGCGGCATCAAGCCGCTCAGGCGTTTTTCCGCGAGGTCAGGATCATGCCGAACAGCCCGCCGCTGGCCACGCCCATGCCCAGATCCGCCAGGTATGAGGTCAGCGATGGATTCTCTCCCATCAGCAGGCAGTAGCACAGGATGCCCAGCGCCATGTACAGCAGGCCCACGCACACGCCGCGCACCGTCCCGCCCTGCGTCTGCCCACCCAGCGCCGACACCACGCCCGCGAGAATGGAGACGAACTTGACGACCTGGTTGATCGCTGTGATCGCCCGGTCGCTGGCGTCCCACCAGTTGAGAAGCAGTGCAAAGAGCGCCACGCTGATCACCGTGATGCTCGCACTCACGAGCACGCCCTTCAGCACCGCGCCCAGCGCGCTCTTTCCCCTGCCTCTGCGCACGCTTCGGCGCATGGAGCGCTTGAAGGAATCCAGACCCCGGTCCGTTTTCTGCACAAAAGGCTGCGCCTTGCTGTCCACATCCATCCCTCCCAGATCAAAACCGCATCACCGGCAAAGCGATGCAAATCCCTCGACGCTGTGCCCGAGACCGGCGCTTTGCGGAAAAGCCCGCACAGCAAAAACCGCTCTGTCATGGTCAACCCTATGACAGAGCGGTTTTGATTATGCGAATTCAATCAGATGAGGGTCTCAGCGTCATTGGTCACGGAGAGCTGCTCGACATTGCGAACCGCCCAGCGCGCGATCACCATCTGGTTCTTCTGCTCGCCCACCTCGATGGTCAGCACGTCGTCCTTGATGCGAACGATGGAGCCGTAGATGCCGCCGATGGTGCAGATGCGGTCGCCGACCTTCAGGTTCTCGAGCATCTTCTTGGCTTCCTTGTCCTTCTTGCGCTGCGGACGGATGAGCATGAAGTAGAAGATGACGAAGATGAGGATCATCGGCAGGAACTGCACAGCGTAGTAGATGATCATCGCGCCGGTGGACATCTCGGCCTCGGCGCCGGCAGTCGCCTCAGCGGCCGCAGTCGCGTCGGCCAGCAGGCTCATGAGCTTGGTATTCATGGGAAAGACACATCCTTTCAAAATTTGCGAAATACAGCGTTTCTATTATACATGGAATGGGTGAAAACCGCAAGGGCTGCGGGCAGAATTGCCCTGACTGCGGATAATTTTTGCCGCAGCGGCGTCAATACCGGGCGAACGTCTCCTTCACCGCCGCATAGCCGAGCTTCATCCGGCGGTACTGATCCACCACGCCCTTGTTGTTCATGCACTTGGGGCGCTTTTCAGCCCAGCTCTCGTCCACGCGCGTGTCGGCAAACTGCCACAGGAAGATGCCGCTGCACGCCGGGTGCGCCAGCACGGCGTCGATCTGCCGGCGCAGAATCTCAGCCTGGCGCTCCTCGGACCACTTGGTCATGCCCGGATCGTGGTCGCCGTAGATGGCGCCCGCGCCGATCTCGCTGATGATGACCGGCTTGCCCGCGCCGCCGTTCTCCGCGGCCCAGCGGGTCATCTTCTCCACATGCACAGCCGGATCCGTCGGATGGTACCACAGCGGATAGAGGTTGAGGCTGTCCACATCGCTGTCGCCGAGCACCCGGCTGCCCTTGCGGTCCAGCAGCGCCGCCGTCACCGGGCGGGAGGGATCGAGCGCTCGAAGCAGATCGTAGTTCCAGCGGAAGATCTCCGCACCGGCGGGCGTGGTGTCCTCACACTCGTTCAGGCAGCCCCAGATGAAGATGCTGGGATGATTGCCGTGCTGGGCGACCATCTCGCGGGCGCACTGCTCCGTCTGCGGCTTGAACAGCGGATGCAGCATCTGATGCTCCAGCAGGCCGCGCGCATGCACCTCCTCCCACACCAGCATGCCCATCTCATCGCACAGGTCAAGGAAGCGCGGATCATTGGGATAATGGCAGGTACGCACGGCATTGGCGTTCATGTCCTTCATGAGCTGAATATCCTGCACCATGGCGCCCAGCGGCACGGCGCTGCCGAAGTCGGCGTACGTCTCGTGGCGGTTGAAGCCCTTGATGACCAGCGGCTCGCCGTTGAGCAGAATCCGATTGCCCTTGACCTTCACCTCGCGGTAGCCGAAGCGGTCGTACAGGTCGTCCACCGCCCGATCCTGTTCAAGCAGCACCGCACCGGCGCTGTACAGCTTCGGGCTGACGGGGCTCCAGGGCTGCACGTCCTCCGCCGGAAGCGACGCGCTGAGCACGAGGCTTTCGCGGGCAGGCAGGATCTGATCCGCAAACAGATGCTCCGCGCTGCCGGCGCTGACGAACACGCTGATCGCCCGGTCTTCATCGCAGAGGCTGTGCGCCGTCACCTGCACATCGGCAATCCACTGCCCCGCCTCGCAGCGGGTGCGCACGGACAGATCCGTCAGGTACGTGCCGCCAAGCTGCTCGAGCTCCACCGGCCGGTTCACGCCGCCGTAGCTGTAATAGTCGTTTTCCACATGCAGCGCGGAATCCTCACCGTAGCGGTTGTCCGCAACGATGCGCAGCCTGTGGACGCCGTGCGGCACATTTTCCGCCACCGCGTCAAACGCGGTGAACGCGCCGTAGTGCTCGGCAATCAGCTCATCATCCAGATAGGCTTTCGCCTTGAAGCTCACGCCGCCGAACACAAAACGCAGCGTGCCGCCGGCCTCAAACGTGTTTTCATACGCGGCACGGCCCTTGTAGGCCCGAAGTCCCGGAATGCTCTCCCAGACGCCGGGCACGACGGTCTGCACGGGATGATCAAGGCCACCCGCGTCCAGCGTCGAAAGCGTCCACAGCGGAGACAGCTCAACGCGCCTGCGCAGGTGATGCTCGGGAAACAGTCGCTGCATGGAATCCTCTCCTTTTCGTCGTCGATACAGGAACGTCCTTCCCCGTTGGCAAAAAGGAAGGACGCCCTATACAGCTTAGAAGTTGCGGCTCATGTCGTACTTGTTGAAGAAATCGCGGCGGAACTCCTCGAAGCGGTCCTCCTCGATCGCCGCGCGGATGCGCTCCATCAGGCGCAGCAGGTAGCGCAGGTTGTGGATGGTCGCCAGATGGCCGCCGGTGATCTCGCCGGCCTTGAGCAGATGGCGGATGTACGCACGGGAGTAGTTGCGGCAGGCGTAGCAGTCGCAGCCCTCCTCGATCGGGCCGAAATCGTGCGCGTACTGCGCATTGCGGATGACGAGGCGTCCGCTGTCGGTGAAGCAGGTGCCGTTGCGGGCCACGCGGGTAGCGAGCACGCAGTCAAACATATCGATGCCGCGGTATACGCCCTCGACCAGGCAGTCCGGGCTGCCCACGCCCATCAGATAGCGCGGCTTGTGCTCCGGCATGTACGGCATGATTGCCTCGAGCATCCCGTACATGACCGGCTTGGGCTCGCCGACGGACAGGCCGCCGATGCCGTAGCCGGGGAAGTCCATATCGGCCAGCGTCTTGGCGCTCTCGATGCGCAGATCCTCGTAGAACGCGCCCTGCACGATGCCGAACACGGCCTGATCCTCGCGCGTGTGGTGCGCCTTGCAGCGCTCAGCCCAGCGGTGCGTGCGGTGCATGGCCTCCATGGCGGTGCGGTGATCGCAGGGATACGGCGAGCACACGTCAAACGCCATGGCGATGTCGCTGCCCAGCGCCTGCTGGATGTCCATGGAGGTCTCCGGGCCGATGAACATCTTGCTGCCGTCGAGGTGGCTGCGGAAGTGCACGCCCTCCTCCTTGATCTTGCGCAGGCTTGCCAGCGAGAACACCTGAAATCCGCCGGAGTCCGTGAGGATCGGGCGGTCCCAGCTCATGAACCTGTGCAGGCCGCCGGCCTCACGGATGAGCTCCTCGCCGGGGCGGATGTGCAGGTGATAGGTGTTGGAGAGAATGATCTGCGAGCCGATCTCCTTGAGCTCGCGCTCGGTCATCGCCTTGACGGTGGCCTGCGTGCCCACGGGCATGAAGATCGGGGTCTGGATGTCGCCGTGGGGCGTATGGACGACGCCGCGGCGGGCGTGGGTCTTCGCGTCCTTCTTGACGAGATCAAAGGTTACTGGGGACGGCATATGGTCAATCCTTTCAGTCTGTAATCATCATCGCGTCGCCGAAGCTGAAGAAGCGATAGCGCTCCTTCACGGCGATCTCATAGGTGTGCAGCGCGTTCTCGCGGCCCATCAGCGCGGAGATGAGCATCAGCAGCGTGCTCTGGGGCAGGTGGAAATTGGTAATCAGCGCGTCCACCGCCTTGATCTTCACGCCCGGCGTGATGAAAATCTGCGTAAAGCCGCTGCCCGGATGGACGATGCCGTCCTCCGTCGCCACGGTCTCCAGCGTTCTTACGCTGGTCGTGCCCACGCAGACCACACGGCCGCCGCGCGCGCGGGCGGCGTTGATCTTCTCCGCCTGCTCGGGCGTCACCTCGTAATATTCGCTGTGCATGTGGTGGTTGGCGACGTCCTCCTCCTTGACGGGGCGGAACGTGCCCAGGCCCACATGCAGCAGCACCGGCACGATCTCCACGCCCTTGGCGCGCACGCGCTCGAGCAGCTCGGGCGTAAAGTGCAGCCCGGCCGTCGGGGCGGCGGCACTGCCGTCCACCTTGGCATAGACCGTCTGATAGCGGGTCTTGTCCTCGAGCTTCTCGTGGATGTACGGCGGCAGGGGCATCTGTCCCAGGCGGTCGAGCACATCCTCGAACACGCCCTCGTACTCAAAGCGCACAGTGCGCCCGCCGTCCTCGGCCATGGACAGCACCTCGGCCTTCAGTTCGCCGTCGCCGAACACGAAGCGCGCGCCGGGCCTGGCCTTTTTGCCGGGCTTGAGGATGACCTCCCAGTCCGTCAGGTTCAGCCTGCGCAGCAGCAGGAACTCGATGGCGCCGCCGGTGCCTTCCTTCACGCCGTACAATCGCGCGGGAATAACGCGGGTCTGGTTGACGACGAGCACGTCGCCGGGGTTCAGATAGTCGATCACATCGTGAAAGATCCTGTGCTCGACGGCGTTGGTTTTCCTGTGATAGACCAGCAGGCGGCTGGAATCGCGCGGGTAGACAGGCGTCTGCGCGATCAGCTCCTCCGGCAGGTCGTAGTTGAAATCGGATGTCTTCATATTTTCCTTCTTTCAGGATACGTTGGGGCTGCAGTCCCCAAACCCCGCCTGAGGGATTTCATCCCTCAGACTCCCTTCTTCCGCTTCGCGGCGGTTAATCCAGCAGGCTGGTCTGGCCCTCGCTTCTCCCCTGCGTGCGCGGCTCCTGCGGCATGGGGATCTTCATATGGTCATACGCCGCCTGCGTGCAGATGCGGCCGCGCGGCGTGCGCATGAT
>JBJEUI010000233.1:0-1516 GCA_051883755.1 Candidatus Ventricola sp.
AAGCTCTCCGGCATGACCGGCACGGCCAAGACCGAGGAGGAGGAGTTCAAGGGCATCTACGCGCTGGACGTGGTGCAGATCCCGACCAACCGCCCGATGATCCGCAAGGACATGAACGATCTGGTGTACACCACCGTGAAGGGCAAGTTCCTGCAGGTGGTCGACGAGATCGAAAACCGCCACAAGACCGGCCAGCCGATCCTGGTGGGCACCGTGTCCGTTGAGGTCAGCGAGCTGCTCTCCAAGATGCTGAAGATGCGCGGCATCGCGCATGAGGTGCTCAACGCCAAGTACCACGAGAAGGAAGCCGAGATCGTCGCGCAGGCCGGCCACTACGGCGCGGTCACCATCGCCACGAACATGGCGGGCCGCGGCACGGACATCCTGCTGGGCGGCAACCCCGAATACCTCGCCCGCCGCGCGATGAAGCAGAAGGGCTACGACGAGATGGTCATCGAGGACGCCACGGGCTTCAACGAGAACGTCCCGCAGGAGGTGCTCGATGCCCGCGAGGTGTACAAGCAGCTCTACGCCGACTTCAAGAAGCAGACCGACGCCGAGCATGACCGCGTGGTCGCCGTGGGCGGCCTGCACATCATCGGCACCGAGCGCCACGAGTCCCGCCGAATCGACAACCAGCTGCGCGGCCGCGCCGGCCGTCAGGGCGATCCGGGCTCCTCGCAGTTCTTTATCTCCATGCAGGATGACCTGATGCGCCTGTTCGGCAGCGACAAGGTCAGCGGCATGATCGGAAAGCTGGGCGTGGGCGAGACGGAGCCGATCGAGGCGAAGATGCTCACCGGCCAGATCGAGAACGCGCAGAAGCGCATCGAGGGCCGCAACTACGAGATCCGCAAGAACGTCCTTCAGTACGACGACGTGATGAACGAGCAGCGCAAGGAGATCTACGAGCAGCGCAGGCAGGTGCTCGAGGGCCGCGACATGCACGACACCATCGCGACCATGGCCGAGAAGCTGATCGACGCGGCCATCGCCCTGTACTGCGGCAACGGCGACGACACGCTCGACTGGGACATGGAGGGCCTGAAGAACTACCTGGAGCGCCTGTGCGCGCGCGTGGGCTTCTTTGCCGCCCATGAGGACAAGCTGAGCCACATTCCCAAGGACGAGCTGACCGCCCTGCTCAAGCAGGAGGCGCGCGACTTCTACGCCCTGCGCGAGGAGGAATTCGCCAAAATCGGCATCGACACGCGCGAGCTCGAGCGCGTGGTGCTGCTCACCTGCGTGGACAAGCGCTGGATGGATCACATCGACGCGATGGATCAGCTGCGCGACGGCATCGGCCTGCGCGCCTTTGCCAACCGCAACCCGATCACCGAGTACCAGCTCGAGGGCTACGACATGTTCGACGAGATGGTGCAGCTCATTCGCGAGGACACCGTGCGCAGAATGTATCAGGCGCGCATCAACGTGCCGCAGGAGCGCAAGCAGGTGGCCGAGGTGAAGGAGACCAACCTGGAGCAGGCCAAGGCCGCGGGCGGCCCGGCGGGCACCA
>JBJEUI010000234.1:0-1501 GCA_051883755.1 Candidatus Ventricola sp.
TAAGGAAAAGTAATTGTGCTACCGGCCGCCGGTTCTTCCGGCGGTCTTTTTGTTTGTGAATGCGGTGGAGACCTCACCCGCCCTATGGGCACCCTCCCCATAGGGGAGGGCTAAGGAGCTTTACCTTCCCCTGTGGGGAAGGTGGCACGGCGGCAGCCGTGACGGATGAGGTTCTCTCCGATTGATATAGAGAAAGAGGACATCATGGACAACGATTTCATCGTCCGCGCGCAGGACAAAAAGATCAACTGGTATCCGGGCCACATGGCGCGCGCCAAGAAGAAGCTGATGGAGCAGCTCGGCCGCGTGGATGTTGTGGTGGAGCTGTGCGATGCGCGCATCCCGCGCGCCAGCCGCAACCCGGACTTAAGTGAGCTGGTAAAGAACAAGAAGCGTCTGCTCATCCTCAACAAGGCCGATCTGGCGGACGAGGCGCAGACCCGCGCGTGGCTGGGTTACTTCCGCGCGCAGGGCATGGACTGCATGAGCTTTGACAGCGCGAAGGGCCGCGCCAAGGACGTCATCCGCCGCATCGAGCAGGCGGCCAGCGAGGCCGTGGAACGGATGGCGGCCCGGGGCGTGAAGAAGACGGTGCGCGTGATGATCGTCGGCGTGCCGAACGTGGGCAAGTCCACCTTCACCAACAAGGTCAACGGCGCGTCCATCGCCAAAACCGGCGACCGTCCGGGCGTGACCCGCAGCAATCAGTGGGTGCGCATCACGCCGTACCTGGAGCTGCTGGACACCCCCGGCCTGCTCTGGCCAAGGCTCGATGACCAGAACGACGCGCGTGCGCTGGCGTTTGTGGGCACGATCAACGACCAGATCATGGACCAGCAGCTGCTGGCCATCCAGCTGCTGGAGGCGCTGCTTCAGGTCAAGCCGGAGGCGGCGGTTGCGCGCTTTAAGCTCAAGGACACGACGCTTCGCGGCGCGGCGCTGCTGGAGGAGGCGTGCCGCGGCCGCGGCTGGCTTCTGCCCGGCGGCGTGATGGATACCGACCGCGGCGCGGCGGTGATTCTGGATGAATTCCGCGGCGGCAAGCTGGGCCGCCTGACGCTGCAGAGCGCGCCGGCAAAGAAGGCGGAAACCTCATCCGCTGCGGATGGGGTTGATGAGGAGATCAGAGGATGAAGAAGGACTGGAATGCGCGCCTGCTGGAAATCAGCCGGACGGACCGCGAAATCTGGGAGACGGGCCGCGCGTTTGCGGGCATCGACGAGGCGGGCCGCGGCCCGCTGTGCGGCCCGGTGGCGGCGGCATGCGTGGTCATGCCGAAGGAGCCGCTGCTGCTGTACGTCGACGACAGCAAGAAGCTGACGGAGAAGCGCCGCGAAGCGCTCTACGATCAGATCCTTGAAACCGCCGTCTATGCGAAGGTGATTCTGGCCTCGCCGGAGGAGATCGACCGCGTCAACATCCTGAACGCGACGAAGAACGCCATGGCGCTGGCCGCGAAGGACGCGCCGTGCGATCTGTTCCTGGTGGACGCCATCGACCG
>JBJEUI010000235.1:0-1500 GCA_051883755.1 Candidatus Ventricola sp.
CCGCGCCGCTTTCCGCCGCCATCACCCGGCGGATCTCGTCAAAGAAGCCCAGGAACGTCGCGGGCGTGGAGCGTCCGGTCGCCGTCACCGGGGACTGGTCCACCAGCACCACGCGGTCCGCGTACTGTTTGGCAAACACATCGCGGATCAGGGAGCTCTTGCCCGAGCCCGCCACGCCGGTGACCACCGTCAGCACGTCCAGCGGAATGTCCGCCGATACGTTCTTGAGGTTGTGAACGCAGGCGTTTCGCACCGGAAGGAAAGCCTTTGGCGTACGCGGCGCGGCCTTGAGCGGCGTCTCCTGCCGCAGGGCGTCGCCGGTGCGGGTGCCGGAGCGCAGCAGATCGGCATAGCTGCCCTGAAACAGGATCTGTCCGCCGCTCTTGCCCGCCAGCGGGCCGACGTCGATGACCTCGTCGGCGATGGCGATGACGTCCTTGTCATGCTCCACCACCAGCACCGTATTGCCCTTGTCCCGCAGGCTTTGAAGCAGCCTGGTCATGCGGTGCACATCGCGCGGATGCATGCCGGTGCTGGGCTCGTCAAAGATGTAGGTCATGCCCGTCAGGCTGCTGCCCATGTAGCGCACCAGCTTGAGGCGCTGCGCCTCGCCGCCGGAGAGCGTGGAGGATTCCCGGTTCATGGACAGATACGGCAGACCGATGTCAATCATCCGGGTCAGGGAGGCCGTTAGCGCCTCCACGATGGTGGCGGCCCGGGGATCGTCGATGGTGCGCAGCACCTGCACAAGCTCAGTGAATTCCATGGCGCACATCTCGTCGATGCTGTACCCCGCGACCTTGCAGGAGAGGGACTTGGCGTTCAGCCGCCGTCCCCGGCAGACCGGGCAGGGGCGCTCCTCCACCAGCTCCATCAACCGCTTGACGGAGGCCTCCTTGATCTGGGAGGTATCCCGATTGAGCAGCATCCGGTGCAGATACCGGGAGACGCCTTCCACCCGCTTGGACAGGCGCGGCCCGTCCGGCGTGTCCGCGCCGTAGAGCAGGCGATTGCGCTCGGTCGGTGTAAAGTCCTTCCACCTCTTGTCCAGCGGGAACAGGCCGGACTCCGCGTACTGCCGCCAGTACCAGTTGTCCACGTGGAAGGCGGGCAGATCGGCCATGCCCTCGTTCCAGGTCTTCTCCGGGTCGATGCGGCCCTCGATGTCCACCGTCATGACTTTGCCGATACCGGAGCACTCCGGGCACATGCCGTTGGGATCGTTGAAGGAGAAGTACGACGCCGTGCCCACATGGGGCGTGCCGATGCGCGCGTAGAGCAGGCGCAGCGCGGCGTACATATCGCTGATGGTGCCCACGGTCGAGCGGGCATTGCCGCCCAGCCGGGACTGATCCACGATGACCGAGGCGGAGAGGTTGTCAATGCGCTCCACCCTGGGCTTCTCGTACTTGGGCAGCCGTCCCCGCATGAACGCGGTATACGTTTCGTTCATCTGCCGCTGGCTCTCGGCGGCGATGGTGTCAAACACGATGCTGGATT
>JBJEUI010000236.1:0-7014 GCA_051883755.1 Candidatus Ventricola sp.
CGGCCAGCTGCACGGTGTTGATGAAGTTGGCCAGCGGGCTGCCGTGCACCGCCTGCGCCAGGTGGTCACCACCATCAAGCGGGATATCGAGATGGCCGGCCGGGGTGTCCAGCCAGGTCTGCACCCGCTGCTCGAGCGGGGCCAGCAGCGCGGCGGCCTCGGGCAGCGGCTCGGAGGATGCGGGCAGGATTGCGCTTTCAAAAGATTTGCTGCCGTCCTCGTGCACCGTGACGGTCACGGCGCAGGCATGCGGCGCGCGATAGCCCGGCTGCACGGCATAGCTGCGGCCGAAATGCACGCCGTCCACGCGCATGTGCTGATGGCCGGTGAGCACGAGGTCGAAGTCGAGCTCGCGGCAGATGCGGCAGGCCTCGTTCTCGCGGCTGTCGGTCAGCGCCTCGCCGGTTGTCAGGTCGCACTCAAAGCCGCCGTGATAGATCAGTACGGTCACGTCGCACTGCGGCCGGATCGCGTCCAGCGCGCGTGCGCAGGCGTCCACAGCGTCCTCGATGACCAGCGTCTCGACCGTCTTCGGGTTCTCCCAGCGCCTGACAAACGGCGTGCACGCGCCGACAAGGCCGACGCGCAGGCCGTTGTCCAGCCGGTGGATCGCGTACGGCGCGATGGGCAGCCTGCCGTCCCTGTCGCGGATGTTGCAGCACAGGCACAGCGCGTCCAGCGCATTCAGATACGAGGCGAGGGCGTCGACACCGTAGTTGAAATCGTGATTGCCCAGCGTCACAAACTGATAGCCCGCCAGATTCATCACCGCGGCGATGGGGTGGCTGCCATAGGCGTCGCTGGTCAGGCAGCTTTGCCGCTCGTTTTGCGGCAGACGGTGGTAGAGGTTGGTCAGCGGCGAGCCCTGGATGGTGTCGCCGCCGTCGATGATGAGCGTGTTCCCGTCGTGCGGGAAATCCGCCGCCAGCGCCATCAGGCCCATCGGGCGCGTCTGCTGGTCGGCGTAGCTGGTGGGGTAGAGGTAGCCGTGCGTATCCGAGGTGAAGCGGATGCTGAGCGTTTTATCCATGATGGGCTCCTTCAAAAAAGAGCGGCCATGCAGCCGCTCGGGGAAAGTGGAGGGGGTTACTGTCCGCGGGTGAGCTTATTGCGGATTCTGGTGGAGAAGAACTCGATGAACAGCATCAGCACGACCATGCCGCACAGGTACGCGCCCACCATGCTCCAGCGGCTGGAGTTGATGCACTGGATCAGCGCCGCGCCGATGCCGCCCGCGCCGACAATGCCCAGCGTCGTCGCGTCCTTGACGTTGATGTCGAAGCGGTAGATGACGGTGGAAATGAAGTTCGGGATGATCTGCGGCAGGATGCCGTAGCGGATCTTCTGGAAGGTGGTGCAGCCGGAGGCGTCCAGGCTCTCCAGGATGCGCACGTCGATGTCCTCGATGGCGGTGATGTACATCTTGGAGATCATGCCGATGGAGCACACGGACTGGGTGACCACGCCGCAGAAGGCGTTCGGTCCGGTCACGCGGATCCAGACCAGCGCCCAGACCAGGCTGGGGATGGTGCGGATAATCAGGATGATGGCGTTGGTGATGAACGCGATCCACTTGGGCACGATCTTGTCGCTGGCCAGGAAGCTGAAGGGCACGGCCAGCAGGCCGCCGATCAGCGTGCCGAGCACGGCGATGGCCACCGTCTGGAACAGCTGGTAGGGCACGCCCTCGGGCGTGAGGTTAAACAGCAGATTGGTGTCCGGGTGAATCAGGCCGTTGCCCACGCCCTTGGCGACCTCGATGCCCTTGGTGGCGAAGCCCCCAAATTTGACCGCCGTGCCGCTCCAGGTCAGCAGGCTGGCCACGATGAGCACGATGAGCGTATAGACCCACCACAGGCGCGGTCTCGCTTCGTAGGCTTCCTCGATCGACAGAGGACGATCGGTCAGCAGTTTGTTCTTGTTTGCCATATGTCCGATCCTCCTCAGCTAAGCTTCCTGCGCAGGTACTGGCTGGTATTTTCGATGATGAACACGACCACGAACAGCGCCAGGAGCACCATGCCCAAACCCTCGTAATCGCGCCAGCCGATGCGCTCGTTGATGAGCAGGCCCAGGCCGCCCGCGCCGACGTAGCCCAGGATGGCCGCCGCACGGATATTCATCTCCAGGCTGTAGAGGCAGTAGCTCAGGTAGGTGGGCAGAATCTGCGGGAAGCAGGCCGTGCGGAAGGACTGAAACTTGTCGCCGCCGGCGGATTCCATCGCCTCAAAGGCGCCCATGTCGATGGTCTCGATGGCCTCGTACATCATCTTGGAGACGACGCCGAAGGTGAACACCGTGATGGCGACCGTGCCGGCGAAGGTGCCCAGGCCAAAGATCAGCGCCGCAAACTTGGCGATGACCAGCGTGGGCAGCGTGCGGACGATGTTCAGCAGGAAACGGCACAGCGAGACGACCACGCCGTTTTTGTTGATGTTTGTGGAGGCGACCACGGCAAAGGGCAGCGCCAGCGTGGCGCCGAGCACGGAGCCGAGGATGGACATCTTGATGGTATCCAGCAGCGGGCCGATGACCTTGCCGAAGTACGAGAAGTTCGGGTGGAAAATGCGGCCCAGGATATAGGTGAACTGATGGCCGCGCTTGATGATGATGCCGATATCAAAGCCCGTGAGCAGGATGGAGGCCCAGACCACCGCGATGAGGATCGCCGCGATCAGCGGCGTGCGCGAGCGCGGACGCTGCACGGTATGGCCATTTGGCAGCGTGATGGTTTCCGGCTTGAAGATCCGGTCAAACAGCGGGACGCGGTACGCCGCTTCTTTCTTTTTTGCCATTTTATTCACCCGCCTGTGGTACGGACGCGCCGTTGTAGATGGTGTCCAGGATGTCCTGCGTCACCTCACTGCTGGGGCCGTCGTAGACGATCTCGCCTGCGCGGATGCCGATGACGCGGGTGGCATACTTGAGCGCGAGGTCGACGTGGTGGATGTTGATGAGCACGGAGATGTTCATCTCCTCGTTGATGCGCTTGAAGTCGCTCATGACCTGATGCGCCGTCACCGGGTCGAGCGCGGCAACCGGCTCGTCGGCCAGGATGATGGACGGGGACTGGTTGAGCGTGCGGGCCAGGGCGACGCGCTGCTGCTGGCCGCCGGAGAGCTGGTCGCAGCGGGTGTACGCCTTATCGAGGATGCCGACCTTGTCCAGCGCCTCGAGCGCCTTCATCTTCTGCTCCCTGGTGAACAGGCCCAGCAGCACGCGGAAAAAGCCCATATCCGGCACCATGGACGTGAGCACGTTCTTGAGCGCGGTGGAGCGGGTGACCAGGTTGAAGGACTGGAAGATCATGCCGATCTTGCGGCGGAAGCGGCGCATGTTCTTGCCGTGCAGCGTCATCACGTCCACGCCGTCGACGATCAGCTGGCCCTCGGTGATGTCGATCATGCGGTTGATGGTGCGGATGAGGGTGGACTTGCCGGCGCCGGACAGGCCGATGATCGCCACAAATTCGCCCTGATCGATCGTCAGGTTGACGTTTTTCAGACCCTTGACGCCGTTGGGATAGGTTTTGCTTACGTTTTTAAACTCGATCAAGTGGATTACCCTTTCTGCCCGTAGCGCAATTTCATTTGGATGATTATACCATGCGCGGCGCTTTTCCTGCAACAGCGGCGCGCGGATTCTGTCTGAAATCTGTCAGAATCCGTTGAAAAAGCGGCATGAATCAGGAAAATGACTCCTTCCGCCATCCTTCGGATGGTCCCCCTCCCTCAGGAGGGCGGATTGTTTCCGCGTTCAGGCTCCCTCTTGAGGGAGCTGGCTGCCATAGGCAGACGGAGGGAGTTTGCGGCAATATAAAAGCGGCTTCCCGAAGGAAGCCGCCGGTGTGCGGGAGATTACTGCACAGCGGAGAGCGCCTTGCGCGCAGCATCGTAGTCAGAATCGGTCGCGATGGCGTAGCCGGTGTGGCTGTACACGCTGAAGATGGCCTTGCCCTCTTCGGTGTTGATGATGTTGATCAGCGCGGTCTGCAGCGCGTTGATGAACTCCGGATTGTAGATGTCCGCATTCGCGGTGGTCACGGCGACGGTATCGTTGTAGATGCCCGCGGTGACGCCGATGACGTTCATCTCGTTCCAGATGGAATCGGTGCGGCCCATGCCGGCCTTGCCGGTGGCGTCGGCGCTGTCGGTGGCGGTGTTCCAGGCAGCCTCGTAGTCACGACGGCCGTCGGCGTAGCACACGATGATGTCCACCTGCTCGGCGGCGGCCTGCGCGAACGCATCCGCATAGCCCAGCTGCACGACGTTGGCCAGGTCGGAGACCTTCTTGCCGTCGTAGTTCTCCATCAGCCACATGGTCGGATAGATGTAGCCCGCGGAGGAAGAGGTGTTGCCCACGGCCCAGGTCGCCTTGTTAAGGTCTTCCCAGGTCAGCTTCTCGCCGGCGTTGACCTTGGCGGCCAGCTCCTTGCCGTACTCGGACGGGGTGGCGTAGATCAGGGAGCGGTAGAAGGTCACCTGCTGGTCGGTCGGCAGGGTCTTGTTGGCATCGCCGTTCCAGGTCGTCGGGTCGGTGCTGTCGTTGGACAGGCCGGCGCGGGTGGCGGTCAGGATGACGTCGACCTCCTGCGCCTGGCTGTAGATGGCGTAGGTGCCGCCCGGCAGCCAGCCGACATCGATGGAGCCGGCGCACATCGCCTCGCCGGTCGCCTCGTAGCTGGTGCCGACGGAGATTTCAACCTCGCCGATGTCGTAGCCCAGCTTGGCCATCTCGGCCTTGACGAGCTCCGGCAGGTTCTTGGTGCCGGTGATGATGACGTCGGCATCCTTGGACGGAACAAACTGGAAGGTCAGCTTGTCCATCTTGACGGCGTCGGCCATCGCGGCAACGGACATGACGCACAGCACGAGGGCCAGCGCCAGGGTCAGAAGCTTCTTCATAAAGAATATCCTCCTTATTGTGCTTGCACACATTTTCATGATGCTGGGAACAGTATAGCACAGAAGCGACTGGTTCTTAAAGGGGAAAAGTGTCAAAACCTGGAGAAAATCGCGTAAAACCGCCGAAGGCCTTGATGTTTCGCAGTTTCTTCGATATAATGCACTCCTGAATGATCTTGCGGCACACAGGCCGCATGGGAGGAAACTCACGAATGAAAGAAAAGCTTTGCGCATTTGCGGCGGGCATGAAGCGGCCCAGAATGGAGCGCAGGATTCCGGCGCTGCTGATCGCCGTGTCGCTGATGGGCTTTGGCGTGGCGATGTTCAACCTGCTGGGCTTCGGCGCGGATCCCTGCACGGTGATGAACATGGGCCTGTCCACCAATCTGGGCATTCCCTTCGGCACGCTGCAGCTGCTGGTCAACTGCCTGCTGATCCTCATCGTCATCCGGTATGATCCGGGCCGCATCGGCCTGGGCACGCTGGCGAACATGGTGCTGGTGGGCTATGTGGCGCAGTTCTGCATGGCGGTGATCGATCGGATTCCCGCGCTTTCTGCCCTGACGCTGACGGCGCGCCTGATCATCTTCGTGCCGACGCTGCTGATGTTCCTGGTGGCCGCTTCGACGTACATGTGCGTGGACATGGGCGTGGCGCCGTACGACGCGATTCCGCAGATCATCGCCGCGCGCATGAACTGGCCGTTCCGGCTGGTGCGCATGGCGTGGGACTTTGTGATGATGCTGGGCGGCTACCTGCTGGGCTCCGTGGTGGGCCTGGTGACCATCGGCATCACGCTGTTCCTGGGGCCGCTGGTCGCCTGGATGGCGGGCTACGTCAAGCGGTTCTTTGACTGAGAGGAGAAGCACGATGCACGAGGGAGTACCTGCCTATCTGGCGCAGCTGCTGCGCGCGCAGTACGGCGAGGAGACGGCGGAGCGCATTGCGCAGGGCTATGCGGCGCAGCGCGCCGTGACGCTGCGCGCAAACACGCTCAAGGCGGACGCGAAGACCGTGCGCGAAAAGCTGGCGGCGCAGGGCATCGAGACGAGCCCGGTTGCCTGGTACGCCGACGCGATGATCGTCCACGGCGCGCGGGAGGACGCGCTCACCGGGCTCGACCTGTACGAGCGCGGTGAGATCTATCTGCAGAGCCTGTCCTCGATGATCCCGCCGCTGCTGCTGGGCGCGCAGCCGGAGGAGAACGTGCTGGACATGGCGGCCGCGCCGGGCGGCAAGACGACGCAGATCGCCGCGCTGACGGGCAACCGCGCGATGGTGACGGCCTGCGAGATGAACAGAATCCGCGCGGATCGCCTGCGCTACAACGTGCAGCGGCAGGGCGCCACGCGCGTGACGGTGATGAACATCGATTCCCGCAATCTCGACGACCTGTTCTCCTTTGACCGCATCCTGCTGGACGCGCCCTGCTCCGGCAGCGGCACCGTGCAGCTGGGGAATCCTCGTTCCAGGGGCCAGTTTTCCAAAGAATTCCTGGCGAGGACAACCAAACAGCAGGAGGCGCTGCTCCTCAAGGCGCTCAGGCTGCTGCGCCCGGGCCGTGAGATGATCTACTCCACCTGCTCTGTGCTGGCTCAGGAGAATGAGGAAATCGTGGGCCGCGCGCTGCGCAAGGCTCATGCGGAGGTCGTGCCGCTTGATCTGTCTGCGTTTGATGCGGTGCCCAGGCTGCCGGTGTCCATCCCCGGCACGCTGTGCGTGGCGCCGGATGAACTGCACGAGGGCTTCTTCGTAGCCAAAATCAGACGGACAAAGTGACGGGAGAAGCGCATGAAGGTGTCTTCTGCCGCGATCAGCAGGGTGATCTTCATCGGATCTTTTTGAATTGAAAAGCGTGCCGGCGGCAGGAGTCTGATTTGAGTCCCCTGCCTCCGGAACGCTTTGTTTTTTGCTTTTTGGCAATTCTCATGGCAACTTTTGTTGACACGGAACGTAAACAGGTGACAACGGATGAAGTTAATTTGACAAAATACGGATATCAATTTTCCTTGTATATACTGGAAAAAATAAGAGGAATCCAGCGATTGCTGAATTCCTCAGACCGTCGACAAAGCCCATGTTTTGCAAGTCAAAACATGGGCTTTTAGCA
>JBJEUI010000237.1:0-6995 GCA_051883755.1 Candidatus Ventricola sp.
TGTAGAAGAAGTAGCGGACGTCGTACTTCTTGAAGATCTCCAGGATGCGCTTGTAGTCGGTATCGTCCACATCCGGATCGGCGATCTTGTAGCGGCAGGAGCCCAGCGCGGAGGACGGGGTGTGGAGCATGTTCTCCAGCTCCTTGGCGTCCTCCTCATCCATGATCATCAGCTCGTCGTTCAGAACGCCCACGATGCCGTGGTGCGCGCCGTACACCTTGGTGATGTTCGGATTCTCCAGGCCGGCCTTGATGACGCCGTACGCGGAGCAGTTGATGACGGCAGACGGGCCGCCGGACTGGCCGACGATCAGCGCGCCCACAAGAGTTTTCTCAGACATTGTATATTCCCTCCAATTCATGATAGACCGGGATAGGCCGGGAATTCTCACGAATTCCCAAACAAGGTAACTATATCATAAAGCGGTAAAAAGTGCAATTATTTTTTGAAATGCGCCAAAAAAGCCGGGAACGCCCGAAGGCGTTCCCGGCTTTGACTGCGCAATTCTTGTCGATCAGGCGTTCCCAAAGTGGATGAAAGCGCCGACAGCCACCGAGAGGCTGAAGGTCAGAGCGAGATACGCAGCCGCGGTAACGAGGATCAATGCAGCCTTAATGAGCATGGGACGCGCCTCCTATCCTTGAATCCGTACGGGATTCATGCTTACGTAACAAATGATTGACGAATAAATGATCTCTATTCAACCTGTATTTGTTTTGTATTATAGGACGTATTTCAGAATTATGCAATAACATTTCTGAAATTTAATAAATTTGTAATAATAAATAAGATAATATGTTAATTACTTAAATATATATCGAACAGTACTTAAAATAATTTGAGACAATTGTGACACGACGTAAGAATGCAAAGAAGATGCGTCGAAAATATGCTTTTAAATCGCGAATAAATACGGTATAATAGGAAATCAAGGAGAAGAAAACGAAGGAGTGATGGCTTTGAGCGATTACATCATTGAAATGCTGAACATCACCAAAGAGTTTCCGGGCATCATTGCCAACGACAACGTCACGCTGCAGCTCAGGCGGGGCGAAATCCATGCGCTGCTCGGCGAAAACGGTGCGGGCAAGTCGACCCTGATGAGCGTGCTCTTTGGCCTGTATCAGCCGGAAAAGGGTGAGATCCGCAAAAACGGCGAGGTCGTTCGCCTGAAGGACCCCAACGACGCGAATGCGCTGGGCATCGGCATGGTGCACCAGCACTTCAAGCTGGTTGAGGTGTTTTCCGTGCTGGACAACATCATCCTGGGCGTGGAGCCGGCGACCAGGCATCTTGGCTTCCTGCAGAAGGCGGAGGCCCGCAAAAAGGTGCTGGAGCTCAGCGAGCGCTATGGCCTGAAGGTCGATCCCGATGCGATGGTGGAGGACATCACCGTCGGCATGCAGCAGCGCACCGAGATCCTCAAGATGCTCTACCGGGACAACGAGGTGCTGATCTTTGACGAGCCGACCGCCGTGCTCACCCCGCAGGAGATCGACGAGCTGATGAAGATCATGAAGGGGCTGGCTGCGGAGGGCAAGTCCATCCTGTTCATCACGCACAAGCTGGACGAGATCAAGGCCGTTGCGGACCGCTGCACGGTGCTGCGCAAGGGCCGCTGCGTCGGAACGGTCGACGTGGCGACCACCAGCAAGGAAGAGATGAGCGAGATGATGGTCGGCCGCAAGGTGCAGCTGGTCATGGAGAAGAAACCGATGGAGCTGGGCGAGAGCATTCTGAGCGTGCAGAACCTCACGGTGAAGAGCAAGCGCCACGGCAAGCCGCTGGTCAACAACGTCTCCTTCAACGTCCGCCGCGGCGAGATCGTCTGCATCGCGGGCATCGACGGCAACGGACAGAGCGAGCTGGTCTATGCGCTCACCGGCCTGATGAAGGCGGAGAGCGGCAAGGTTTACCTGGGGGACAAGGACATCTCGCACATGTCCATCCGCGAGCGCAACCTCTGCGGCATGAGCCATATCCCGGAGGACCGCCACAAGCACGGCCTGGTGCTGGATTACACGCTTGAAAACAACATGGTGCTCAAGCGCTACTTCGACAAGCAGTTTTCAAGCAGGGGCTTCCTCAGGTTCAATGAGATCCGGTCGTATGCCGAAAAGCTCATCGAGCAGTACGATGTGCGCAGCGGTCAGGGCCCGGTGACCATTGCGCGCAGCATGTCCGGCGGCAACCAGCAGAAGGCGATCATCGCCCGCGAAATCGATCTGGGCAACGACCTGCTCATCGCCGTGCAGCCCACGCGCGGCCTGGACGTCGGCGCGATCGAGTACATCCGCAAGGAGCTTCTGCGTCAGCGCGACAGCGGCAAGGCCGTTCTGCTCGTCTCCCTGGAGCTGGACGAGGTGCTCGAGGTGCCGGACCGCATTCTGGTCATGTATGAGGGCGAGATCGTCGGCGAGCTCGACCCGCGCCATACCACCGCCAAGGAACTGGGCCTGTACATGGCCGGCGCGCAGCGCAAGGGATAAGGAGGAAGCAACATGGACAACAAGAAAACCTCTCTTGGCGGCCGGCTCGCGTCCTCGGAAGCGTTCCTGTCGGTTGCCGCATCGCTCATCTGCATCATCATCGGCCTGCTGCTGGGCGTGGTCGTGCTGGCAATCATTGACGCGGAGCACGCCATCGGCGACGGCCTGCTGGTCATCCTGCAGAGCGGCATCAAGAGCCCGCGCAACATGGGCACGGTGCTGGCCAACGCCGCGCCGCTCATCATGACGGGCCTCTCCGTCGGCTTTGCGTTCAAGACCGGCCTGTTCAACATCGGCGCGGCCGGACAGTACACGCTGGGCGCGTTCGGCGCGCTGTACTGCGCGATCGTGCTGCAGCTGCCCTGGTATCTGTGCCTGCTGGCTGCGATGGCGCTGGGCGCGATCTGGGGCGCGATTCCGGGTTTCTTCAAGGCCTACATGAACATCAACGAGGTCATTACCTCGATCATGTTCAACTGGATTGGCCTGTACATGGTCAACGACATCATGTACGGCAAGGGCCAGAGCCCCATGTACGACCTGGCGACGACCAAGACCTACAGCCTGCGCAAGGCGGCGCAGGGCGCGATGATCCCCAGCTGCGGCATGAGCGACTGCTTCGGCAAGCTGCAGTCGGTCACCATCGCGATCTTCATTGCGATGATCTTTGCCGTCATCGTGTACGTCGTGCTCAACAAGACGACCTTCGGCTATGAGCTCAGGGCCTGCGGCTTCAACAAGAACGCCGCGCAGTACGCCGGCATCAACGACAAGCGCAACATCATCCTGTCGATGACCATCGCGGGCGCGCTGGCCGGCGTGGGCGCGGGCCTGTACTATCTCTCGACCGTGGCGGAGTGGAACCCGCAGGTGTCCACCGCGCTGCCGGCCATCGGCTTCAACGGCATCAGCGCCGCGCTGCTGGCCTGCTCCAATCCGATCGGCACGATCTTCTCCTCGCTGTTCATCTCCTACATCACGGTCGGCGGCACGAAGCTCTCCACGCAGTATTACACCAAGGAGATCGCCGACGTCATCACCGCGCTGATCATCTACCTGTGCGCGTTCTCGATGCTCTTCAAGAACAAGATCCGCGCGCTGCTCGCCGGCAAGACGCGCCGCACCGGCCTGGGGAAGGGAGGGAACGACTGATGTTCCTGCTGCTGAAATACACGCTGCTGTATACGGTTGTTCTGATGATGGTCGCGCTGGGCGGCATGTTCTCCGAGCGCAGCGGCATCATCAACATCGCGCTGGAAGGCATCATGGTCATCGGCGGTCTGATTGGCGTCATCGCCATTCAGCTCATGCCTGCCGGCTCAAGCGCGGCGGCGATCGTCGTCTGCTCGGTCCTCGCGGCGGCATTGGCCGGCATGGTCTATTCAGCGCTGCTGGCGTTTGCCTCGATCAACCTGGGCGCGGACCAGACCATCGGCGGCACCGCGCTCAACATGCTGGCGACCGCGCTGGCCATGGTCATCGCCAAGGGCTTCAACGGCTCCGCAAGCGCGAAGCTGGACTACAGCAACCGTCCGTTCGTCTATGACATCGGCCCGCTGACGGTGAATGTCTTCCTGTTCATCGGCATCGTGGTTCTGATCGTCTCCTACATCGTGCTGTACAAGACGCGCCTGGGCCTGCGCCTTCGCGCGTGCGGCGAGCATCCGCAGGCGGCGGACAGCGTCGGCATCAACGTCTACAAGATGCGCTATATCGGCGTGCTGATTTCCGGTGCGCTGGGCGGCATCGGCGGCATGGCGTACATCATCCCGTCGGTGTCCAGCTGGAACTTTGAGGTCGGCGTGTCCGGCGCGGGCTTCCTGGCGCTGGCAGTCATGATCTTCGGCCAGTGGAAGCCGTTCCGCATCTTCTTTGCGGCGGTGTTCTTTGCGCTGTTCAAGTCCCTGGCCAACATCGCCAGCTCCATCCCGGCGATGGCGGCGCTCGGCTGGACGCAGAATATGTACAACATGATCCCGTTCATCGCATCGATGGTCATCCTGGCGTTCACCAGCAAGAAGTCCCGCGCCCCCAAGGCGGAGGGCATCCCCTACGACAAGGGCTCCAGGTAACAGCAAAAGCAGGCCCGCCGCGATTGGGCGGGGCCGAAAATGCGTACGCCCGAAGAATCAGCAATTTCTTCGGGCGTTTCCTTGTGCGGATGGCAGACTTTTCATGCTATACTGATATGGTGATGCAGCGATCGAGTGCGGTCAATCGGGATGTGAAAGGGAAATACAAATGAAACAAGGAAGAATTGTCATCATTACAGGCTCACCGGGAACAGGAAAGACGACAACGGCGTCAATTGTTGCCCAAGAATCCGATTTGGAGAAATCAGTGCATATGCACACGGATGACTTTTATCATCATCTCAGAAAAGGGGCAATTCCGCCTCATTTACCGGAATCTAATGAGCAGAACGTGATCGTGATCGAGGCTTTTTTGGAAGCCGCAAAGCGTTTTGCCCGTGGCGGATATGACGTGATTGTAGACGGCATCATCGGTCCGTGGTTTTTAGAGCCGTGGCTGAGCATTGTACGAGAGGGATACGAAGTGCACTATATCGTTTTAAGGGCGGATAAGGAAGAAACCTTGCGACGGGCGATTGGGCGTTCAAAGCTGGACAGAGAAACGAATGTTGAATTGGTAGAAACCATGTGGGATCAATTTGAGGCTTTGGGGTTATATGAGAAAAATGTCATCGATACAACACGGCTTTCGGTTGAAGACACGGTTTCTGCGATTAAGGAGCGCATAATCAATCAATCGTCTTTGCTTTTAGAATAGCCAGAGAAGCAGCAAGACTGCTTGCGGTTTGGTGGCATGCCGCGGCACTTTGTTTCGTCCGGGTGGTGATCCCCTGTGGATTTGCCGTGACCAACCGGTTTTGACCAACCATATGCCGCCAATCAGCTTCATAATATGCAGAAAATGATCCTCCGTATGTTCCGGACCATACGGAGGATTCTCTTTTGGCGGACGCCGCCCGACGCCGGACCTCCTTTTCATAAAGAAAGAAGCGGGCTGCCGTCGGCAATCCGCTTCTTGGGTATGCGGTTTAGAATTCCTTGTTCTCGTAGCGGCGGCACCAGGTGTACTTGGAGATGGCGCTGCGCTGCGCGGTGATGCCGCTGAGAATGGACTGGATGTAGCTGGGCAGGAACTCGTCGTACTTGACCTCCAGAATTTCCACCGGGTCGTCAAAGACCGGATAGGTGGGGAGCTTCGCGTTGAACATGTCGCTGGAGAACAGGCCCGTGCGAAGCTGCTTGTCAAACGTCACGCGGACTTCCTCGGCGGGATGGATGTACGCCTCGCGCACATAGTCCACGATGACCGCCGGACGGAGCAGGCGGGTCTTCATCTCGCGGTACACGTCGTGCAAGAGCGGATGGCGCATGCGCTGCAGGCCCTCCGGATCACCCGCGATGAGCTGGTCGGCCAGCTCACGGGGGATGGTGACGGACTGCTTGGAGATCAGATCGCCATACTTGCTCTTGCATTCCAGCTTGATGATCCTGTCGGAAAAATTGTAGATGCGGATGCGGTACTTTTTGCGGTTGCCCACGCCCGCGATCTTTTCCTCCAATGCGTCGTCGTTGATCGTATCGAAGTACAGCGAGCGGATGTGGTACTCGTTGTTCTCGTTGCCGTTGGGATCCAGCTGCATCACCGGGGTGAGCACGCCGCGCAGAACGCTCAGCTCGGCCGGGGTGATGAAATACTTGAGCTCGTGCCGCAGCGGGATGTTGCGTGTGATCATAGGGGCGCTCCTTTAAACGAATGTTCGCATGCGCGCTTCGGAGGGCCTTCTGCCGAACGGATCGGCCTCGGCCTCAAAGCTTGGTGCTTGTCAAACTAGCGTCGGAACATGGTCCAGCGGAACGCTGGTTAGTTGCCCGCTTCAGACTGGCAGGCAATCAGGGTCGCATTGTGCACGCCCTGGGTGTCCAGCAGCTTGTTGACGATGTCAAAGCGCTCACGCAGCTGCACCTCCACGGTCAGCTCCACGCCGCCCGGGGTGACGGTCTTGCTGCGCAGACGCTGCACCTTGATGCGGCGGATGAAGCTCATCACTTCCTCCTCGGCCTCGGCGTCATAGTGCGCCACGAGCAGGAAGGTGTTCGGGGAGCGCAGGCGGAAGAACGCCATGCCCAGCATCGCAATGGAGATGCCTGCCACGACGACCAGCGCGATGGTGTACAGCTCGGCGCCCAGCAGGATGCCCATGGTCAGAGACCAGAACATGTAGGCGGTGTCCAGCGGATCCTTGACCGCGGTGCGGAAGCGGACGATGGACAGCGCGCCGACCATGCCCATGGACAGGGCGATGTTGGACTTGATGCACATGACGACCGGCGTGGTGATCATGCACAGCATGATCAGCGTGGTCGCAAAGGACGGGGAATAGAGCACGCCACGGAAGGCCTTGCGGTAGACCAGGGCGATGATCAGGCCGACCACGAAGCCCATGGCGAGCGCCAGCACCATCTTCATGGGCGT
>JBJEUI010000238.1:0-6936 GCA_051883755.1 Candidatus Ventricola sp.
GAAAACAGCCTGATCCCGCTGCTCGCACAAAGCGGCATCAGCGGTTTCAGGCTGAATGATGCTCAGAAATCCTCCAGGAACGGTTCGCCGCTCTCCTTATAGCACAGCGTTCCGAACTCGTCAAAGGCCAGCTGGATCGGCTCCACATGCGTATACTTGCGGATCTCGTCCATGCGGATGCTGTCCCTGAAGCTGACAAACGAGAAGCTCACGCCTGCGCGCTTGGCGCGGCCCGTGCGGCCGATGCGGTGCACATAGTACTCCTGCTTGTCCGGCAGATCGTAATTGAAGACCGCCTCCACGTCGTCCACGTCGATGCCGCGGGCAGCCACGTCTGTTGCAACCAGAATCTCAAACTGACCTTTTCTGAAGCCAGCCATCACCCTGTCGCGCTGGGACTGGCGCACATCGCCGTGCAGGCATTCGGCGCTGTAGCCCGCCTTCTTGAGGCGTTCGCACAGGCGCGCGGTCATGTCCTTCGTGTTGCAGAAGATCATCATGCGCTTGTACTGATCGGAATCCAGCAGGTAGAGCAGATGCTCATACTTCTGCTTCTGATCGGATTCGATGACATACTGTGTGATGTCTGGCTTGTTTTCCGCCTCCGCCTGCACGACAATTTCGATGGGATCATGCTGGTATTTCCAGGAAACCGTGAGCACGTCCTGATTGGTCGTTGCGCTGAACATCACCAGCTGGCGGTTGGGATCAGCGCTCTCAATAATCTTCTCCACATCCTGTATGAAGCCCATTTTGAGCATCTCATCCGCCTCGTCAAGCACCATCGTGTGCACGGTGGAGAGCTTGATGTTGCCGCGCTGCATGTGGTCAAGCAAGCGGCCGGGCGTCGCAACCAGAATCTGCGGCTTGCGGGAGAGCGCGTTCATCTGCTTGCCGAACGGCTGCCCGCCGTAGATCACGGCGATCTTCACGCCCTTGATATAATGCGCAAGGTTCGTCAGTTCATCGGCAATCTGCTGGGCAAGCTCGCGTGTCGGCGCCAGCACAACCTCCTGCACGCTGGAATCGTCCAGATTGACGTATTCAAGCATTGGGATGCCGAAGCCCAGCGTCTTGCCTGTGCCGGTCGGCGCAATCGCGATGATGTCGTGTCCGTCCATCATCAGCGGAATGCATTTCTCCTGAATGCTGGTCAGTTTCGTAAAGCCCATCCAGTCAAAGGCTTTGACGACCTCGTCGCTGATGCCCATCTGTACAAGCATATGTTCATTCTGTATTGGCTGCGTATCGCTCACAACTGTATCCTCACTGTCTTTATTCTTGCCTTTCTATTGTATCTCACCGCACGCGATGTTTCAAGGAGAAAGCGCGCCGATTCAGGATTTTTTCTGCGCTTCCCGACCTGCCTTCCGATTCTGTGCAAACGCCTGCGCCAGCGTAAGCGACGGCTTCTCCAGCAAAAACCGGCAGATGTCCTTTTCTCCGATGACATGGACGCCCTGCGCATCCTCGAAGACAAATGCCGCACAGGGCGCACGCTCCATCGGCTCCAGCAGCGCCTGCATGGAACTGTCCGGCGGTACGCGGTACAGCCGGAGCGCGCGGATTTTCTCCGGGCTCTCCAGCCGTTCCTGCACGACGGCATACAGATTCTGCGCCAGTACCTCCGCCCTGCTGCGTCCGGCGCAGATCATCAGATAACCGCCAATCATCAGCAGAGAGCAGTTCAGCGTCCCCAGAACGATGAGGCCATATAGCGCCAACAGGACAAGCCCCAGCCCCGTCAGCATGCCGCACGCGGTCAGCAGCGCGATGAGACGCGCCGCCGGGAAGAGATAGTATCCGATGCTGAACACGATGCGTCCGCCGTCCAGCGGCAGCACCGGCAGCAGATTGAGGCACATCATGGCCAGATTGGCCATCGCGAATGTCCGCGCTCCCGAATCGCCCAGCAACCGTTGGCCCTGCGCCGAGGCGGCGGCCAGCAGCGTCAGGCAGTTCGCCGCCGGCCCGGCAGCTGCCACGCAGATGCCCCGGATTCCCTTGCAGGGGCTCCTTGTCGGCGCATAGGTCATCACGCCGCCAAAGGGTGTCAGTTCCACCTTGTCGATCTGCTCGCCGAACAGCCGGCTGACCGCATAGTGCCCCGCTTCATGCACAAGCAGTGCGCCCGCTGCGCACAGCGTCATTCGCCAGGTGGAAAACGCAGCCATGCTCAGCAGGTACAGCACAAAGGCAGGATGGATGCAGATTTTCATGCTAGATTCCCGCAAACACGGGCAGCACGGACAGGCCGTCCTTTCTCAGCTCAAACGCAGCAAAACCCGCCGACGTGCCGATCTGCTGCCCGCAAGAAACCGTATCCTGCTCCTTGAGGTGGACGGCACTCAAGCCGCTGTAGATGGACTCATACCCGTCGCTGTGCAGCACGCGAACCGTATACTCATCCTGTCGGTTCTTCACGATCGTCATGATCTCGCCGTCCTGACAGGCACACACATCGCCGATACAGGCGTATTCAAGCCAGGGCTCCTCCTGCGTCCACTCATGGGATACCTTCGCGCTGGTCGGCACGGTAAGCTTCTGCATATCCTCCCCGCCCGACAAAAACACCATGGCGCTCTCAGGCAGAAGGTTGCTGACAAACTGCAGCCGTCCCAGCGTGTCGTCATATTCAAATCCGGCCGTTACATGGCTCATGACAGACTGGACGCCGCCCGGATGGCGCAGCGCAAATACCGCACCCGCACCCAGGCATAAGGAAACGGCTGCAAAGATCGATGTGTTTCTCAGCAGCCGTTTCCTTGTCCTTTTTTTCTGCTTTACGGGTGTCCATGTCCCGTGCTCGCGGGATTTCATCTGCGCAACAACGACTTTGTTTGTCGGCTGATTCATGCTGCTTCCTCCCCTTTGCTTGTCTGCACAAGCCTATGCGCAAGGGAAGAACAGAAGAACCGGCAATCATGATCGCTGGCTTTCGTGCAGATTGATCGAGCTCTTGTACGCCGTCACGTTGAGTACCAGACCGATGCCCGCCATGTTCACAACCAGATTGGTGCCTCCGTAGCTGATGAACGGCAGCGGAATTCCGGTGATCGGCATAACGCCGATGCACATGCCGATGTTCTCAAACACGTGAAAGAGCAGCATGGCCATCACGCCGACAATAATCAGCTGGCCAAAGCGATCCTTCGTATGATACGCCAGCAGCAGCATGCGGTAGATGACGAAGGCATACAGCCCCAGCAGGATGAGCGAGCCCACAAAGCCGAGCGTCTCACCCACGACGGAGAAGATGAAATCCGTGTGGTTTTCCGGCACATAATTCAGGTGCGTCAGCGTTCCTTCCGCCCAGGCGCCCTTGCCGTACAGGCCGCCGGAGCCGACGGTCACCTTCGAGTTGATGATCTGATAACTGCTGCCCGTTGGATCAGATTCCGGATTGATGAACGCCACCAGGCGCAGCCAGCGGAAGTTATTGGTCGACGCCAGATAAAAGACGACCGGCGTGATGGCCGCTATGGCCAGTCCGCCCAGCAGGAACATCCAGCGCAGCTCAAAGCCGGACAGGAACAGCAGCGCGATAAAGATGACGCAGAAGACCATCAGCGTGCCGATATCCGGCTGCAAAAGAATCAAGAGCGCAGGAATGCCGAAGTGCAGACAGATATAGATAAAATACCGAAAGTTCGGAATCGGCCTGTCCGGATAGCGTGTCAACGCTTTGGACAGTGTGATGATCAGCGCCAGCTTGGCCAGCTCCGAAGGCTGGAATGTACGATCCAGAAACTGGAACCAGCCCGCAACACCGTTGATCTTGGAGGTCGTCAGAACCAGGCCGAGCAGGAGCACATCGACAAAGTAGATGACCGGCCACAGGCGTCCGATGATATCATACTTGATCGTCATCATCAACGCCACAACCACCATGCTGACGACCACCCACATCAGCTGAAGACGGCCGTTGTTGGCGTCCATGACCAGCTCCTGCAGCGAGCGATCCGTGCCAAGGTTGGGGTTAAAGTTGGCGATGGTGATTGCCAGCACGCCATAGAGCGCCAGCAGATAGCTGGCGACCAGAAGCGGCCAGTCAAAGTGCGGCTTGGAAAGCCGATTATTATCCGAATTGCGCATGATTTCTCCTCGTCTTGTTTATGCGCCGCCCAGCAGCGTCTTCACCAGGCCGCTCAGCACCGGCCACGCCGGACCGTCGCATTCAATTGCGGCCCTGCCGCGCTGTTCACTTGCCGGGATGCTCGGATCCTCCGGGATGCAGGCGAGCGCTGTGCGGTCCAGCAGGTTTTCGACGGTGCTCTGCGGATACTGCGTCTTTTTCCGGATGCGCTCCGCACTGACGCGGTTGAGCACCAGGCTGTCCACAGCAGCTTCGCCGGTACAGCGCATCATCAGCCGCTCCGTTGCGCGGATCGATGCGTCGTCCGGACGGGTAACCATCAGCCGCTCATCCCCTGCGCGCATCACGCCGCGCCCCAGGCTGGCCTGCCCCGTCGGCAGATCGGCCACAAGAACGTCGCACAGCGCGTTCAGCGACAGCGTCATGCCGGACAGATCCGCAACCGAGACGTCGTCATAGAGCGAAGCACAGGCCAGCTGCAGGCCCGGATACTGGGGAACCGCATACAGAGCAGACTCCATGCCCACCTGATTGCGGATCACATCCAGCATGTCGAGCGTCACGACGCTTTCCATCCTCAGGATGAGATCACAGCAGCGCGATACGCCGGAGGTATCCAGCAGGATGACCTTCCTGCCCGCTTTGGCTGCGCCTGCGGCCAGCGACAGCGCAATCATCGATTTGCCAACGCCGCCGCTTCCGGAACACACAGCCCAAATCTTTCCCATCGCAATCCTCTCCGTTTGAGATCATCAGTATGCCAGCGAGTTGGAGGGCGCCATGAAGTCCTCGTTGTCCAGCAGCCTGTGTTCAAGGTGATACTTGACGATATCGCGCACAGTCAGCGAGCAGTAGGAGCCGCTGTATCCATGCGGGATGTACACGCAGATAGCGATCTCCGGTTCGATGTCCGGATCGTCGGGGTCGTACGGCGCAAAGGCCACCATCCACGCGTTGTTCTCCAGGTCGATCGTCGTCTTTTCAGCCGTACCCGTTTTTGCGGCGATGTACTTCTGGACGTTCGCATATTCGCTGGAGCTAAAGAATCTCGTTGCCGTACCGTCGCCTTCCGCAACGCCGCCCATGCCCTCACGGATATAGGCGAGATACTCCTCCACGTTGTCTCCCTCAATCTGAGAGGCGAGAATCGGCTGGCTCTGGCTGAGCACCTCGCCATCCGGCGAGATGATCGAATCGACCAGACGAAGATCGTAGACATAGCCGCCGTTGGCAACGGCCGCCACATAGCGCGCAAGCGCAACCGGGGTGACGGAGGTGATCGACTGACCGACCGCGGCCATGATCGCCTCCGAACCGCCCCATTTGATTTCGTTCAGCTTGATATAGGTATCGCCGGCAACGATCTGCAGGTAGACCATCTCGCGCGGCATGTCCAGCTCCTCCATGAGGATCGTACGAATCTCGGGCAGCCAGTCGCTCTGGTTGTAGTCAACCGCCATGTCCATCAGGCGCTTGACGCACTTGTTGAGCTTCTCCTCCTCGAAGGTCATGTTGTAGTCTTCGCCGACGCCGATCAGGTGCTGCTTGATCTGGTTGAACACAATCGACGGACGCCAAGTGGACTGCTCGGAAGCGCTGATCGCCTTGTTCTTGTCGTAGAGCGTCGTCTGGCTGGCCACATAGCCCTGCAGCTCGCCCGGCAGGTCGATGCCTGTCTTGGTCGTCAGGCCATAGAGCGCGGCCGTCTTGTAGAGCTGGTCGTCCGTGTTTTCATAGAGTCTGGAGCCGACCGTGTAGAAGAAGTAGTTGCACGAGTGCGTAATGCCTTCCTTGACGGTCTGATTGGCGTGCTGGCTCAGGCGCTTCTGATTGATCCAGCACTGCGGCGGATTGCTCTTGTCGTACAGGGTAAACTTGCCATCGTCGTCAATGGTCTCCGTCATGGTGAGCTGTCCGGTCAGAAGGCCGGCCGTCGCCGTCACCAGCTTGAAAATGGAGCCCGGCGTATCGCGGGAACCGATAGCGTAGTTGACCAGCGGGTTCCGGGAATCCAGCAGGATATTGGCAGCTGCCTCGCCGCCCACAATGAACGCGTTGGGGTCATACGGCGGATAGCTGGCCAGTGCCAGCACGCGGCCCTCCATGTCCACCACGACGACTGCGCCCTTTTCCGCCAGGGAAATCGGGTTGGAGTCAAAGTCACGCGTCGTGCCCTGAAGCTCTGTCTTGTTTTCATCCAGCCAGGAGTCGCTCTTGAGCAGCGCCTCCTGCGCATCACGGATGTAGTTGATGTTGTTTTCCAGCGCCTCCTCCGCAACGCGCTGGAGATTGGAGTCGATTGTCAGCTTGATGTTGTTGCCGTCGGTCGCCTCCGTTGTGGAAAGCGTCCGGTTGATGGCGCCGTAGCGGTCGATTTCCACCACGCGCTTGCCCACGCGCTGCGTGGTACAGGCGGTGAGCCAATCCTCCATGGTCTTCTCAATGCCGTCCAGACCAATCAGGTCAGACAGCGCGTAGCCCTTGTCCTTGTAGTTGGCGTAATAGGTGTCGTAGTTTTGGATCTTGCCGATATAGCCGATGACATGGCAGGCCATCGTGCCGTTCGGATACACGCGCTGGCTGCTGACGGAGACGGTAATACCCTCCAGCGTCAGCGCCTTCGCCTCGATTTCGATGACCGTTTCCCAGCTGACGTTGGAGGCGATGGTGATCGGCTGAGAGAGGAACGCATTGTTCTGCATGGTCTCCCAGACGCCGAGCACCTGAATCTTCTGCTCCGTCGTCAGGTCTTCAGGGATCTTGTACTTCGTACACAGCGTGTCAAAGAGCTTCTGCTGATCGACATTCTGCACATAGAAGTTGCTGCGCCACATGCTCTC
>JBJEUI010000239.1:0-6834 GCA_051883755.1 Candidatus Ventricola sp.
TGCTCTCCGGCGGACAGAAGCAGCGCGTCTCCATCGCGCGCATCTTCCTCAAGAACCCGCGCATCCTGATCCTCGACGAGGCGACCAGCGCGCTGGACACCGCGACCGAGCGGCGCATTCAGGCGGCGTTTGACCGCCTGGCCAAGGGCCGCACGACGCTGGTCATCGCGCACAGGCTCTCGACCATCAAAAACGCCGACGAGATCATCGTCATCGGCGAGCACGGTATTCTGGAGCGCGGCACGCACAGCGAGCTGGTCAGGCAGGGCGGCATCTATGCCGGCCTGGCCATGGACGCGGGCCTGTGCGGGGCGTAAGCAGCAGCATGCCGCAGGATGCACGAAAGAACCCCTTCTGAGCGCTCTGTTTTTGCGCACTATCACCGGAATTTGCATTGACATATTGACAACCGGCCAGAAACATGTATATTTATACACCATACACGCGAAACCAATCTATAAATATTCATTGTTTCAGGAGGGCATGCATCATGATGAAGAAGCTCCTGGCGCTGGTCGTATGCGCCGCTATGATCCTCTCGCTTTGCGCCGCGGCGCAGGCGGATATGCTCGCGGATATTCAGGCGAAGGGCAAGATTATCGTCGGCGCAAGCGTCGGCTTCCCGCCCTATGAATTCTACTACACCAACCCGGAGACCGGCGTGGAGGAGCTGCAGGGCTTTGACATGAAGCTGGCGCAGGCCATCGCCGATGAGCTGGGCGTGGAGATGGTGCTGGCCGACCAGTCCTTCGCGGGCCTGATCACCGCGCTGCGCGCCGGCGACATCGACCTGATCGCCTCCGGCATGGCCGTCAAGCCCGAGCGCGAGGAGGTCGTCTCCTTCTCCCATCCGTACTACACGGGCACGCAGATCATGATGGTGCGCGCGGAGGACTATGACACGCTCACCACCGTCGAGTCCATGACCGGCAAGCGCGTGGGCGCGCAGATGGGCTCCCTGCAGGCGGGCATCCTGGAGGAGCAGTTCTCCAATGCCGAGCCGCAGATGATGGACACCATCGCCCTGATGGTGCAGGATCTGCTGACGGGCAGCCTCGACGGCCTGCTGCTGACCGACACCGTCGCGGAGACCTACATCGCGCACTACGACGGCAAGCTCGCCATCAGCCAGGTGCCGGTCGTCTATGACAACACCGCCGGTGTGGCGGTCGCCGTCGCGCAGGGCGACAACGAGAGCCTGCTGGAGGTTATCAACGGCGTGATCGACCGCGTCACCACGGACGGCACCTTCGACGCGTGGTTTGACGAGGCCGTCAAGCTCAATGCGACGCTGATCGAGTAACTCAACAAATTCGCATTCACCGGCTGAGCGGAAAGGGGCATATCCTCTTTCCGCCATGTCGTTTTCTGACGAAGCGCGGCAGCCGGGCTGAAAGACAAGCAACGAACAAAGCAAAGGAGACGCTATGATCAACCTCGGAAAAACCTGGGAGATCTTGATCACGAAGTATCCCGCCTTTCTGGAGGGCGTCGGCATTACGCTGGAGCTGGCGTTCTTCACGGTGCTGTTTGGCTCCGTCCTGGGCCTGACGGTCGCCGTGTTCCGCCACACGCCCATCGCCCCGCTGCGCTGGCTGATGAACGCCTATGTCGCCTTCATCCGCGGCACGCCGCTTCTGGTTCAGGTGCTGCTGATCGTCTACGGCCTGCCGCAGATGGGCGTGCGCCTGCCGCGCCTGACCATGTGCGTCATCGCGCTGGTGATCAACTGCGGCGCGTACATGGCCGAGCTGATCCGCTCCGGCCTGCAGAGCGTGGAGCGCGGACAGCGCGAGGCCGCGGAATCCCTGGGCATGTCCGGCGCGCAGACGATGCTCTACATCATCCTGCCGCAGGCCATCAAGGTCACGCTGCCGGCTATGGGCAACGAGTTTGTCGCCATCATCAAGGAATCCTCCATCCTGTACGCGGTCGGCGTGTACGAGCTGACCTATCAGGCCTACAAGCTGGCCTCCGTGAACTACTACTACATCGAGACGCTGATCGTCGCAGCGCTGATCTACTTCGCGCTGACCTATGCGGCGACAGGTCTTCTGTCCCTGCTGGAGAGGAGGATGCGCCGTGCCGACACAAGCGTTTGATTCCGGCTCAGGCCGCGATGTGCTCATCGAAATCGACGACCTGTACAAGAGCTTCGGCAAGCTCGAGGTGCTCAAGGGCGTCAACATGCGCGTGCGCAAGGGCGACGTGCTGGTGCTCATCGGCCCGTCGGGCTCGGGCAAGAGCACGCTGCTGCGCTCGGTGAACCTGCTGGAAAAGCCGACCTCCGGCCGCATCATCTTCGAGGGCAACGACATGACCGCCGCGAGCAAGAAGGAGCTGAGCACCCTGCGCCAGCGCATGGGCATGGTGTTCCAGCAGTTCAACCTGTTCCCGCACTACAAGGTGAAGGACAACATCACCATCTCTCCCCGGCGCGTGCGCGGCCTGACCAAGGAGGACGCGGAGGAAAAGGCGCGCCGGCTGCTCGAGCGCGTCGGCCTGCTGGACAAGTGGGAGGCCTGGCCGCAGAACCTCTCCGGCGGACAGCGGCAGCGCGTGGCCATCGTGCGCGCGCTGGCCATGGACCCGGACGTGATGCTCTTTGACGAGCCGACCTCCGCGCTGGACCCGGAGATGGTCGGCGAGGTGCTCGACGTCATGCGCCAGCTCGCCAACGACGGCATGACGATGATGGTCGTCACGCACGAGATGCGCTTCGCCCGCGAGGTGGGCGACTACGTGCTGTTCATGGATGACGGACAGATCGTCGAGGCCGGCACGCCGGAGCAGCTCTTCGACCATCCGCAGAACAAGCGCACGCAGGACTTCCTGCGCAAGGTGCTCTAAGGCGGAACCTCATCCGCCCTTCGGGCACCTTCCCCAGTGGGGAAGGCCATCTTGGTGAAGCAGATTCCTGAATTATTCCCATAGGGAAGACATACAATCGGAGCGGGAACGGAGGAATCTCCGGCAGCCCTGAACACCAGAAAGGAACAGTCACATGCTGACAGATCCCATCAAGACGCTTGAAGCCTATATCAACCAGCCCAGCGGTTCGCACGACCGCGCCGACGTAACCGCCATGGCCGCGCTCATCGCGGCGGATTTTGAGTCCCTTGGCTTTACGGTGGAACGCCGCGAGTTCGAGGCGACCGGCCCCGTGCTGGTGTGCCGCATCGGCCGCGGCGAGCGCCAGCTCATGCTCATGGGCCACATGGATACCGTGTTCCCGCACGATGTCGCCGTCCCCTTCACGAACAACGGCGACGGCACGGCCAGCGGCAGCGGCATCATCGACATGAAGGGCGGCATTGTGGTCATGCTCTACGCGCTCAGGGAGGCGCTGCCGCAGCTTGACCTTGACAAGATCCGCCTGTGCGCCGTCATCAACCCGGACGAGGAGATCGGCTCGCCGTCGAGCCACGATCTGCTGCTGCGCACCGCGCAGGAGTCCTTCGCCGCGCTGAGCTTTGAGCCGGCGGGAGACGGCCGCCTCACCTGCGCGCGCAAGGGCGTCACCGATGTGACGATCACCTGCAAGGGCATCCCCGGTCACGCCGGCGCGCAGTACACGCGCTGCGCCAGCGCCATCCAGGCGCTCTGCGCGCACATTACGAACCTGTACACGCTGCGCGACGACGAGCGGGAAATCTCCTTTAATGCCGGCGTGATTTCCGGCGGCACGGCGGAGAACGTCGTCGCCCCGGAGGCCAGCTGCCGCTGCGAGTTCCGGTATTTCGACCAGTCGCTCAAGGCCGTGCTCAGCGAAAAGATCCTCGCGATCTGCGCGCAGGAGCCCGTGCCCGGCGTGACCACAAGCGTTACCTTCGGCTCGAGCCACCCCGCCATCGACCTGAACGAAAAGAGCCAGGCGCTGCTCGACGCCGCGCTGGCCATCGCAAAAGAGCAGGGCCGCGCGCTGCACCACGAGCGCACGGGCGGCGCGGGCGATATCTCCATCGTCGGTCAGGCGGGCATTGGCGTGCTCGACGGCCTCGGCCTGCAGGGCCAGAAGATGCACACCATCAGGGAATGGGCGAACATCGCGCTGATTCCGCAGCAGATCGAGCTGGCGGCCAGGCTGATGGTGCAGCTTCTCGGCTGATCCAAACAGCACCATACGGACGATTTCGGCACGGACATTTCCGCACCGAAGCCGTCCGTTTTCTTATGTCCCGGTACAAAGCGTATAAATGATCCATCCGTTTGACACATCGCAGCGGAGGAAGTATAATAGATGCTGATTCTTTATGAGGAAAGGCGGATCGCGGATGGCGAAACGCAGACGGCCTGTTCGGGGCCTGGACAGCTTCAGGCGCACCCCGATGAGGCGATATGACCTGCCGCCGCAGGAAGAGACGCGCGCAGAGCATGCGAGCAGATTCCGAAAGCGGCATTTCGATCTCCCGGTCATCCGGCCGGGCACGGACCGAACGCTCATGACGCTGCTGTGCGCGGTGATGCTCCTGACCCTGTGCAACGCCAGCGCGCCGATGAGCGACGTGCCGGATGTGCAGACCCGCTTCGCCGGATGGGCACAGAACCACAACGAGAAGACGATTCAGGTTCTGCCCGGCCCGACCCCGGAGCCGGAGAGCGAGCTGGCCCAGGCGCTGGCCATCGACACGCAGGATCAGCAGGCGATCCTCTCACAAGCCATGGCCACGCCCGATCCGAGCGTGACGCCGGAGCCGGAAAGCCAGTTCAAGCTGTACGCCCCGGGCGAGCTCTCCTATAAGACCGACAGGCTCAGCGTCTCCATCGAGCAGAAGCAGAAAAACGGCATGACCTACTTCGTGTGCGACATTCAGCTCAGCGACGTGAGCCAGCTGCGCACGGCGTTCGCCGGCGACGATTTCCGCAGCGGCATCTATGAGGCCGTCAGCGACATCGCGGGCCGCTACAATCCGGTGCTGGCCATCAACGCGGACTTCTGCCGCTATCACCGCGAGGGCGTCATCATCCGCAACGGCGAGGTGCTGCGCAGGCAGAACATCAAGAAGCACCACCTGCTGATCGTCGATGAGAACGGCAACCTCTCCGCGCAGACGGACCGCTCCGGCAAGCAGGGCCTGGTGGCCAACAAGCTCGAGCAGGAAAACACCTGGCAGACGTTTGAATTCGGCCCGGTGCTGGTGGAAAACGGCGAGGCGGCGACGCTGCCTACCTCCTTCTACGTGGCCTGCGGCGACGGCTATTACGAGCCGCGCACGGCCATCGGCCAGAAGGGCCCGCTGCACTACGTCGTCATCGTGGTGGACGGCCGCCGCGACGGCTATTCCACCGGCGCGAGCATCCCGCAGCTGCAGCAGCTGTTCCTGGATGAGGGCGTGGATTTCGCCTTCAACCTGGATGGCGGCGGCTCCACCACGCTGTACTTCCTGGGCGAGGTCGTGAACATGCCCTCCGGCGGCAAGGAGCGCTCCGTCAGCGACGTGCTCATGTTCATGGCCAATCCCTCGTAAACCCCCTGTTGCTCAACATATTGGCATTTTGAAAGGAAGCTATTTCATGAAAAGGCATATCAAGGCAATCGCACTGCTGTGCATGCTCATGCTGCTGTGCGCCGCGGCTGCGGGCGCTCTGGCCAAGACCGAACCCAACGAAAAATTCATCGAGGAAACCAACACCTACGACTACGGCACGCTGAAGATCACCATCGATCAGTGGTGCCACGCGTTCAACAAGACGAACCTGCGCTTCTACGTGGCCAACATCTTCGTGGACGATCCCGCCCAGCTGAAGACGGCGTTTGCGGGCGAGAAGTACTCCAAGGACGCGGTGGAGGCGCCCATCGACATCGCGGCGCGTCACGACGCGGTTCTGGCCATCAACGGCGACTACTATAATTATAAGGACAAGGCCGGTCTGGTCATCCGCGGCGGCGAGCTCTACC
Source organism: Candidatus Ventricola sp. (assembly GCA_051883755.1). Classification (GTDB taxonomy): domain Bacteria; phylum Bacillota; class Clostridia; order Christensenellales; family Aristaeellaceae; genus Ventricola. Next base: position 5,900 of record JBJEUI010000239.1, read on the forward strand.
GCGACCTGGCGACCACCCGCCATCAGCTGCTGGTCTACGCGGACGGCACGTTCGAGTCGCTGCTCCCGAAGGACTACAAGCAGGGCACGGGCGCGCAGTACATCGAGGCGGGCGTGGTGCAGAGCTTCATGTTCGGTCCGCTGCTGGTGGACAATTACGAGATCACCGAGCTGCCGGAGAAGTACTACATCTCGACCAAGGACACCATCCGTGAGCCGCGCACGGCGATTGGACAGGTGGATGCGAACCACTACGTCGTCATCGTCGCCGACGGCCGGCGCGACGGCTGGAGCGACCTGGGCATGACGCTGCAGGAGCTGCAGGAGGTGTTCGTCGAGCAGGGCTGCCGCGTCGCCTATAACCTGGACGGCGGCGGAAGCGCCACCCTGGTGCTGGAGGGCGAGCGCGTGAACAAGGGCAGTACGTCCCGCGAGCGCAGCGTCAGCGATATCATCTATTTCACGAAGTGATTTTCTCCGAATCACGAATGACCGGCGCGAAGCGAAGAAGGGAGTCTGAGGGATGAAATCCCTCAGGCAGGTTTTAGGGCGGCAGCCCTAACGTATTCTCATCGCGAAGCGCAATAAGCAAAAATCGCAGCGGAGCCGAAGGCGACAATTGCGATTTCGCCAATATTTCTTAAAACATGACGCGAAGGGAGGCTCGTTCATGCGCAGATTTCTCATGATGGTTGTGCTGCTTGCGTGCCTTCCCGTGTGCGTCCTGGCAGCGGAGGGCGATCCGCTGCTGAGCGTGGACGACCTGCTTTCTCTGGAGGACAGCTACGACGCGTTTCTTGATGAGCTCGAGGAGCTGATCGTCGAGCGCGGCCTGCTCTCCCCGGAGGAGCGCGAGGCCTGGCGCGACGCGCAGATGGGCGACTTCTACCAGAACGGCGGCTACGGCTCCATCCTGGCCAATTACATGCCCGGCGT
>JBJEUI010000240.1:0-6750 GCA_051883755.1 Candidatus Ventricola sp.
GCGGCACCGTGCGGCGGTAGCTGTCGATCACATAGGAGAGCTGCTGGAAGGTGAAGAACGAGATGCCCAGCGGCAGCGCAAGGTGATACAGCGAAAAGCGCGTGCCGAATGCGCTGTTGAGGTTGCTGACGAAGAAATCGTGATACTTGAAATAGAACAGCACGCCGAGGTTGAGCGCAAGGCCCAGCAGCATCAGCGGCAGACGGACGGCCTTTTTCTCACAGGAGAGCATCATCTGGCTGAGCGCGTAGTTGACCAGAATGCTGCACACGATGATGGGCACATAGCTCGGGTTGTTGTAGCCGTAGAACACGAACGAGGCCAGCACCAGAAAGACTTTGTTGAGCTGGAAGCGCTCGGGCAGCCTGCCCAGGAGAAAATAGACGATGAGCGTCAGCGGCAGGAAGGCGAGCATGAAGACGTAGGAATTAAACAGCATACAAGGTTCTCCTTTGGGTCAGGGCAGAGGTTCAAAGCTTTCCGGCCAGGCGCCCAGCGTGCGCAGGCGGTCCACCAGGGTTCTGATGACGGCGTCGTTTTCCTGGGCCTGCCCTACGCTCGTGATGCGATAGCGGTCGTCATGGATGGCCTCGATCATGGCGTCGTTGATCCACGGGCCGTAGTGGCCGTCGTCGATATAGTGATCAAGGTTGAGAATCCAGTCGGTCTCGGCCTGAAAATCATAGATACGCACGTTTTCGTAGGGAAGCAGGCTCTTGATGATGGCTTCCTTCTGCGTGTGATGATAGTTCAGTGTGCCGTTTTCGTAGAAGATATACCACCGGACGAGCGCATACGGCGGGAAAAAGAAGATGAACTCGGTATCCGGGTGGGCTTCGATGTAGGGCAGGAGGTTGTGCTGAACGTTGAGCAGGGTCTGCTGGGAAAGCGTGGGGTCTTCTTCAAGCGGGGCCTGCGCGACCTCTTCGGTGCTGATCGTCACGCCGCGCAGGGCCGCCTCCGCGCCGTAGGCGTACTTTGAGCCCCAGGTGTACATCGTATCCCGCAGGTCCGGATCGGTCTGGCCCAGGGTTTTCAGGCACCTGGGGATGTATTGGGCGAGCACGCTCTGGTTGAACCAGTACTGCGTGTCGTTAAGCAGATCGTCGTCGTACAGGTAATCGGGCATCTCGCACTTGGGCGTGGTGTAGAAGTAGGTGAAGGACTCGATGTCCACGCCGTACAAAACGGTCTTGATCTCGTGCGTGCCGAAGGCCAGATCCATCATCTGCTTGTTGTTGTACGGCGAACCGGCGTTGATGGGCAGCTTGATGAAGCTGCCGCCGAGCAGCTCGTCGAGCTGGCTGGGCCGGAAGTTCTCTGTCATGGAGGAACCGATGATGACGCTGTCGTAGGCATACGACTTGGCGATGCCGGCATTGGAGTAGTTCTGCGTGCCGTTCTCAATCGGCGGGATAAAGGCTGTGGCCTGGTGGTAGATCTCAAACGGATCGATCAGCACGACGGAACCGACGATCATAAGCAGGCTGACAAGCAGCAGCGTCAATGTGAGGCGGGCCCATTGCTTTCGACTCAAGAAAAGGCTCCTTTCGGAAGGCGGTGCGGTTGCCTTCATGATGAAGGCGTTACGACGCTGCGTCCGGGCGGCGCAGCCGGGCCAGAAGGCCCAGCACGCACAGCGGCGCAAGCATTGGCGTGGTGAGGAAGAAGCGGTAATCCGTGGGGCTGGAGAGCACCAGCGCTGTCGCCAGGTCATAGGCGATGAGCGCGGCGGGCAGCAGCAGCGCGCTCAGAGGACGATCCCGGCCGAGCAGCGCGCAGGCGAGCATCACGGCCAGCAGCGCAAAGCCGGGACACCAGCCCAGCCAGGAGAGCGCCGGCCTGGAGAACAGGCGGCACAGCCAGCCCAGCACGCGCTGGAGCGGCGCACAGCCGCCCGCCTCAAATTGGAAGGTGAAGACAAACTCCTGACTCGTGTAGGGGGAAATGCGCCAGTAGGCGTTGCGGAACGGCAGAAACGGGAGGCTCCACAGCCCGGCGAGCGCTTCGACGGCGAGCTGAGGCTCCTTCTGCGCGGCGCGCAGGGCCATCGCCGAGATCTGCGCGAGCGTCAGGTCTGACACATCCGGCGCGCTGACATACCACTTGATTTCGTTCCAGTCACCGCAGGCGTCCAGCGCATAGAAGGTTTCCTGTGAGGCATAGCGGGAGAGGAAGGCCGTCGTCTCCTCGTCGAGCGCCTCCGGCGCTTCGGCATAGATGTGCGAAAGGACGACCATCGGCACGCCGAAGACCTCGGAGAGCGAGCTTTTCGGATAGGTCACGCTGAGCGTGCTGTACAGCGGGCCCTTGATGCCGGCAAAGAGCAGCACCGCGCCCAGCAGCGCCGCGAGCGCGCGCCTGAAGCGGGCAGGAAAGCTCACCAGCAGCCAGACGGCGGCAGGCAGCGTCATGGCCAGCCCGTTGTGCCGGAGGATGGAGGTCAGCGCCAGCGTGAGCGCGAGGGCGGCCAGATGGCGCTTTTTGCCGAGCCACGCTCCGCCGGAGAGGTGGATTTCCAGCAATTGGACGCCGAGGAACAGCGCGCTGATGGCAAAGGCGCAGTCCTTCCAGATGAAGGTCATGATGCTGCAGAGCGCGGGATTCAGGCTGAGGAAGGCGGCCAGGAGCGCGCACACGGCCTTGGGGAAGCGCCAGCGCGCGAGCACCGCGGTCGCGTAGCCCACGGCAGCGGCGTAGGCGGCGAGCTGCACGAGCAGCACAAAGGCAGGATGGTCGACAATGCGCGTCAGCAGTGCGACCATCATGGTGTGCAGCGCGGGGTGCCAGTCGTGGAAGCGCATCAGATGCGCCTCTTCCCACTGCATCAGCGTGTCGGTGGAGACGCCGCCGGGGAAGTACGCGATGAAATAGACCAGCATGGACGCAAAACACAGCCCCGCTCCGAACGCAAAGGCGCGCGGGGAAAGGGGCTGCGGCGTTTCGGCAATGGAAAAGCCTGCGCCGCGCAGGCGGCGCGAGAGCAGGAGCAGCAGCGCCAGCATCGCGGCTGCGATGAGCGCGAACACGGGCAGGGAAACGGTGTGCCCGAGGGAAAGCACCAGCACCATCGCGCCATAGAGCGCGACGAGCAGGGCAATGACGGCATGGCCCGCGCCCTTGAGCGGGCGGGAGGCAGAGACGTTCATGAAGGGAACCTCCTAAGCGGCAGGGAAACGTGTCAGCGCCTGGCCAGATGGCGGTAGAAGAAGCTGGAATCCACATCCTCGCAGATGAAATTGAAGGTGTCTGCGTCCTCGCAGAGCACCGTTTTGTACGGGTCGGAATACATAAAGTTGGTGCCTGCGAGCATGACCTTGTAGGCGCCGCGCTCGAATTCCAGCAGCGGCGTCACGCTGCCGATGAGCAGGAGGGCGGCCAGCACGCCTGCGGCATAGCGCTCCTGACGGCGCTCGCGCGCGTCAAGCAGGAAGCGCACGCTGCAGACGCACAGCAGCGTCAGCGCGGGGATGGAGGCGCGCATGCCGAAGTCCGCCTTGTAGCCCATGCGCAGCAGCGGCGAGAGCACCAGCGTGATGATCGAGGCGAGGAACAGCGGACTCCTGCGCCAGCGCACGCCCAGGACCAGCGCCAGCGCGCCGAACTCAACCAGCTCAAAGAGCAGCAGGCGGAAAAACGCCGTGCGCGGGGAAAAGGCGTACAAAAGCAGCTCAAAGTGCAGCGGCGCATCGCTGGAGGCCAGATTGGAGGAAAAATACGGCAGGAAGGTGGGGATGACAGCGGCGCAGGCGAGCAGGTTGCGGGCGCTCAGGCACTCGGCAAGCAGGCCGGATGCGCCGCGGGCAAGCCCCTGTTCACGGCAGGCGTCCACCAGCAGCGCCAGCGCCTGCGCGACCATCGCTGCCGCCAGCCCGACGAACGGGAAGGGCGAATAGGGGAAGGAGAGCAGGCCGACGAAGGCGAAGCCGCCCACATCCCGCGGGGAATCGAGCAGGAGCAGCAGCGCCAGCCATGCGGGCACGGCCTGATTGTAGACCCAAAACAGGCAGGTGGTATTGGAAGAGAACTGGTATGTTCCCGCCCACCACTCGATCTGGTTGTTCCAGTCGCCCAAAAAGCCGGCCATCAGCGCGTCCATGCCGGAGAACATCACAAACACCAGCAGCGTCACGCAGGTGGGAACGAGCGTCCGCGCGCGCACGAGGGAGAGCAGCAGCAGGAAGATGAGCACAAGAAACCACACCGTCTGCACAAAGAGCGCCGCGTTGGCAGCGGTCCAGAGCACGCCCTCGCCCAGCAGCAGCGCCGCACCCTTGGCCGCCAGCGCCGGCAGCAGCCAGTAGGCGATGTAGTAGGTCAGCGCATAGCTGGTGCCCTCAAAGCGCACGGGCCACGGGTGCTCAAGCAGGTCGTGCAGGATGGCGTTGCGGCCGTAATGGTCCTCATTCTGATAGAACATGCCGCCGATGCCGGACAGGAACGTCCACAGCAGCGCGCAGGCGATCACCGCGGCCAGCGCCCACCCGGAGATGCGCAGTGCATCCTCATCGTCGCCGAAGAAGTTGGTCTCTTTGGCGCGGCGGCGGCAGTCCAGCACAAAGGCGGCGGCAAGCGCCGCGACGGCGGGCAGCGCGAATACGGGACGCACCCATGTCAGCAGAAAGGCGGCGACGGGGAGCAGCAGCGTCAGCAGCGCGGCGCTGCGCAGCGTGCGTCGGGGAATGATGATCATGCGCGGGCCTCCTGCGGATGCTTACGCATCCTTCTCCTCATGATAGCTCTTGTCAGTGTTGACGTTCCAGATGGGGGACTTGTCCTCGCTGCCGGACTGGATGCAGCGCACGGCTTCAAAGGCGGTCGCCATCGAGTGATCCATGTTGTTGTAGCGATGCTGACCGTTGCGGCCGATGCAGTAGAGATTGCCGATGGTATCCAGATAGGCGCGCAGCTCATCCATGCGCGCATAGGTGTCAAAATAGGCGGGATAGGCCTTCTTCACGCGCTCGACATGGAAATCCGCCGGCTGCGTTTCCCCGGCGAGGATGCCCATGCGGCGCAGCTCATCCGCGGCGCACCTGGCCCAGTCGTCGTCAGAGCGGCGCCACATGTCATCACCCTCGGCGCAGAAGTATTCAAGACCCAGCCAGACCGTGTGCTCGGGATCGCGCACCATGTAGGGCGACCAGTTGTTGAAAATCTGGATGCGGCCCATCGTCACGCCGGGGTCCTGGACATAGATCCAGCAGTCCGGCACGAGATCGGACAGCGTCCTGAGCTTCGTCCTGTTGCGAATGGCCAGACGGTCGACCAGCAGGCCGACGGTGACGAAATCGCGGTAGGGCAGGCCCTCGGCGATTTCCCGTGCGTTCTGCGGCGCGGACGGAAGGCCGCGCACCAGATCCTTGACGGGCATGGTGCTGATGACCACATCCGCGGGGATGGACTTGCGCTCGCCGCCCTGCACGTAGTTGACCGCCGTGATGCGTCCGTCTTCCATCGCGAAGTCCGTCGCGGCCGCGTTCATGATCAGCTCGCCGCCGCGCGATTGCACGTGCCCGGCGACGCTCTCCCAGAGCTGGCCCGGGCCGAGCTTGGGATAGCGGAAGGACTCGATGAGCGAGGTCTCCACCTCGCCGCTGCCGCCCGTCAGCTTGCGCAGCACGTCCTTGAGGATGGCGCGGATGGACAGGCCCTTGACGCGCTGCGCGCCCCAGTCCGCCGAGATCTCGCGCGGAGGCCGGCCCCACAGCTTCTCGGTATAGCCCTGAAAGAACATGGAGTAGAGTGTCCTGCCGAAGCGGTTGATGTAGAAATTCTCCAGCGAATCCTCCGGCAGCTTGTGCGCGCACGCAGCCAGATAGCTGCAGCCTGCCCGCACCGTCGTGGGCAGACCCATGTTGCAGATCGTTGCGGCGTTCAGGCGCACGGGGTAATCGAAGAACTTGCGGCGGTAATAGATGCGCGAGATGCGGCGGCGCGTGAGCATGACCTCATCCGTCTTATCGGGATCGGGGCCGCCCTCGTGCAGCGGCACGTCCCTGCCGAGCAGGCGGTCGTCCATCGCCGGCGCGCCCTGATCGGGGAACACCTCGCTCCACCACGCAGTCACCCGGTCATCCTTGGAGAAGAAGCGGTGGCCGCCGATGTCCATCCGGTTGCCGCCGTGGCGCACCGTGCGGGAAATGCCGCCGATGGCGCCGCTCTCTTCAAGGATCGTGATTTGATAGGCCCCGGGTTCGCGCAGCAGCTCATAGGCGGCGGTCAAACCGGCGGGACCGGCACCGATGATGACAACGTGCTTCATATGCAGAAACTCCTTTATACACAATCATAATATCTTATTGTACATCGCCATGGGGCCGCGCGCAAGTGTGCGGCTTCAAAAAATGCGGGTCAGCCGACGCTCTGCGGCAAGGGCGGAGCGAGCAGCGGATCAAGCTCAGGCGTTTGTGTCGGCGCAGGCGTCGGGGTGGGAGACGGCGCGGGCGTGGGAGACGGCGTGGAATCGGGGTCCCTTGAGAAGAGCAGGGACTGCGTCTGCTTGCCGGCTGCGCCGTCCACGGTCAGGCCGTGGTCGCGCTGGAAGGCCTCCACGGCCTTGATGGTGCCGCCGTAGTAGCCGCCGGTGACGGTGCCGGTGTAATAGCCCAGCTCCGCAAGGCGCATCTGCAGCATGTACACGTCCTCGCCCTCGCGGCCGCGGGAGAGCGTGCGGTAGCTGGTCGGCCAGTTTTCCGGGCTGTAGACCGGCGTGGGCGTGGGACTGGGCAGCTCGCGCTCGCGCAGGGT
>JBJEUI010000241.1:0-6654 GCA_051883755.1 Candidatus Ventricola sp.
CGGCTGCCCGCATCGGCGACCTCCAGCAGCGGACAGGACTTCGGGTTGCGCTGGCAGAACAGCAGGAAGTCCCAGGCCAGCGCCTTGGGCAGCACGACGAGGTTGCCCTGCGCGTAGCCCGCGCACATGCCGGTCGTCGGGAAGTCGATTTTCCCCTCGCGGATCAGCGCGCGTACGGCGGCGGGGGACATGGCGGCGTAATCAGTCATGTTGGATCAGCTCCTTGATATAGCACAGCTGCTGTGCGGTTTCACGGCAGAGCCTGACGGCCTGCGCAGCGGTGACGGGGCGGAAGGCAGCCAGCTCGCCGGGCCGCAGCTGTGCGGCGGCAGACAGATCCGGCGCGATGACAGTGGCGACCTTCGCATAGCCGCCGGTGGTCTGGTGGTCGGCGAGCATCAGGATGGGCTGGCCGTTGGATGAGATCTGCACAGAGCCCTCGACAATGCCGTCGGAGAGAATGTCGCTGCCGTCCTTTGCGGCGACAGCGGGGCCGCTGAGCTTGACGCCCATGCGGTTTGAATCCGTGGTGACGGTGTACATGTCGGAGAAGAACGTGTGCAGTCCCTCGCTGGTGAATGCGTCATCCTGCGGACCGGGCACCGCGCGCAGCAGCGGAACAGCCTGCCCGGGCAGGAAGGAGTGGGCTGTACGCGGCCGCAGCAGCCAGGGCTTGTCTGCGAGAATCCTCGCGGCGCGCACCGCCCGGTCAAAAGCATATCCCGGTGCGGGCTGACCGATGGGCAGGCGGTCGCCGCTGCGCAGCGCGCGCCCCTCGAGGCCGCCGATGTGACACTTCTGGTCGGTGGAGCGGCTGCCGAGCACGGGCTTGACCTCCACGCCGCCGCGTACGCACAGATAGGCGCGCAGACCGGCTGTGAACATGCCGGTTTCCAGCGTCGCTCCGGCCGGGATGCGCACGGGCGCGTACAGCGGAATGCCCTGTCCGTTCAGCGTCGGGGTACAGGACGCGCCCGTGAGCGCGATGACGGCATCCTGGTCAAACTGCACGGTCGCGCCGGAGAGCGTCATTTCGACCGCAGCGGCGGTCTCCGGATTGCCGCAGAGCAGGTTGCCCAGCGCCAAGGCGTACTTGTCGCATGCGCCGCACTCGGGATAGCCCTGCGCGGCGCAGCCTGTGCGGCCCATGTCCTGCACGGTGCTCAGCGGGCCGGGAAAGAGAATGTTCATCCAAGGCCCTCTCTTTCCCGCGCGGCAATTTGCTCGAACTCGCGCGCGTCGATGGGGACGAAGCGGATCCTGTCGCCTGCGGCATAGGGCAGCTCGCGCCCCGGTGCAGACAGGCAGAGCGGCGTGCGGCCAATGAGCTGCCAGCCGCCGGGGGACTCCATCGGATAAATGCCGGTCTGCTGGCCGCCGATGCCGACGGAGCCGGCGGGAATCCGCGTGCGGGGCGTCGGCAGGCGCGGGGTGAACAGGCGTTCATCCAGACCGCCCAGATACGGAAAGCCCGGCAGGAAGCCGAGCATATAGATGCGGTAGGTGCGCCCGCTGTGCAGGCGAATGACCTCCTCCTCGGAGAGCCCCGCATGACGCGCGACGGCGGGCAGGTCCTCGCCGTATGCGCCGCCGTAGCAGACGGGCACATCCACCGTGCGGCCGGCCTGTGCGTTCCCTGCGGCGATATCCGCGGCGAGGCGGCGCAGCGCGGCGTTCACGCTGTCGTAGTCGGTATGCAGCGGGTCATAGCGCACCAGCAGCGAGGCGAACGCGGGCACGGTTTCGATCATCCCGGCGATGTGCGCCCGGTGCACGGCCTGATCCAGCGCGGCAACCTTTGCGCCTGTCGTCTCGCTGATCTGGCTGCCGAGCACGGCGAGCGCACCGCAGGCGCCGACCGGGCGAATGTCGATCTCCATGGGGCTCCTTTCTCAGCTGCGCGCCGCCATGCCGGACTCGAAATAGCCCTTGGACAGCACGGAGACAAACCAGTGGTCGGAACGATGGGAATAGCGCAGTGCATAGCGCGTGCACTGGCGCATCAGGCTGACGATGCCGGCGTTCATCTTCGTATCGAAGCCATCAATGCCGGGCAGCAGGGAGCCGGTCATGTCAATCATCCCGCTGCGCGCCGCCACGCGCATGACCTCCGCCTCCATCTCCTCGCTGTGCATGATCTCCATGTCCCGGCGCAGGTAGGCCAGCGCGGCGATGAGGCCGTAGCAGCCCCAGTCCGAGCAGGTGGCGGTGATGATGCAGTCGGCAGAGCTGGCGGCCAGAATGCCGCCGCCGCAGCCGCAGGCGCACTCGCCCGGGGCGGTATAGGGGACGAAGGCGCGGATATGGTCGGCGATGAGACCCATGCCGATCTCGTTGCCCAGGTCGCCGATGGCCACAGACGGCACGCCGCGCGCGCGAAGCGCGTTCCACAGCACGTCGCTCTTGGCCTCCAGGGCGGAGACGTCCTTGCCGCCCGCGTTGTGATAGACGCCCCTTTCGTTTGCGCCCGGCGCTTCCACGGAGATGACCGCAGCGGGCAGCCCTTCGGCGATCATTGCTTCAGCCTGGGCGGGCGCCTGTGCGGCGTCCTTGGTAAAGGCGATGACGCCCATGCTCAGCGGAAGCTCGCGCACCGTGGCGATATCCTCATAGATATGCAGACCAACGACGCTGGCGCAGCGCTTGACGGCCTCCACGCAGTCCTGCGGGCAGACGATGACCGGCTTGGCGCCGAAGGCGAGCACCAGCGCGCGGGAGAGCAGCATGGAGCTGACCATGCCGTCCATCTCCGGCACCTTGTGCGGCAGCAGCACAAAGCCCATGAGGATATAGACCAGATCCCCCTCGTGCACGCAGCGGCACAGCGCCTCGGCGGCGTGCATGGTCAGCGGCTCGCCGGTGACGGCACGGCTGCCCGCGTACAGAATGCGGCACACGCCGTAGCCGCGGGGATCGAGCACCATCAGAGCATCCAGGTTTTCACCGATATTGCGTTTTTCCAGATCATCTCGTTCCATAGCTATAATCGTCCTTCCGGCAGATTCGCTTTGATTATAGTCGTGATAAGGCAAAAATGCAAGAGTATTTCTTGATAATTTCATTTTTTGTTTGTTTCCCGCAGGCAATGCGCACCATTTCAAATCGAAAGGAGATTGTGTTATTCAATTCTCCTGTCCGTCAGGATACTTGATCTTCTTCTGCATCCATAAGGCTGGAGCGCAAAAACGCCCGGCGTACGCAGGTTGTTCTCCCGCCTGCCGGGACATGCCGGCGTCCTCACTGCGGCAGCGCCTGCAGCGCCCCGATGCAGAACCTAAAGAACCTTTCCGCGGCAAGCGGGCGCACCGCCAGCCGTTTGCGGCACAGATACGCGGTGCGGCTGGCATCCGGCTCGGTGATGGGCAGCACCGCCGCATTAAGGCATTGCAGCACCGGATGATCCGGCACGATGGCAATGCCGAACCCCGCCGCAGCCATGCCCGCCACCACGGTGTCCTCCTCGGTCTCATAGGCGATCTGCGGCGCGGCGTCAATCTCGCTAAACAGCTCGTCAATGGCCCGGCGCAAACCGCCTTTTTTGGAAAAGAATACATACGGATAGGGCAGCGTTTCCCGGAGGGTCACGCTGCCGTTTTGCGCCAATGGGTGGTCCTTCGGTGTCACCAGCACAAACGGCGACTGCTGGAACGACACGCACTCAAACACGGTGGGATCCCCGGGATGGCTCACAAAGGCCATGTCCAGCTGCTCCTCCTCCACCGCCTTGAGCAAATCGCCGCTGAATCCGCTTTCGGTGTGAAGCTCAAAGCGGACGTTCTCGTTGCCAGGCTGCTCCAGGAACCGGCGCATCAGCGCCGGAGCGGTCTGCGAGGCCAGCTTGCGGATCCCGCCCAGCAGCACCAGACCGCCGCCCTCTCCCAGCTCCTGCAGGGCACGGACACTGCCGTCCAGCGTCTGCAGGGACTGCGTCACCGCGTGCAGGAAGCTTTTTCCGTATCGCGTCAGCCGCACATTGCGGCCATTCCTTTCAAACAGCGGCACGCCCAGCTCCCGTTCCAGCTGGGAGATGGCATACGTCAAATTCGGCTGGCTGACGTGCAGCGCTTCCGCTGCACGGCCGTAATGCTCCCACCGGGCGATGGCCTCGAAGTACCGGAGATGATCAAGGTTCACAGCGTTTCTCCCCCTCTATAAATCATCAGGATTTTCGATTGATTCAATAAAAAACGTGTATTTGTATTTATCATACACCCTTGCTATAATCATGTCAAACTTAACTTGCGAAAGAAACGAAAGTGAGGAGAAAACGATGGAACGCAAGGTAGTTCTGATTACCGGCGGTGCGATGGGTCAGGGTAAGGCCCACGCGCTGAAGTTCGCTGAAAACGGGTTTGATGTGGTTCTGGCGGATATGCAGGACCCCAACGGGGAGATCTTCCAGCAGACGGTGGCGGAAATCGAGGCCACCGGCGCAAAGGCGCTGGCCGTGCGCGCCAACATCACCTCGGACGAGGACATGAAGGCCCTGTTTGAACAGGCCTGGGAGACCTTCGGCCGTCTGGATGTCGTCATTGCCAACGCGGGCGTCATCAACTTCGGCTACACCTGGGAGCTGACCGACGCGCAGGTGCAGAAGGTCATCGACATCGATCTGATCGGCACCTGGCGCACCGACAAGTATGCTGCGCTGTACATGCGCAAGCAGGGTTTTGGACGCATCATCAACATTTCCTCCACCTCCGGCATGTACGGCACGCCCCAGCTGGCCACCTACTGCATGGCCAAATGGGGCGTGCGCGGCCTGACCAAGACGCTGGCGCAGGAGCTCAAGGGCACCGGCATCGTGGTCAATACGGTCTGCCCCACCAAGGTCAAGACCCCCATGTGCGAAACCGACAGCTATGTGAAATTCATCAACGATCTGACCGGCAAGAGCTTCGCCAACTGGCAGGAGATGTATGACGGCGTGCCGTTCCTGGACGTCGCGGATATTTCCGACATGGTCTACTGGCTGGGCACCAGCCGCGCGGCCGGCAAGTTCAGCGGCCGTGACCTGGGTCTAGACCTGGGCACCCTGCAGCAGTAAGGAGGCCGCACATGAAAATCACAAAAGCAACCCGCTGGCGCGTCTTTGCAGGCGTGTGGATTCAGAGCCTGTTTACCTCTGCGACCGCCTTTTTCAGCCTGTTCTGCCTGCCCATGACCAACCAGTTCGGCTGGAGCAGCTCCCAGTTCAGCATGGCCTACACCATCTACATGTTCATCTACTGCGCCATGGGCTTTGTGGGCGGCATGCTGGCCGAAAAGCTCAAGCCCCGCACCGCCATTTACATCGGTCTGGCCTTCTTCTCGGCAGGCTGGTTCCTCACCGGCTTCTGCACCAGCATTCCCCAGCTGTATCTGTTCTACGGCGTGATGGCCGGCGCAGGCGCGGGCACCATCTATCCGGCCTGCCTGCCCACCGCCCTGAAGTGGTTCCCCGACAAGAGCGGCTCCATCTCGGGCCTGGTGCAGGCCGGCGCCTCCTGCGGCCCCTTCATCATGTCCCCCATCGCGCAGTGGCTCATTGACACCTGCGGCGCACAGATGGCCTGCCGGATTCTGGCCATCGTGTTCCTGATCGGCGTGGGCGCTGTGGCGTGGATGATCGTACCCTGCCCCGACGGCTGGCTGCCGGAGGGCTGGACGCCCACCGCCACCCAGGCCAAGGAGCTGAGCGGCAAGAATTACAGCACGCTTGAAATGGTGCGCACGCCCGTGTTCTGGGTCATGCTGGTCCTGTTCATTTTCGCCAACGCTGCCGGCACCATGATGGTGAGCGCCACCTCCCCCATCGCACAGAACCAGATTGGCCAGAGCGCCATGACCGCCGCCATGTGCGTGAGCATCATGACGCTGGCCAACATGATCGGCCGCATCAGCTTCGGCTTCATCTACGACCGGCTCAAGGGCTGGCCTTCCCTGATTCTGGTGCTGGTGCTCAACGGTCTTTCGATGTGCATGCTGACCATCGCCCACACGCTGCCCTATTTCATCGTCTGCATCTGTCTGGTGGGCTTCTCCTTTGGCGGCCTGCTGGTGGTGTTTGCCCCCATCGTCAAGACGGTGTTCGGCAGCAAATACTATAACCGCAATTACGGACTGATCTTTATCGGCTACGGCATCGGCGCCTTTGTGGGGCCCAAAATCAGCGCCAGCTTCTACGATTCCACCGGTTCCTATGTAGCCGGATATCTCGGCTCCGCCATTCTGGCGGCTGCTGCGGTGGCGCTGGTCTTTGCCGCAATCAAGCTGACCAGCAAGCCTCAGGCGAGCGCCTGATTCTCCATGAAGCATCGGGCAGGAGGGCGTGATGAACGCCTGTCCTCCCGCTGCATCGCGCATACCGTTCGGTACACAGCGCGTCCAACACAAACAGACTAAAAGACTCATACGTCAGGGAGAGTTCAAGGAATCCCGCGCGTATGAGTCTTTCGCTGTGAATTTATCGTACCTGATCCCCAATCAAGCTGATCAGTTCCCGCCGAACGATTCCATATACGATTCCCTATGATCCGAAAAAGGTGCGCAGCGGCTGCGCACCTTTGTGGCTTCATAGGCCGATTTCGATACAAAGGATGATGCGCCGGATTCCCGGTGCATCACCGTCCAATTCTCCCGGCATTTCCAGAATGTCATTCATTATTCCTGAAG